>NZ_SOHF01000011.1:0-299782 GCF_004404045.1 Cryobacterium sp. Hh11 | reverse complement strand
GCCCCAGAAATCATGTCAAGACGCACGGCTACATTGATTCGTAGAATCATTCGACAGAGAACCTCATATAGGTTGACATCTTCCGGATTGAAATCACCGGAAACGGTGATCGTGATTTCCGGCAATGCGTCCAGAGTTTCGCTGTCAGGTCCATCGCACACGCATCGAGAGTGGTTCCCGCTATGGGAAGAATCCGGTCGTCCTTCACCCGGAATGAGCCGACGATCCATCCAGTGAATACTGGAAGGTTTCGTGCCGCTTGCTGGCCAGCGACAAGTGTGAATGAAACTCGTCGGCAGGAACAGACTGGCGGATATCCTGCCAAACACCAGTGTGAAGGTCTCGGAAGAAAGCAATGGGATCGAGAACATGCGCTGTCAGGGCAGTTTTGCGCGCGGCAGACAAGCGGGCGACGGCAGCCCAGACTGTGCACCCGTACAATTCATCTTCGAGCTCAACAGCTTCGAACGACGCAGAGCTGACGTTGGCGCTTGTAGCTGAGGCTCTTGCTCTGGCTCTGGCTCTGGCTCTGGCTCTGGCTCTGGCCTTACCGCCGATCACCTACTGGTCAGCGCCTGCACCTCACCCATTTCACTTTGCAGTACGTCGTGCCGTCAGGCCCGTCGTCGACACTGTCGCCCAGCCACAGACCGTGAATGACTCGACCTGTGCAATCCACCGGATCCATGAGGACGGCGGGTAGCTGACCGCGCCCATTCACGCTGACGAGAACGAAAACCGGCAATTTCACAAATCGGCGTCGTAATTTCACGATCACTTTATTCATACAGCTCCTTGAGAGCCAAGGCCTGTTCCCAAGATTATGCAGCCCACAAGGAACAGCAGTACCCCCAGTTCGGGCACATCGTGTCTGTAGCCAACACAAGACGCAGAGGGGCGAAGGGGAATCTACCCCTCTTAACGCCGCCATATTGATCCGAAAGCCCCAATTGTCGGCTCTGGCTGCTTGACTATCACCATGAACGCCGCATTACTTTATCCTTCTGGATACAACGCCGATTTCCTTGCGACTCGTCTGCCGCTCCCGGCCCCTCCGGCGGGAACCTTGATTCGTGAACTGCTCTACACACATTTCACCGTGCTCCTCGACCCCGCGCGGCGCCTCGCGATCGCGACCGGCGTCAACATCGACGGGGATCACCTCGCTACCGTTGACCGAGACGACAACTGGCACCTCGACTCGCGTATCCCGATCTACGAACAGACCGGGGAGGACGTCTACGCCAGAAACGATCTCGATCGCGGGCACCTCGTCCGGCGCCAAGACCCGGTCTGGGGTGACACAACGACAGCCCGGCGAGCGAATTACGATACCTTTGCTTACACCAACGCCGCCCCGCAAGCCGCAGCCTTTAACCAATCGAAACAACTCTGGCTCGGCCTCGAGGACCACGTCCTCACCTATGCACGCACCAACGGTAACCGCCTCAGCGTCTTCACCGCCCCCGTGCTCTCAGCCGAGGATCCGATATATCGCGGCGTGAAGATCCCGCAAGCGTTCTGGAAGATCGCGGCATGGACCACGACCACAAAAGGCTCCACCGTTCTTCACGCTGCCGGGTTCGTCCTCGACCAAAGCCCGCAGTTAGACGACATCGACCTTGACACGGTCCGCGCTTCAGCCCTCATGTACGGTAAACCCCCGCCACTTGGACCGTACCGCACCTATCAAGTACCTATCGTGGACATCGTCGACCTCACCAGGCTCAACCTGACCGCCCTATCCGAAGCAGACGTCTACGCCACGGCCCCAGCTATCCGAGAAGACACCGACCGTCGAACGCGCTGGGTCGAACTGACCGACACCGCAGGAATCCACCTCTAACCACACCAAATCCTCTACAACCAGCTCAGCCCACGGCGCGGAGGTAGACATAGACAGTTTCGCGGCTGACCCCAAACTCTCGAGCAAGAACAGACTTCGGCACGCCAGCGGCAGCCTTCTCGCGCAGCTCGGCCGCGCGGGCCGTGTCCAGTGACGGAGTACGGCCGCGGTAGACGCCACGCTTCTTAGCCAGGGCGATGCCCTCACGTTGACGTTCACGGATCAAAGATCGCTCAAACTCAGCAAACGCTCCCATAACGTTCAAGAGCAGGTTCGCCGTTGCGTTGTCGTCGCCCGTGAAACAGAGCTGCTCTTTCACGAACTCAACCCGAACCTTCTTCGCCGTCAGCCGGCGCACGATCAAGCGAAGGTCATCCAAGTTACGGGCCAACCGGTCCATGGAATGCACGAGAACAGTATCGCCATCTCGAACAAACTTGATCATCTCCTCCAGCTCGGGCCGGTTCTGGTCCTTCCCCGACGCCTTATCCTCAAACACCCGATCGACGTCGACGCCAGCAAGCTGACGAACAGTGTTCTGATCGAGGGTGCTCACTCGCACATATCCAACTCGTTGACCCGCCATGCAACTTCTTCCCCTGTTTCGTCAGATTGAAGTCTAAGACCCCGCCAGGAGAGGTGTCTATCAATCAAAACATGATCCTATTCTGACAATATTTGATAAGGACGTCTGACGCCTAGTTGGGGTACACCCCAAATTGACAGTTCATTGCTTGCTTTGACACTTTCGGCTTCCCCATTGACGCCTCTTAATGTCTCCCAACCGTCCTTGACTACAAAAATGGTAACGCCGGTAAAAACACACGTTTCGAGACACGCCGACTCATCCGTCGCCCTTGGACAATGACGCCCCGATCCCGGTCACAGGAAGGAATGCGTTCTGCCTCGCTCTCCACAATCGTGCATGCTCGATCTGTCTCGTCAATGTGTCTCGCAGCCCACGGGTTGCGAGAAGTGGTCTCAGCGGTACCGGTGGGATCTATTCAACTGCTCGATCCCTTGAGCCCTCGCCTACATGAGCAAAAGCGCCGCCAGGATCTGACCGTCAGGAACTGCCATGATTCAAAAGTACGCTTCCGTGCGGTTCCTTTATTTCTGCCGCGTTGCGGTGCATCCTATTCTGTGCCGACTAAATTCAACGAGCACGTAGTCCAGGGCAGGCATTCTGCGGTCTCCCCAAGAGAGTCTTTTTTGTTTATCTGTGCCCATCCTCTGGACAACGAGATCGCTCACTCGCCGAGCACTTCATCGAGAATCTCCGCCGTCACCGGGTCGACCATGGCGGCTGTGACTACGTAGCTGTTGCGCGTGGTCTGCTCGTTGGCGTGGCCGAGAAGTCGAGAGGCCAATGTGATCCCTGCCGCCCGCTCGATCAGGGTCGCGGCCGTACGCCGGTAGATGTGCGTGGTGTACTCGGCGACGTCGACGCCCAGCTCCACCAGGTTAGAACGTTCATCCTCAACAAATGCGCGCAGCAACCGCTCGTAGTTACTGACGCTCAACGAGCGGCCGGTCTTGGTCGGAAACAAGAACGCCTCCGGATCCGGCTCGGCAAGCGCCAGCCGGCGGCGCACAGCCGCTGCGGCCATCGACGGCAGTGCAATGCTCCTCCGCTGCCGCGACCGCTTGGGTGAGTTCTTGCGGTGCGTCCCCTGCGCCTTGGTGCTCACGATCGTGCCGCTCACGATGAGGGTGGGTGGCAGCGTTGTCATGTCGACGTCACAGCGGCGCAGACCGATGCACTCACCGACGCGCAGTGAAGTGCCGATCATGATGTCCATGCCGTCGATAAGTGCACGGTAGTTTGGGCGCGGTCCGTCGTCGCGTGTAAGCCGCCATACTTGCATGCGCCCGCGAATGCCCGTGATCTGCTTCGGCGTGAGGGCGGATTCCTTGCGCGGTGACATCGGCAGGCGTTGTACGTCGCGTACGGGGTTTTGCACCAGAGCATCGTCGCGCACGGCATATCCACAGACGAGACTAAGCACTGCACGCGCTCGACGGGCTTTCGAGATCGTTTCTTCCTCCAAAATTCGCTGGAGGATGCGATCGCAGCGACCGACGGTGAGGTGCTCGAGCCGCACTCCCCCGCAGCGCGGAACGATGATGACGCGGGCCGTAGTCTCGTACGATTCGTAGGTTGAGTACGACAGGCTGCCCGCCTTGGCGCGGGTGAGCACCTGAACCAGCCAAAGTTCCACTGCATCTGCGATCGTGTTCGACGGCGAGAGCGCTCCGGCCCCACCCGTAGCCATGGCCCGAGCCTGCCGGTGAACTTCGGCCCGCGCCTCGTCCTCGGTTCTGGCGGTGACCCCGATGCGGTGAAGGCGACCGCTGTCGTCGCGAGTGGATGCGCGTGCTCGGTATCTACCGCTCGGCAGCACGTCGATGACGATGCTGCCCAGCTCGCCGGCAAGGATCTGGGGTCTAACCATGTCGGTGCTCACGCACCCAGGTGAGCACGTCGTGAACGTCGTACCGCACGAGCCGGCCGAGCTTGATATAGGGCGGCCCGGTCTGCATCAGGCGCCAGTCCTCGAGCGTGCGCTCGGGCATTCGCAGCAGCTCGGAAAGCTCGCGCTGGGTGAGAAACGTCGGAGTGATTTGCGTTGTCGCGTCCATGCACAACAGGTGCACGGCGAATGCCGTGAGCAGCCCGACTATGCCGCGACGAGCCCGTATTTGCCCGGGCAACAGAGCGCCCAACCCCCTACAGAAGGAGGTTATTGGTCTGTTTCTGGTCACAGAGCCTGTTTCAGGCCTTTCGGTCAGGGTGGGCGATAGTCGATTTCGCCGCGGAATCCTGCGCCTGCTAGTGCTGGGGTACCTGGACTCGAACCAAGAACAAATGAACCAGAATCATCCGTGTTGCCAATTACACCATACCCCAATGCCTAATCCGAAGATCGGGCCGAGTAGTAGCCTAGCCCACTTGGGCTGGAGAGGCCAAACCGAGGTGTCCCCCGGCGAGTCGAAGCCCCTCCGGCCACACGGTCAGGCGGCCGTCACTACCGCCAATGCCCGATCGAGGCGATCCAGAGTTTCAGCCTGCCCGAGAATTTCCATCGACTCGAACAGCGGCGGGGAGATCTTGCGACCCGACAGTGCGACGCGCAGCGGTCCGAAAGCAACACGCGGCTTGAGTCCCAGGCCCTCGATGAGGATCTCGGCGAGCAGCGTGTGCACCCGGTCGGTGGTCCATTCCGCTGCAGGAATACCTTCCAGGGCGGTACGACTTGCGCCGAGAATGTCGGCGGCGTTCTGCGGGAGGGAGGCTACGGCATCCGCTTCGAGAACCAGCTCAGCACCGGTCACGAATAGAAAACCGAGCATGGCGGGCGCTTCGCCGAGCAGCGCGATGCGCTCCTGGATGAGCGGGGCGCCCTCGGCGAGCAGGGCCAGGTCGGCGGCGCTCGGGGTCTCGCCGAGCACGCCGGCGGTCACCAGGTAGGGAACCAGGCGGGCGGCGAAGTCATCCGCTTCGAGCTGGCGAATTTGGTCGCCGTTGATGGACTCTGCCTTCTTGAGGTCGAACCGGGCCGGGTTCGGATTGACGTTGACGACGTCGAACGCGGCCGTGAACTCGTCGATGGAGAACACGTCGCGGTCGTGCGAGAGCGACCAACCGAGCAGCGCGAGGTAGTTGAGCAGGCCCTCGGGAATGAATCCACGGTCGCGGTGCAGAAAGAGGTTCGCCTCCGCGTCGCGCTTGGAGAGCTTCTTGTTCTTGTCGCCCATCACGTAGGGAAGGTGACCGAAGCGCGGCACGAAGGTGGTCACGCCAATGTCGATGAGCGCGTGGTACAGCGCGATCTGGCGCGGGGTGCTCGAGAGCAGGTCCTCGCCGCGCAGCACGTGGGTGACGCCCATGAGCGCGTCGTCGACCGGGTTGACGAAGGGGTACAGCGGATGCCCGTTCGGCCGCACGACCACGAAGTCGCTAAACGAGCCGGCCGGGAAGGTGATCTCGCCACGCACGAGGTCATCGAAGGAGAGCTCGGTGTCGGGCACCCGCAGGCGGAGCGCCGGGGAGCGGCCCTCGGCCCGGTAGGCGGCCTTCTGCTCCTCGCTGAGATCGCGCTCGAAGTTGTCGTAGCCCATTTTCGGGTCACGGCCGAGGTCGCGGTTACGCTTCTCGATCTCTTCGCCGGTGACGAAACTCTCGTAGATATGGCCGCTCGCCTTGAGCTGCTCGATGACTCCGCGGTAAATGTCGTAGCGCTCGGACTGGCGGTACGGCGCCTGGGGGCCGCCGACGTCGACGCCTTCGTCCCAGTCCAGCTTGAGCCAGCGCATGGCGTCGACGAGCTGCAGAAAGCTCTCTTCGCTGTCGCGGGCCGCGTCGGTGTCCTCGATGCGGAAGATCATCTTGCCGCCGGTGTGCCGGGCGTAGGCCCAGTTGAACATGGCGGTGCGGACGAGGCCGACGTGCGGCGTTCCAGTCGGCGAGGGGCAGAACCGCACGCGAACGTCGGTTCCGGTGGCGGTAGAAAACGGGTGTGCAGTGGTGTCAGACATTACTCATGATTCTAGTTGGGCAAGCCCGGACCTACTTCTGTCCGGGCCCGGGCCCGGACAGCGGGCCCATGATCGAGCATGGGCCCGCTTTCGTAAGGTGGGCCCGGCGCACGCCGTCTAGCCGACCGACGAGATCGCGACCAGCGCGCGCAGCGCAGCGGCCAGGGCTGGTACACGCTCGGCTCCGGCAGCTGTCACGGCGTGCATGGTGCGATGGTCCTGCCCGGATGTGGCCCGGATAGAGGCGCCCGCGCGCCGGCCGACCGACTCGATCGCGAGGGCAGGAAGCAGCGCGACCCCGATGCCGGCCTCGACCAGGCCGAACACGGCGGCGGCGTTGTCAGTCTCATAGCTGATGCGCGGGGCGAATCCGCGGCGATCGCACAGGTCGAGCAGGTGGCCGCGGCAGCGCGGGCACCCGGCCACCCAGTTCTCGTCGGCGAGATCGCCGAGGTCGATCGGTGCGGCAGCACCGGCCAGCGGATGCCCGGCCGGCAGCACCAGCATCATCTCGTCTCGCCGCAGGGTCGCCACCCGCAGCCCCTGGGCGCTCTCCCGGTGCGGATCCACGCTGTCGCCCGGGTAGCTGAACGTGATGGCCAGGTCGGCCCGATTCTCGCGCACGGCGGCGACGGCCTCCGGCGGTTCGGCCTCGAGATAGGTGATGCTGATTTGGGCATGCTGCTGCTTCATGCGCGCCAGCAGGCTCGGCACGAGGGTAGCGGATGCCGACGGGAAGGCCACGAGACGCACCAGCCCGGTGCGCAGCCCCTGCAACTCGGCAATCTCCCCCGCGGCTGCATCGAGCGCTGTGGCCACGGTCACGGCGTGCCGCGCCAATACGAGGCCGGCCTCGGTCAGTCGCACTCCACGGCCGACACGTTCGACCACGGCGAGCCCGAGCCGCTTCTCGAGCCGTTTGAGCTGCTGGCTCACTGCCGGCTGGCTGTAGCCGAGGGCGGCGGCCGCGGCGGTGATGGACCCGAATTCGTGCACCGCCCCCACGACCCTCAGTGCGTTGGCGCCGATGTCGGGGCTCTCGCCGGGCAAATGGATCATGTCCTCAATCATAATTCTTGGTTATGCAATGCATCGGATACTGGCCGTTGTCGCATGAATTCTCGATGGTCACACTAGAAACATGAGCCCCGCAGCAACGAGCACCAGCAGCCCCACCGCCAAAACGGCCACCAACCCGGGCGCCGGCAAGCCCGCTGACACGAGCACGAGCACGAGCACGAGCACGAGCACGACGACGGTAACCCTCCTCGAAGCCCGCGCCCGCTACACCTCGGGCCGCGGCTACCTCGCCGCCTGCACCCTCGGACTGCCCACGATCGACACGATCGCCGCGATGCGCGCCGATACCGAGGCCTGGGCCGGCGGCCAGGCCTGCGCCTCCCGCTACGGTGAGGTCGTCGAGCGCGTACGCGTCGGGTACGCCGATCTGGTGAACGTCACACCCCACAGCGTGGCGATCGGCTCACAGACCTCAGTCATGGCCGGCCTGATCGCCGCGAGCCTGCCCGACGGTGCCGAAGTGGTGCTGCCCCTCGGTGACTTCAGCTCGATGGTGTTCCCGTTTCTGGCCCAGGCGCACCGCGGCGTGACCGTGCGGCAGGTCCCCCTCGCCGATTTGGCCTCAAGTCTCACCGCGAACACGTGGCTGGTCGCGTTCTCGCTCGTGCAGTCCGCCACCGGAACTGTCGCCGACAGCGACGCCATCCGCGCCGCCGCACGTGCAACAGGTACCTTCACACTCTGCGACACCACCCAGGCCGCCGGGTGGATGCCGGTCGACGCCTCCCAGTTCGACGCCACCATCTGCCACAGCTACAAGTGGCTCTGCGCCCCGCGCGGCGTTGCGTTCTTCACGGTCGCCGAGACTTTCGCCGCACAATTGCACCCGATCAATGCCGGATGGTATGCGGGAGACGACCTGTGGGCATCCTGCTACGGTCCGGCGATGGCGCTTGCTGCCGATGCCCGCCGGTTCGACGTATCGCCGGCCTGGCCGGCCTGGGTCGGTGCCGAACCGGCCATCGACCTGTTCCGCCGTCTGGATATGACCGAAGTGCGCGCCCACACTGCGGGGCTCGGTGATGCCCTGAGCGACGGTCTTGGCTTGCCTCGGCTTGATCAGGCCATCGTCAGCTGGCCGGATGCCGGTGGCCGCGACCTCGCTCGCCTCGCCGCCGCCGGAATCACCGCCTCTGGCCGCGCCGGTCGAGCCCGTGTGGCGTTCCATCTCTGGAATGATCGGGACGACGTGGACGCCGTGCTGGAGGCGCTGCGCCGCGGCTAGGTACAGCCAGGCAACGCTGGGCGTACGTTCGCTGTCGGCGACGTCGAGCCCCTGGGCCCGACGTCGCCCGCCGTTATGCTTTGTCGGCGACGGCCGCAATAATCGCCTCGGCGAGGGCGCCCGATGAGGCCGGGTTCTGACCGGTGTAGAGGTTGCGGTCGATCTCCATGTGTGGAGCGAATGATTCGCCGGCGATGAAGTCGGCGCCCAGTTCGACCAGGCGGCTCTGCACCAGCCACGGAGCCTTCGGAGCCAGTCCGCCGAGAACCTCTTCGGCATCAGTGAAGCCGGTCATCCGGTAGCCGGTGAACGGCCAGCTGTCGTCGGCACGCTGAGCAGCGAGCAGGGCGGCCGGGGCGTGGCAGAGCACGCCGAGGATGCGCCCACTGTCGAGAGATTCGGTGAGGATGCGCCCAGAGTCGGCGTCCACAGCGAGGTCTTCCATCGGGCCGTGACCGCCCGGGTAGAACACCACGTCGTAGTCGGCCACGGTGATGTCGTCGAGGCTGAGCGGTTCATCGAGCTGGCTGGAGATGGTTCCGATGTAGTCGATGATCTGTGCTGCACGGTCCTCTCCCCCGGCCGCATCGGCACGGAGGCTGACCGGGTCGATGGTCGGGGCCACACCGCCCGGTGTGGCGATGCTGATCTGCCAGCCGGCGGCGGAGAACAGGCGGTGCGGCTCAGCGAGCTCCTCTGCCCAGTATCCGGTGGGGTGCAGGCTGCCGTCGTTGAGAGTCCAGTGGTCAGCAGCGCTGACGACGAAAAGTACGTGGGTCATAGTGTCTCCGTTTTCAGTGAAGTCGTTCGTGGAATTGTGCGGGGTGATTCGAATCATAGGGTCGGGATGAGCCCGCCCGTGCGAACGACCATTTTGCCGGTGTTCTCGCCGCGCATGAGGCCGAGGAACGCGTCGACACCATTCTCGACGCCGTCGACGACGGTCTCGTCGAAGACGATCTCGCCGGAGTCCAGCCAGGCGGTCATCTCGGCGGAGAATGCCGGGAGGTGGGCCCAGTAGTTGCCGATGGTGAATCCCCTGAGGGTCAGGCCGCGGGTGACGATGTTGGACAGGTTGTTCGGACCGGCCGGGGCATCCGTGCTGTTGTACAGGGAGATAGCGCCGCACAGGGCCGCGCGGCCGCCGTCGTTGAAGGAGGCCAGGGCTGCCTCGAGGTGCTCACCGCCGACGTTGTCGAAGTACACGTCGATGCCGTCTGGCGCTGTGACGGCGAGCTGGTCTGTGATGGATCCGTCCTTGTAGTTGAACGCGGCGTCAAAGCCGTACTTGCTGATGAGCAGCGCGACCTTCTCGGGCGATCCGGCGGAGCCGATGACGCGCTTGGCGCCCTTGAGTCGGGCGATCTGGCCGACCATGCTGCCGACCGCGCCGGCTGCGCC
This sequence comes from Cryobacterium sp. Hh11, assembly GCF_004404045.1. Lineage (NCBI taxonomy): Bacteria > Bacillati > Actinomycetota > Actinomycetes > Micrococcales > Microbacteriaceae > Cryobacterium > Cryobacterium sp. Hh11. Next base: position 289,691 of record NZ_SOHF01000011.1, on the reverse strand, counting down.
GGAGACGAACACGGTGTCGCCTTCTTTGAGCTGTGCGATTTCGAGCAGGCCGACGTAGGCGGTCAGTGCGGTCATGCCGAGCACGCCGAGGTAAGCGGAGGCCGGAACGCCGGGGAGCTCGGGAACGACCCTGAAGCCGGCGGCGTCCTCCTGCACCAGGTCACGCCAGCCGTACTGATGGGTGACGACGTCGCCGATGGCGAACGCCTCGTTTGCGGAGGCGATGACGCGGCCGACAGCCGCGCCGGTCATGGTCTCACCGAGCACGAACGGCGGTATGTAGCTCTTCACATCGTTCATCCGGCCACGCATGTACGGGTCGACGGATATGAATTCATTCGCGACACGAACCTGGCCGGCCGCAAGCTCCGGCAGGTCGACGGTCACGGTGCGGAAGTCCGCATGTGTCGGCCAGCCGACGGGACGGTTCACGAGCTGGATCTGGGTACTGACGGTGGATGAGGCCATAGTGCACTCCTCTGCTAGTTCTAGAACGATCGTTTTACTATATAGTAGACTCATCGGTGCACAAAATTGTCCGATCGTCGGACAGGATTCAAGGAGCGAACATGGGGCGGCTGCAGACCTTTGACAGCGGAGTGGTCGTGCAGGCTGCGCGAAACCTGTTCTGGGACAAGGGCTTCGACGGCGCATCCCTGGCCGACCTGGAAGCGGCTACCGGCGTGGGGCGGTCCAGCCTGTACCACGCGTTCGGCAGTAAACGCGGGCTCTTCGACGCCGCGGTCACCGACTATTTGGAGACCGTTATCCGGCCGCGGCTGGCCGGTCTGCGCTCGGGCGCGACGGATGCCTCAGCGCTGCTCGACTACTTCGACGGCCTCACCCGTGCGACGGCCAGGCAGGCGCCCTACTCGGCGCAGACCGGGTGCCTCCTGGTCAACTGCGCCGCTGGACTCGCCGCCCACGACGAGCCGACTCGCGCCGTCGTGGAGGGATACCGCATCGAGTTGACCGATGCGCTCAGGCACGCACTCGAATCGGCCGCGGCACAGTCAGCGGCGGAATCCGTCGACGAGCGCGTGCGTACCCTGGCCTCCCTGTCCCTGAGCGCAATGCTCGTCGCCCGGGTGAACCGGGATGAGGCGATCGCCCTGCTGAACACGGCGTCGAACCAGGTCAGGATCTGGTTCCCCGACGCCACCGACTGAGTCCGACGCCCGAATCCGGGCCTTTGCCTGGATCTTGGTGCCCGCTCGCGGGTCAGGCCGGGCGCACCACCGGGTTCACCAGCGAACCGATGCCCGCGATCGCCATCGTGATCGTGTCCCCATCGACGACGGCCGCGGGCGTGTCCAGGCGTCCGGGCAGGATCACATCACCGGGCAACAGCGTGAACACGCTCGAGGCGAACGCGACCAGGGCAGAAACCGTGTCCTCGGTCATGCGCTCGTCATCGTCGAGCGCGACCGCCTGAAATTCCTCGTCGTTGATAAGCCCGCGCAGCGCTGATGACGCCTCATCGAATTCAGTCTCGATGATCGGACCGAGCGGCAAAAACGTGTCGAAGGCGCCCGCTATACCCGAAGCGAGGTTGGCCGCGGTGACGACCGTCGCGACGGTATAGCCGAAGACGCGGCTCAAAGCATCCGCTGGCGAAACGTTCTTGGCGATCTTGCCGATGATGATGGCGAGCTGGCCGTCGGCCTCGATCTGCTCCGACGCGGCCGGCAGCACGATGGCGTCGCCGGGGCCGACGACGGCGGTGTTCGGCCGCAGCACGAACGCCTCGGCCGAGACCATCGCAACGACCTTCGACCGCGGAATCACCGGCGCGAGCAGCTTCACGTCGGCGAGGGCAACCCGGTCGCCGGTCGTGTCGAAACCGGCGAACATCGGGTCGCTGGTGAGCACGACCAGTTCGTCGTCGTCAACGATGCCGAACGCGATGGCGCCCTGGTAGCTGTAGCGTGCGATCTTCACGTGTCTCATTCCCGCCCGCAAAGGCCAAAAGGTTCAGCTTAGTCGGGTGAGCCAGCCGTGACGGTCGGGCAGGCGCCCATACTGAATGTCGGTGAGTTCCTGGCGCAGCGACAGGGTGATCTCGCCGGCGGGGGCATCCGCGTCACCGATCGTGAAGTCCTTCGCCTTGAGCTGGCCGATCGGGGTGACGACGGCGGCGGTTCCGCAGGCAAAGACCTCGGTGATGGCACCGGATGCGACACCCTCACGCCACTCCCCCAGCGTCACCTCGCGCTCCTCCACCGTCATACCTCGGTCGCGGGCGAGCTGCATGATGCTGTCGCGGGTGACGCCTTCCAGAATGGATCCGGTCAGGCGCGGCGTGACGAGCGTGTCGGTGCCGTGCACGAAGAACACGTTCATACCGCCGAGCTCGTCGATGTGGCTGCCGGTCTCGCCGTCGAGAAAGAGCACCTGGGCACAGCCGTTTTCGTAGGCTTCCATCTGGGGCAGCAGCGACGCGGCGTAGTTGCCGCCGCACTTGGCGGCGCCGGTGCCGCCGCGACCGGCGCGGGAGTATTCGGTCGACAGCCAGATCTTCACCGGCGCAACGCCGTCGGCGAAGTAGGCGCCGGCCGGGCTGGCGATGACGTAGAAGCTCACCTGGTGGGCGGCGCGCACTCCGAGAAAGCTCTCGTTGGCGATCATGAACGGGCGCAAGTAGAGGCTCGTCTCCGGCGCTGACGGAACCCAGTCGCCGTCGATCGCGATCATCTGCATGATCGACTCGATGAAGTCGTCGACGGACAGCTCGGGCAAAGCCAGCCGGTGCGCGGAACGCTGCAGGCGCTGGGCATTCTTCTCGGGCCGGAAGGTCCAGATCGAGTTGTCGGCGTGCCGGTACGCTTTGAGACCCTCGAAGATCTCCTGGCCGTAGTGCAGCACCGACGAGGCGGGGTCGAGCAGCAGCGGTCCGTAGGGCGTGACGCGGGCGTCGTGCCAGCCGGCATCGACCGACCAGTCAATGGTGACCATGTGGTCGGTGAAGTGCTTGCCGAAGCCCGGGTCGGCGAGAATTTCGGCGCGTTCGGCTTCGGCACGGGCCTCGGTCGACGGGGTGACGGTGAAGTTCAGGGGAAACGTTGTGGTCTTGCTCATTTGAGTACCTTGTCTGTCAAAAGCGTCACGATGGCGTCTCCCACCTCAGCCGTGCTGCGTCGCACCGAAGCGGAGCGGCGCGCCAGGTCGTCGGCGACCGCGTCGTTGACGCGAGCCGCGGCATCCGTCAGCCCGAGATGATCGAGCAGCAGCGCCACCGAGAGGATGGCCGCGGTCGGGTCGGCGAGTTGCTGGCCGGCGATATCGGGGGCCGAGCCGTGCACCGGCTCGAACATGCTGGGAAAGCGGCCCGTCGGGTTGATATTGCCGGAGGCTGCCAGGCCGATGCCGCCGCTGATTGCCGCTGCCAGGTCGGTGAGAATATCGCCAAAGAGGTTGTCCGTGACGAGTACATCGAATCTACCCGGATTCGTGACAAAGAAAATGGTCGCCGCGTCGACGTGCAGGTAATCCACCGCAACCTGGGGGTACTCCAGCGCCACCTCGTTCACGATGCGCTGCCACAGGCTGCCGGCGAAGACCAGCACGTTGGTCTTGTGCACCAGGGTGAGGCGCTTGCGCTCACGACCCTGGGCGACCTCGAAGGCGTAGCGCACGACGCGTTCGACGCCGTAGGCGGTGTTGACCGAGACCTCGTTGGCGACCTCCTGCGGGGTGCCACGGCGAATGGCGCCGCCGTTGCCGACGTAGGGGCCTTCGGTTCCCTCGCGCACGACGACGAAGTCAACCACGCCGGGGGCGGCGAGCGGGCTCGTCACTCCGGGGTAGATCGTGCAGGGCCGCAGGTTCACGTAGTGATCGAGGGCGAAGCGCAGGCCGAGCAGCAAGCCCCGCTCAATATTGGCGTCTTTCAGCCGGGGGTCGCCGGGAACGCCGCCGACGGCGCCGAGCAGAATCGCATCGTGCTGCTGGATCGACGCGAGGTCGGCATCCGTGAGCACGTCCCCGGTTTCAAGAAAGCGCGCGGCGCCGAGCTGAAAGGTGCTCGTCTCAATCGTGACGTCATCACGCGCGGTGACGGCGCCGAGTACCTTCACGGCCTCAGCGACAACTTCCGGTCCAATCCCGTCTCCGGGAATGACAGCGAGTTTGATAGTACGAGACATGTGGCTCCGAAACAGTCAACGAACACCTAAATTGCGTATAGTCAAACCTTACCTTTGTCGCCGGAGTGCCTAGGATTGTCCCCAGGGCACCACCAATGGAGAGCAGGAAATCATGAGTATCGGACTAGGAATCTTTCTGCTCGTCGTGGGCGCCATTTTGGTCTGGGCCCTCGACGTGACCGTCACCGGCGTCGATCTGACGCTCGTCGGCTATATTCTGCTCGCGGCCGGAGCGCTCGTGACAATCCTCGGCATTGTGCTGATGACGCGGCGTCGTAACAGCGTGAGCACGACCCGCACGATCGCCGACCCGGCGAACGGCGAGCAGGTCACCCGTCGCGAGAACTCGATCGACGACCTCTAACCCACAGCTCGCGAAAGCGGGTGAAGTGTTGCTTCAGCACTTGCGAAGCAACACTTCACCCGCTTTCGTGGGTTTAGCGGGCCCGACGCAGCGACAGTAGCGCCACGACGGCCGCTCCGAGCACCAGCGCGACGCCGATCCAGGCGGTCAGGCCCACACCGCTGTCGAAGGCGTGTCGGGCCGACTCGAGCAGCTGCTCCCCGGCCGCGGGCGAAAGATGGCCGGCCACGGACACCGCCCCGCCGAGAGTCTCCCCCGCCGCCAGCCGGTCGGCCGCGCTCAGGCCGTCCGGCAACAGTACCGCCGCCCGGTAGGACACGGTGAGGATGGTGCCGAGTACGGCCGTTCCGAGCACCGCTCCCAGTTCGTAGGCTGTTTCAGACACAGCGGATGCCGCCCCTGCCTTGTCGGCCGGCGCGGTCGCCACGATGAGCTCGTTCGAGACGGTTTCGGCCGCGCCGATTCCGATGCCGAGCAGCACGAAGGCGACGCCGATCCAGAACGCATCGATTGCACCGCCGCGCAGCGCGATCGACGCGAATCCAGCCACCGACACCAGCAGCGCCACGGGTACCACCCGCGACGGCCGTACCCGGCGTGCAATCGGCACGATCAGCAGTCCGGCCACGATCATCGCGGCCAGGCCGGGAACGAGCACCAGCCCGGCGTTCAACGGCGACAGCCCGAGCACGAGTTGCAGGTGCTGCGAGATGAAGAACAGGCAGCCGACCAGCGCCGTGACACTGAGCAGGTTGACGCCGACCGCGCCGCTGAAAGCGCCGCGTCGAAACAGCCCCATGTCGAGCATGGGGTTCGGCACATGCAGCTGTCGACGCACGAACCAGACGCCGAGCCCCAGTCCGAGCGCGATCGGGGCGACCGTGATCCAGGTCACGCCGTGCTCGGCGATGCTCTTGATGCCGTAGACGATCGGCAGCATGGTGCCGAGTGAGAGGGCAATACTGAGCAGGTCGATGCGCCCCGGGTGCGGATCCCGCGATTCGGTCACCAGAATTGGCGCCAGCACGAGCAGCGGCAGCAGAACGGGAACGGCGATCAGAAAGACCGAGCCCCAGGCGAAGTGCTCGAGCAGAATGCCGCCGACGACCGGGCCGAGCGCACTCCCGGCCGCGAACCCGGTGGCCCAGATCGCGATGGCGAGGCGACGCTGGTCACGGTCCACAAAAGTGGAGCGCAGCAGCGACAGTGTCGAGGGCATGAGCATCGCGCCGAAGAATCCGAGTGCTGCCCGGGCGAAAATGAGCCCCTCAATGCTCGGGGAGAACGCCGCGAACACCGACACCACTCCGAAACCGGTCGAACCGATCAGCAGCAGGCGACGACGCCCGATGCGGTCGCCGAGGCTGCCCATGGCCACGAGCAGGCCGGCGAGCACGAGCGGGTAGATGTCGACCATCCAGAGCAGCTGCACCCCGGTCGGCCGGGTCGCCTCCGAGATGGCGGGCAGCGCAAAGTTGAGCACGGTGTTGTCGATGGACACCAGCAGCACCGGAAGCATCAGCACCGCGAGCGCCCACCATCGTCGGCGATCGTGCACGACTGTCAGAGCGGACACCGCGCCGTGCGCCTGCCGGGTCGCGCTGCTCAGGGCGGTGCTGGTCAGGTCAAGGGGCTTGGTGGGAACAACAGGGGCAGACACGATCTCAACACTCTCTGGGTAGTTTTTGCGACCGCTCCTTCAGCGGCACAAGGTTTACTGTACCGGCTGGACGGTATAGTTGTCCAGCGTGAAGCCCGCCCATTTCGGTACCATGGGCCAATGTCGAAAAATGTGCCAGCATCATCCGTTCCTACCCGGGATCGACTGCTCGATGCCTTCGAGGACCTGCTGGTCGAGGGCGGAGAGCGCTCGGCAACGTTGGATGCCGTCGCGGCGGCCGCTGCGGTCTCCAAGGGCGGACTGCTCTATCACTTCAGCTCGAAGGGCGCCCTGATCGAGGGCATGCTGGCCCGTCTCGATGCGCTCGCGAACGAGGATGCCGAGAACATCCGCACGGCCCCGGCCGGCCCGGTCGACTACCTCATTCGAACCTCGGTGCACACCGGCAGCCCGCTCGACCGCGCCTACATCGCTGGCTCCCGCCTCGCCCAGGGTCGCGATCCACGGGCCATGCAGGTGCTCGGCGACATTCGGCGCCGCTGGCTCTCGGTCATCGAAGACGCTGTCCACGACCCGGATACCGCCGAGGCGATCATGCTCATTAGCGACGGACTCTACGTCAACAGTTCGCTGGCCGAACACGAACTGGCGCCGCAGGAGCACACCGCCGAGTCCATGACCCGGCTGATCACCCTGATCGGCCGGCTCCTGCCGCAGACCTGAACCGGATATCCCGCTGCCCACGCCGCGCGGGGTCGTAAAACGTCCTAAAACCTACCCCGGCTGTACGATTTGCGACCTTTCGGACTCACTTCGCGCGTCGGAGTCGTTTAACAGCGGATGCGAGTGGGCGCCGGCCTGGCCTCTGCCCACTCGCATCCGTTTTGAAGAGAGCTAGTCGGTGAGGACGATCTCCACCATGATCTCGGCTTCGATGGCCGCGCGAACAGAGGCCAGCAGACCGGCTGGGACCTCGGAGTCGACGGTCAGAACGCTGAGAGCCTTGCCGCCGGCCACGTGGCGGGCGATCTGCATGCCGGCGATGTTAATGTTGGCGTTACCGAATTCGCGGCCGTAGACGGCGACGATTCCGGGGCGGTCGGTGTAAAGCATGACGATGAGGTTCTTGGCGAACGGGACCTCAACGTCGTAGCCGTTGATCTCGACGATCTTCTCGATCTGCTTGGTCCCGGTAAGGGTACCCGAGACGGAGACCTGCGAACCATCGGCGAGGGCGCCGCGCAGGGTGATCACGTTGCGATACTCGGTCGATTCGGCGTCGGTGAGCATGCGCACGGTGACACCGCGCTGCTCGGCCAACAGCGGCGCGTTGACGTAGGAGACGGTTTCGCTGACCACGTTGGTGAAGATGCCCTTGAGCGCGGCGAGCTTGAGCACGCTGACGTCGTACTCGACGAGTTCGCCGCGCACCTCGATGTCGACGCTCGTGAGCGGGCTGTGGGCGGCGAGGCCGGAGAAGACCTGGCCGAGCTTTTCGACCAGCGGGATGCCGGGACGCACGTAGGGATCGATGACGCCACCGGCCACGTTGACCGCGTCGGGCACGAGCTCGCCCGACAGTGCGAGGCGCACGGACTTGGCGACGGAGACGCCGGCCTTCTCCTGCGCCTCGTCGGTCGACGCACCGAGGTGCGGCGTGGTGATGATGTTGTCGAGGCCGAGCAGCGGCGAGCCGGTCGGCGGTTCACTGACGAACACGTCGAGGCCGGCGCCGGCGATGGTGCCGGCGACGAGGGCTTCGTGCAGTGCGTCTTCGTCGATGAGTCCGCCGCGGGCGACGTTCACGACGAACGCGGTCGGCTTCATGAGCTTGAGCTGGGCTGCACCGATCATTCCGGTGGTCTCCGGCGTCTTCGGCATGTGGATCGTGACGAAGTCGGACTGCGCGAGCAGTTCATCGAGGGTGACCGGGGTCACGCCGAGCTGCTGGGCGCGCGCCGAGGTGATGTAGGGGTCGTAGGCGATGACGTTGGTGCCGAAGGCCTGCATGCGCGCGGTGATCAGGGCGCCGATGCGGCCGAGACCGATGATGCCGATGGTCTTTTCGTACAGCTCGGTGCCGGTGTACTTGGAGCGTTTCCACTGACCGTCGGCGAGAGCGCCGGAGGCGGCGGGGATGTGACGGGCGAGGCTCAGGATGTGCCCGACGGTCAGCTCAGCGGCCGAGATGATGTTGGAGGTGGGAGCGTTGACGACCATGACGCCGGCCGCGGTGGCGGCCTTAATGTCAACGTTGTCCAGGCCGACGCCCGCACGAGCGATGACCTTCAGGAACGGAGCGGCCTGAATCGCTTCGGCATCCATTTTGGTGGCGGAGCGTACCAGGACGGCCTGCGCGGTGGCGAGCTCGGCGAACAGCGCGGAGCGATCCGTGCCGTCTACCTGGTGAATGTCAAAGTCGGGCCCGAGAGCATCGACGGTGGCGGGGGAAAGTTCTTCGGCGATCAGGACGACGGGCTTCGACAATAAAATCGGATCCTTAGATTGCGGGTGTTGGTGGCAGGGCAATAGGCGCCACTCTTTTTTCCACCCTACCGGCTGCACAATAGAGCCATGAGCAGCGACGTAATAGACGGACTCCAACTGGCCCTGCGGGTTATTCTCGCGGTGGTCTTCATCGGCGCCGGGATCATCCATTTTCTGCCCACGGTGCAGCGCACCATGGCGGCGATGATTCCGCCGCGACTGCGCACGGCGGGCTGGACCAACCCGACCAACCTCGTGCTGTTCACCGGGCTGTGCGAGCTGGCCGGCGGCTTCGGGTTGCTGTATCCCCCGACTATGCTGCTAGCCGCTGGGGCTCTCGTGCTGTTTCTGGCGGCGGTGTTTCCGGCTAACGCCTATGCCGCCCGGCACAAGAAACGATTCGGGCGGATCGCGATTCCGTTCGTTCCCCGACTCATCGCCCAACTGGTGCTGATGGCTCTGATCGTGGTCGCCGTGATCTAGTCAGGCGATCAGCCGACCGAGGCCGAACACCGTGGCGATGTCGAGCGACAGGGCAGCAACCGCACAGAGTCCGACGAGCAGGGTCAGCGCCTGCACTCCGAAGGCCCGGTTGCGGCCGAGCCAGAAGGCGAGGGCGTAGACCAGCACCGGCAGGAGTACCGCAAAGATCAGCACGGCCCAGCCGAAGCCGCTCAGTTGGGTGTCGAGGGACTGCGCCTGCAGGTTCAGACCAACCAGGTTGCCGATGGCTTCCCAAACGTCGTAGGCGTAGAACAGCCCGATGAACAGTGCGATGGTCAGCAGGATCCAGCGCGGCGGGCGGCGACGGTGCACGGTATTCGTACCAACGGTGCCGGTGGGCTCGAGGTCGCTCATCCGGGGAGCCCCGATCCGAGCAGGAAGGGCACGGGAATCAAAACGACCGCGCCGATCAGCAACCAGACCCAGCGTGCGCGCGGCCGGCTCAGGGTGAGCCAGAAGGTCGCCCCAAACCAGATCACGGGTGCCGCCACGGCCAGCCAACCGCCGAGGGAGGTCATAAAATCGGCGACGGGATCGCCCGCAGTGAGAACCGTCGAACGCGCGAGGCGGGACACGCCAAGGAACCAGCCGATCGAGTAGAGCAGGTACATTCCGGCGAGGATGCCCATGCCCACCAGGGCGGCCGAGCTCGCGGCCGCGCCATCCGATTCGGTCTTATCGGCATCCGCTGCGGTGTCGGTGGGGGCAGCATCCGTTTTGGGGGTGGTCCACCCCTCCGGCAGGCTGGTCGTCTCTGGCGCGGCCCGACCGGTTCCCCCGGGAGCCAGCGTCGGGTCGTCGTCACCGGCCCAGTTCAGCGCATCGTCGTCGCGTGTGGCATTCATTTTTCCAGAGTATCCGGTTGCCGCCGAAGCTACCCGAACAGCGGCTTCAGAGCGGTGACCAGTTGTTGCACGCCCAACACGATAAAGAGCAGCGCGCAGATGCCCAGCGCACCGTTGGTGAACCACTTATTGCGCCATTCCCGCGGGATGCGCTTGCCGTTCAACAGTCCCAGCAAGGTGATGGCGAGAAACGGCATGAATAGTGAGCCGAGTACGCCGTAGGCCAGAATGAGGCCGATCGGTGAGCCGAGCAAAAACAGGATCATGGGCGGAAAGGTGAGCCATAACAGGTAGAACTTGAAGTATTTGCCACCGACGAGGGTATCGGGGTGGCCGGACTTCTTACCGCGCATATTGCCCCAGAAGTCGGCGAACATGAGGCTCACGCCGTTCCACACACCGATGATCGATGAGAACGATGCCGCCCAGAAGCCCACCAGAAATCCGGTACCGACGACGACGCCGTACTTCTCGTTGAGCACCGTGGAGAGGTCGAGCAATCCCTTGTCCCCCGCGCTCAGGGTGATACCGGCAGCGGCGACCACCTCGGCGCCGACGATGAGCATGGCGACGACGAAGATGCCGGTCATGACGTAGGCCATGCGGTTGTCGATGCGCATGACTTTCATCCAGCGCGGAGTGGACCAACCCTTTTCGCGTAGCCAGTAGCCGTAAGCGGCGAGGGTGATGGTGCCGCCGACACCGCCGGCCAAAGCGAGCGTGTAGAGCACTCCCCCCTCAGGGATGATCGGCACGAGGCCGGCGAGCATGGCCGGAAAGTCGGGCACGGCGATGACGGCGAGGCCGACGACGGTGATGAACATGATGCCGACGAGCACTGCTGTGACCTTCTCAAAGAAGGCGTAGCGGCCGAACCAGACCATGGTGAGACCGGCGAGACCCATGAGAACGGCCCAGACCGGCAGCGGAAAGACCGGGAACAGTGCGGCGAGGGGCAGGGCAGCCGAGGACATGGCAGTGGCGCCGTAGACGAAGCCCCACAACATAATGTACGGACCGAAGTACCAGGTGGTCCATTTACCGAGGGACCGCCAGCCCTCGAAGATGGTCATGCCGGTAGCGAGGGTGTACCGGCCGGCGCCCTCGACCAGCACGATCTTGAGGATCACGCCGAGAATGACCGCCCAGAGCAGGGCGTAGCCGTAGCGGGATCCGGCGACGAGGGTGGCGACCATGTCGGCCGCTCCGACGCCGGTCGCGGCCACGACCAGTCCGGGGCCAACGATCTTCCATTTGGGAAGCGGACCGTCGTCGAGGGGGGCAGGGGCGACCAGCTTGACGTCGCCGGTGTTGTTGCCTGAGGTCATGGTGGTACCGGCCTTACGCGAGTGGAAAGGAGGCCCCACAGGCCCTCGTTTTGCAGGACTTGCGGCGAAGCTGTGCGTCGGTGCACAGGACCAGCGGAACCGGCCATGCGACCGGTGCATTCCTCGACTCTACCTATATTGGGGTAATCAACGGGTTTTCACACGGAGGTGAAGGCCACCGCCCGGTCGACTCCGTCATAGCCACCGGCCGGCGCTGCGAGACCGAACAAAGCAGCCACCGTCGGTGCTACGTCCATCGTGCGCGCCGGGTCCGACAGGGTGATTCCGGTGCGCACGCGCGGGCTTCCACCGGAGATGAAGAACGGAATCGGCTCCGTCGTCGGATGCCCGTGATTGCCCGGAATCGGATTCGACAGCACGGCCGGATCAGAAAAGCGCCAGCCCGCCCGGCAGTAGGCCACGAGGTCACCGGCGTTTGCGCCCAGTCGCAGCTCTGCCGGTTCATGCACCGCGAGCACCCCCTCGTGGGCCGTGACCAAAGCACGGACTTCGGCGAGTCCGGCAGCACGGCCGGCGTCGCTGCCCACCCAGTACACCAGGTCGGCGCCGCCGTTCTGACCGATGACGACCTGCTCGCGCAGTGCCGGGTGATCCTGCAAAATGAGCTCAATCGAGATCACGTTCGAGGGGATCGACCAATCCATCGAGTGGTCGGCGAGCACCATGATGACACTGCTCTCCCAGAGCCCGACAGCGACCAGGTGATCGACGAAACGACCGATCTGAGAGTCGCTCCGGGCCAGAGCCGCGGTGCGGGCGATCTTGACCGAAGAGCCGGTTTCGTCAGAATGCCCGAATCGGTCGATGTCGCCGAAGTTGGCGAAGACCAGGTCGGGGTCGGACGCCGTGACCATGGCGATGAGGGCGTCCATCGTGAACTGGTCGGGCGCGTGGCCGCTCACCGGTACGAGCGGCGCCGGCTCCCACCGGTAGGTCGCGCGTTCGCCGAATATTCCGAACAGGTACTCCTTACTGAGCACCGAACCGGTGGTCAGGCCCCCGGTTCGCAGCCGCTCCAGCACGGTCGGAAACCGCAAATCGCTCGGTCGGTCCAGGTTGCGCACAACACCTTCAGCACGGTCGTAGACGGCATTCGCCGGAACACCGGAGCGGTCCGGCCGGACGCCGGTCATCATCATGACGTGATTGGGGATGGTCTCCATAATGGGGAGCGACCGGGCCGCCGGAAAATTGACGCCCTGTGTACGCAGCGCGTACAGGCGGGGTGTGAGCTCGCGCGTGATCTCGTCGGGGCGGCATCCGTCAATGACCAGCACATACACCCGGGTACGGGCGGCGGGGGCTCTTGGGTCTGCAGCAGCGGATGCCCCGGCCCAGGCCGCTCCCGGCGCAGCGGACAGCACGACGGCAGCTCCGGCGCCCACGGCAATCTTGAGAAATGTCCGACGGTTGGCGATGCCGTCTGCTTGGCTCACCGCTGTCAGCGAATCGAGGCCGCTCACAACGCGGCCGTCACCGTCTGCGTACCGGCCGCGACCCGGAACGACGTCGACAGTGAGCTCGTGGACGCCGGGCTGGTGCGCTCCGACAGCACGTACCAGTCCATCCGCACCGCTGCCGGTGTCACCTCGAGCACGGAGAAGCCGTGCGAGTCGAAGTCGAGGTATTTGACGTGCGGGTTCGCGGTCCGGAACGCGGTTTCAACGGCGAGGGACGCGGTGCGCGGCGGCACCCCGAGAATGTCGTCGAGATTGTCGCTGGTCACCGAGGTGCAGACCAGTTCGGTGGCGACGGAGGTGCCGGTTGTCGGGTAGGTCAGCGGGTCGGCCGGAATGTCGCAGGCCCAGCCGGAGTGGATGTCCCCGGTGAGGAAGACGGTGTCCGTGACGCCGTGGTCGCGCAGGTGACTGATCACACGACTGCGATCGGCGGCGTAGCCGTCCCACTGGTCGACGTTGTACGGCACGCCGTCGATCGTCGTGGTGCCAAGGAGGGCCTGCACTCCCCCGATCTCGGCGGTGGACAACGTCGACGGAAAGCGCACCGGCGCGATCATGACTGGGTTCCCCACGAGTTTCCACTGCGTGTCGGTTTGCGTGAACCCGTCGAGGAGCCAGTCCATTTGTGCGGTGCCGGTGATGGTGCGGTCGGGGCTGGAGATGTCGGCGCTGACGATGTTCGCGGCCTGCTCGCTGCGGTAGCTGCGCAGGTCGAGCATCGACACACTCGCCAGGTCGCCGAAGCCGAAGCGACGATAGAGCTGGCCGCCCACGTCGTAGCGCACCGGCATCCACTCGGCATAAGCCTGCTGGGACGCCTCCCGCCGCGCCTTCCAAGTGCCCTCGGCACCCTCGGCGCCCTCGGTGTGGTTTTCGGCGCCCTCCGACCAGGCATCGTTGGCGGATTCGTGGTCGTCCCAGGTGACGATGAAGGGCACCGCGGCGTGCAGTGCCTGCAGGTCGAGGTCGGATTTGTACTGCGCGTGCCGACGACGGTAGTGCTCGAGGGTGATCATTTCGGTCGTGGGGTCGTGTGGCCGCACGACCACGTCACGGGCCTGGTACTCACCGACGCCGTATTCGTAGAGGTAGTCCCCGAGGTGCAGCACGACGTCGAGGTCGCCGCGATCGGCGAGGTGGCGGTACGCGGTGAAGAAGCCCGCCTGCAGGTTGGCGCAGGACACGACACCGAGGCGCAGGCGATCGATGGCGACACCGGCGGCCGGGGCTGTCTTGGTGCGACCGACCGGGGAAACGACTCCGCCGGAGCTGAAGCGAAACCAGTAGCTGGTGGACGGCCGCAGCCCGGTCGGTGTCGCCTTCACCGTGTGATCCCGGGCTGCACCGGTTATGGTCGTGCCCCTCGCTGCGACCCGCAAAAAGCCCGAGTCCTCGGCCACCTCCCAGGTCACCGAGACGTCGGGGCCCTGGCCCGACCCGGGTGCGGCTTCGTTCATCGGAGTGACCCGAGTCCAGAGCAGGATGCCGTCGGGCAGCGGGTCTCCGGAGGCAACCCCGTGGTCGAATCGGGTGCCGGCGGACAGGACGGCGGCGTTCGAGCTGGCTGGCTGGCCGCCCACGGTCGCTGCTGCGGCGCCGGCAACAACGAAAACACCGGCCGAGAAGAGATCACGTCGAGAGAGAGTAGACATCACCCCAGTTTGGGGGCGACTGCCGAATACTTGGCAGTGAGATCATTCTGTTCACCGAGTGTTCAGCGCGGGCCGGCTGGTGTAGGTCAGGCCAGTCGACGGATTCCGGCGCTCACGCACCACGTCCACCCCAGAATACCCACGAGCGCCAGGCGCTCCGCGAGCCCGACCACACCAGGCGCCCAGGCACTGGCGGCGACGACTGCGAGCAGACCGGTCAGGGTGAGCGCCGCGAAAACCATCGCCCACGGCTGCACCCGCGGCATAACCCGGCGGATGCGCAACCAGGCCGTGAGTAGCAGGATGGCGATCAGGGCCGCGACGAAGCCGAAGGACGCTACGGCCAGGTGGATGGCGCCGACGGTGGTCGACGTCTGCAGGGTGCTCTCGTGGGACGCGCTGACATCGGTCGGAAAGAAGGCGAGCACGGCCGAGCTGGCTCCCCCGACAAGAAACAGCCCGAGGCCGGCGCCGAGCAGCAGGTCCCGACGCCGTGGGACCAGCAGCCTGGCCGCCAGCGCGATCGCCACGACGGCGGCGACGCAGAACACCGCTCGCCCGAGAAAATTGAGGTTCATGATCCAGCCGAACGGCCCGACCGCGAGGTTGCTCTCGGCGTCGCTGATCGGGCTGTAGTGCGGCGGCAGAAAGTGCAGCACCACGTCGATGAACACGTAGAGGCACACGCCGAGCATGGCCAGGGCCGACATGCGGTTGCGCCACACCGTTTGATTTTCGGTGCCCACGGCATCCGTTGTCATTCGTCTGCCCTTTCGACGCTCGTGCCGGGGAACGAAGAAGGGGCTCTCGCGAACGAGAACCCCTTCCTCAATCTAAGCGGATACTTAGCGCGACACCGAACCATCGGTGTAGTCGTCGTCGTTCGAGGCATTCCACGCGAAGAGCTTGCGCAGGCTGCGGCCGGTGGCCTCGATCGGGTGCTCTTCGCCCTTCTTGCGCAGGGCGAGGAACTCGACTCCGCCCTTGTCCTGGTCGGCGATGAAGCGCTCGGCGAACGCGCCGCTCTGGATGTCGGCGAGAACGGCCTTCATGTTCTCCTTGACGCTCGGGTCGATGACGCGCGGGCCGGAGACGTAGTCGCCGTACTCGGCGGTGTCGGAGACGCTCCAACGCTGCTTGGCGATGCCACCCTCCCACATGAGGTCGACGATGAGCTTGAGCTCGTGCAGCACCTCAAAGTACGCGACCTGCGGCTGGTAGCCGGCCTCGGTGAGAACCTCGAAGCCGTACTGGATCAGCTGTGAGGTACCGCCGCAGAGCACTGCCTGCTCGCCGAACAGGTCGGTTTCGGTTTCTTCGGTGAAGGTGGTCTTGATGCCGGCGGCGCGCAGGCCACCGATCGCCTTGGCGTAGCTGAGGGTGAGCGGCCAGGCGTTGCCCGAAGCGTCCTTCTCGACGGCGACGATGACGGGAACGCCGCGACCGGCTTCGAACTCGCGGCGCACCGTGTGGCCCGGACCCTTCGGGGCGACCATGACGACGTCAACGCCGTCGGGCGCAGTGATGTACCCGAAGCGGATGTTGAATCCGTGTCCGAAGACGAGGGCCTTACCGGCAGCCAGGTTCGGCAGTACGTCGTCCTTGTACAGGTGACGCTGCACCTGGTCGGGCGCGAGGATGACGATGACGTCGGCCCAGGCCGCGGCATCCGCTGTGGACAGCACGGTGAAGCCGGCTTCTTCGGCCTTGGCCTTGCTCTTGGAGCCGTCCTTCAGGCCGATCTTGACCTCGACGCCGGAGTCGCGCAGGTTCTGCGCGTGGGCGTGACCCTGCGAGCCGTAGCCGATGACGGCCACCTTCTTGCCCTGAATGATCGACAGGTCGGCGTCTTTGTCGTAGAAAATCTCAGACAATGTGTATTTCTCCTCGTGAATTGATTAGTAGAAAAAGTTGAAACCGTTAGTTTTTGAAGACCCGCTCGGTAATCGATTTGGAACCGCGGCCGATGGCGAGCATGCCCGACTGCGCAAGTTCGCGAATTCCGAACGGCTCGAGAATGCGCAAGAACGCCTGGGTCTTGCCGGTGTCACCGGTGACCTCGATGACGAGGGCGTCGGCGGCGACGTCGACGACCCGGGCTCGGAACAGGGTGACCGCTTCGAGCACCTGCGACCGGGTCGTGTTGTCCACCTTGACCTTGATCAGGAGGTGTTCGCGCTGCACCGACTGGGTGGGGTCGAGTTCGACGATCTTGATCACATTGATCAGCTTGTTGAGCTGCTTCGTCACCTGCTCGAGCGGGATGTCCTCGACGTCAACCAGAATCGTGATGCGGGACAGCCCGGCGATCTCGCTGTGCCCCACGGCGAGGCTCTCAATATTGAAGCCGCGACGCGCGAACAGGCCGGCGACGCGCGTGAGCAGGCCGGGCTTGTCCTCGACGAGCAGGCTCAGAACGTGGCTCGTCACGATTACTCGTCTCCCCAGGTGGGTGCATGGTCTTTGGCGTACTGAACGAAACTGTTGCTGACTCCCTGCGGAACCATCGGCCACACCATGGCGCCGGGGCTCACAATGAAGTCGATGACGACGGGGCGGTCATTGGTGGCGAGGGCCAGTTTGATGGCATCATCGACCTGGTCCTTGCTGGTGACCCGAATTCCGAGCGCACCATAGGCATCCGCCATCTTGATGAAGTCCGGAACCATGGCGGTACCGTGACCGGTGTTCAGGTCGGTGAAGGAGTGCCGCCCGTCGTAAAACAGCGACTGCCACTGGCGCACCATGCCGAGGGAGGAGTTGTTGATGATCGCGACCTTGATCGGGATCTTGTTGATCGTGCAGGTGGCGAGTTCCTGGTTGGTCATCTGGAAGCAGCCGTCGCCGTCGATCGACCAGACCACGCGGTCCGGCTCGGCGACCTTGGCGCCCATCGCCGCGGGAACCGAGTACCCCATAGTGCCGGCTCCTCCCGAGTTGAGCCAGGAATTGGGACGCTCGTACTTGATGTACTGCGCCGCCCACATCTGGTGCTGGCCAACGCCGGCCGCGTAGACCGCTTCCGGGCCGGTGAGCTCGCCGATTCGCTGGATCACGTACTGCGGGGCCAACAGGCCGTCGGTGGGCTCGGTGAAGCCGAGTGGGAACTCGTCTTTCAAGCCACGCAGGTAGGTCCACCACTCAGCGGTGTCGGGAACACCGGCGTCGGGGGCGGCGGCCTGAACCGCCTCCTGCCAGGCAACGATGAGATCGGCGATGACATCTTTGGCATCACCGACGATGGGTACATCGGCCAGACGGATCTTGGAGATCTCGGCCGGGTCGACGTCAACGTGCACGATCTTCGCATTCGGGGCGAATTCGCTGATCTTTCCGGTCACCCGGTCGTCGAAGCGTGCTCCGAACGAAATGATGAGGTCGCTCTCCTGCAGCGCGAGCACGGCGGGAACGGTGCCGTGCATGCCCGGCATTCCGAGGTGCTGCGGGTGCGAGTCGGGGAAGGCGCCACGTGCCATCAGGGTGGTCACGACCGGTGCGCCGGTCGTCTCGGCGAGCACGAGCAGCTCGGGTGAGGCCTTGGCCCGGATCACACCGCCGCCCACGTAGAGCACCGGCTTCTTGGCATTGAGCAGCAACTGGGCCGCAGCCTGCACCTGCTTGCCGTGGGCCTTGACGATCGGCCGGTAACCAGGAAGGTCGAGCTTCGGCGGCCAGATGAACGGTGCCAAGTTCTGCTGCGCGTCCTTGGTGATGTCGACGAGCACCGGGCCGGGGCGTCCGGTCGAGGCGATGTGGTACGCCGAGGCGATGGCCGCCGGAATCTCCTCTGCCCGGCGAGCCAGGAAGGAGTGCTTGGTGATCGGCATCGTGATGCCGATAATGTCGGCCTCCTGGAAGGCATCCGTTCCCATGGACGTCGAGAAGACCTGGCCGGTGATCGCGAGCAGCGGGACCGAGTCCATGTAGGCGTCTGCAATGGCCGTGACCAGGTTGGTGGCACCCGGTCCGCTCGTGGCGATCGCCACGCCGACCCGGCCGGTTGCGGAGGCATAACCCTCGGCGGCATGACCGGCACCCTGTTCGTGGCGCACCAGAATGTGGCGGATCTTGGTTTGCGTCATCAGCTCGTCGTACAGCGGGATGACGGCGCCGCCGGGGATACCGAAGACGTCGGTAACACCGAGCAGCTCCAGGGTGCGAATGATCGCCCCCGAACCGGTGAGCATTTCCGGCTCCGCGGACGCGGGGGCCGAGGGCACAGGCGTGGTTTCCGTGGTCATGATCGTAGAATCCCTACTTTGAAATCGGTCTTGCGACATCTATCAGCGTGTCCCCACGGGGTGCGCCGGTGAGCCGGTGCGCAGCGTCAGCCGGTGATGGCGCCTTCGGCGGCGGAATGCACGAGCTTTGCGTACTTTGCCAGCACGCCCCGGGTATAGCGCGGGGGAAGAGGCGCCCAGCCGACTTGCCGGGCGGCCAGCTCAGCAGGTGCGACCAGTAGGTCAAGCGTGCGAGCTGCGATATCGACCCGTATCAGATCACCATCGCGCACGAAGGCGATGGGACCTGCGTCCACCGCTTCGGGTGCTATGTGGCCGATGCACAGTCCGGTTGTGCCGCCTGAGAATCGACCGTCCGTTAATAGTAGTACATCGGAGCCGAGGCCTGCGCCCTTGATGGCGGCGGTGATCGAGAGCATCTCGCGCATTCCCGGCCCGCCCTTCGGGCCTTCGTAGCGGATGATGACGACGTCACCCTTGTAGATTTTCCCCCCGGTCAGGGCGTCCATCGCCGCGCGCTCTCGCTCGAACACCCGGGCGGGGCCTTCGAAGACGGCGGCGTCGAAGCCGGCGGTCTTCACCACTGCACCTTCGGGCGCGAAGCTGCCCTTGAGAATGGTGATGCCGCCGCTCTTGTGGATCGGGTTGTCGAGGGTGCGCAGCACCTCACCGTCGAGGTCGGGCGGGTCGATCTCGGCGAGGTTCTCGGCCACGGTCTTGCCGGTCACGGTGAGCGCGTCGCCGTGGATCAGGCCGGCCTCGAGCAGCGCACGCATGACGACGGGCACGCCGCCCTGGCGGTCCACGTCGTTCATGACGTACTTGCCGAACGGCTTGAGGTCGCCGATATGCGGAACCTTGTCGCCGATGCGGTTGAAGTCGTCGAGGGTCAGCTCGACCTCGGCCTCGCGGGCGATGGCGAGCAGGTGCAGCACGACGTTGGTGGAGCCGCCGAAGGCCATGGCCACGGCGATGGCGTTCTCGAATGCCTTGCGGGTGAGAATGTCGCGCGCGGTGATACCGAGGCGCAGCATATTGACCACGGCCTCGCCCGAGCGGTGGGCGAAATAGTCACGGCGACGGTCAGCGGATGCCGGGCTCGCCGAGCCGGGCAGACTCATTCCGAGGGCTTCCGCGACACTGGCCATGGTGTTCGCGGTGTACATACCGCCGCAGGCGCCCTCGCCCGGAGCGAACGCGCACTCGATGCGCTTCGCATCCGCTTCACTCATGCGGCCGGCCTTGACCGCGCCGACGGCCTCGAACGCGTCGATAATGGTGATGTCTTTTTCGGTGCCGTCGCTGAGTTTAACCCAGCCCGGGGCAATGGAGCCGGCGTAGAGGAACACGCTGGCGAGGTCGAGGCGGGCGGCGGCCATGAGCATGCCGGGCAGGGATTTGTCGCAACCGGCCAGCAGCACGCTGCCGTCAAGACGTTCGGCCTGCATGACGACCTCGACCGAGTCAGCGATGACCTCACGCGAGACAAGCGAGAAGTGCATGCCCTCGTGGCCCATCGAAATGCCATCGCTGACCGAGATGGTGCCGAACTGCAGCGGGTAGCCGCCACCGGAGTGCACGCCTTCTTTGGCGGCCTGGGCGAGGCGGTCGAGCGAGAGGTTGCACGGCGTGATCTCGTTCCACGAACTCGCAATGCCGATCTGGGGCTTGTCCCAGTCGGCGTCGCCCATGCCGACGGCGCGAAGCATTCCACGCGATGTGGTGGCCTCGATTCCATCCGTGACGGCGCGGCTACGGGGTTTCACATCGATCTCAGACATGCCTCTGAGTCTAGAACCTCAGGGCGCCCTCTATTTTCAATGGGGCCTCAGAGCGCAAGACCAGCACGGAGTGCGGCGATGCGCACGAGGACCTGAGTGACTTCCTTGGGGCTGCGCACCCGGTAGCCGGCGAGGGTCGCGCCCTGGCCGATCTTGAGGCCGAGGTCGTCGTCACGCAATGCCGCGAAGGCGTCTTCATCGGTCACATCGTCGCCGGCGTAGAACACCCGGTCGGCCCCGGTGTACTCCCGCAGCTTCTCGAGGGCATCGCCCTTGGTGCTGGAGCGTACCGAGAATTCCAGCACGTTCTTACCTTCGCGAACGGTAAGTCCGGGCAGTTGATCGGTGAGCTGTTCCCTTGCCTCGCGCTGGGCAGTTTGGCCGTCTTTCTCGGTCGCGAGCCGGGTGTGCAGGGCCAGACCGGCGGGCTTGCGCTCGATGGTGGTCCCGGCAATCGATCCGGAGATGCTGGTGAGCACCCGGGCAAGGGTGTCGAGCTGTTCGAGCTCAGAGGAGACCAGGTTGAGTTCGATCTCGGGGGTGTCCAGCTGAACCTCGATGCCGTGAGAGCCGGTGAGCAACACCGAACTCTGCGGCTGGGCAACGTGCTGCAGACTCACCAAGGCGCGCCCAGAGACGAAGGCTACGCGCACCCCGGGCAGGTCGAGCAGGGCTTGAACGGCTTCCCGGGTGCCGGTGATTGCACGGGCGTCTTCGGGGTGGTCAACGTGCGGGGCCAGCGTTCCGTCGAAGTCGAGGGCGATGAGCACGTTCTCGGCACCGGCAAGATTCTGCAAGGCCAAATCGAGATCGTCGGGGATTCCGGCCGCCACGGCAGCGCCGCCGGTGAGGGCCCGCAGGAACGAGGCCGACCAGGCGGCAACATCGTTCTCCGCGACCTTGCGGCGCAGCGACCGCATACGTCTGGCGCGTTCCCGCCGGGGCATCTCGACCGCACGCACGATGGCGTCCTTGGTGCCGTCGATGTCGTGCGGATTGATCAGGATGGCCTGTTTGAGTTCATCGGCGGCGCCGGCGAACTCGCTCAGCACGAGCACCCCGTCGGCATCGAAGCGCACGGCGACGTATTCCTTGGCGACGAGGTTCATGCCGTCACGCAGCGCGGTGACGAGCATGACGTCAGCGGCGAGATACATCGCGACCATTTCTTCACGCGGGTAGCTGTGGTGGTGATAGCTGATGGCGGTGTGGCTGATCGTGGAGAAGTCGCCGTTGAGTCGACCGACGGCGAGTTCAATCTCGTCGCGCAGGGCCATATAGGTGCTGACCCGTTCGCGGGACGGGCTCGCGATCTGCACCAGGGTGACGTCTTCGACACTCAGGCGTCCGTCGGCGAGCAGTTCCCCGAAGGCCTTGATGCGGTGGCCGATGCCCTTGGTGTAGTCGAGCCGGTCGACACCCAGCATGAGCGTTTTCGGGTTGCCGAGGTCCTCCCGAATCTGACGTGCGCGGGCCTGGATATCGGGGCGTCTGGCCAGTTCTTCGTAGGCGGCCGCGTCGATCGAGATGGGAAAGTGCTTGGCGATGACACGACGAGTCTCTCCAGTCTGCCCGCTCTGGCCAGTCTGCCCGCTCTGGCCGGTCTGCCCGCTCTGGCCGTTGTCACCGGTGGGCACGTCGATAACGACGCCGCGGGTGGCATAGCCATAGAGACGACGCACCGCTTGGGAGAAATTGCCGGCATCCGCTACCCGTTGAAAGCCGATAACGTCGGCGCCGAGCAGGCCGTGCAGAATCTGTTTACGCCAGGGCAGCTGAGCATAAATGCCATATGGCGGAAATGGAATGTGATTGAAGAAGCCGATGACGAGGTCGGGGCGGGCCTCCCGCAGCAGGCGCGGAACGAGCTGCAGCTGGTAGTCGTGCACCCAGACCGTGGCTCCGGGGGCGGCGACCGCTGCGGCGGCGGCAGCGAATCGACGGTTCACCCTGACGTAGGCGTCCCAGGTTTCGCGGTGATAGCTCGGCGGCGCAATAACGTCGTGGTAGAGCGGCCAGAGGGTGTCATTGGAGAAGCCCTCGTAGTAGTCCTCAATGTCTTCTTCGTTGAGCCGCACGGGCACGAGCGAGATGCCGTCATTATCGAACGGCGCAAAGGAGCGATCAGCGACGCCGGGCCAGCCGACCCAGGCGCCGTTTGACGCACGCATGAGCGGTTCGAGTGCGGTGACCAGGCCTCCGGGTGAGGTGCGCCAGGTGACGGCACCGTCGTCGCCTTCCTCGAAGTCGACCGGCAGCCGGTTGGAGACGACGACGAGCGTGTACGCACCGGTTGCGGTGTCATCGGGCGCAGCGTCAGCCCCTGAATCGTCGAGTGCGGTCTGGTCGCGGTCGAACCGCGTGGAGTCGGCTGAATAAGTAATGGATCATCCGTTCCGGGCACACCCGCGGTGCACGCCTGTGTTGCCCTCCCAAGGGTACCAGTCGCCCCCCAGTCTCATGGGGGGCACCGCGCCCTACGCCCTCGCCAGCCCCAACCCGAACGAGCGGGCTCCGCGCGCTCGGGCCACACTCCAGAACGAGAGCAGCACGCTACCGATCGCGAACAGGAGCAGTATTGCGGCGGCGGCGGCAACATCCGCTCCCCCGCTTTCACTGACAATCGCCTGCAGGCCGTTCACGGCCCAGGTCAGCGGCAGAAAGGGGCTCAACGCCTGGAACGGGGCGGCGACGAGTTCGATCGGGTACAGCCCACTCGCCGCGGCGAGTTGCAGGGCGAGCAGCACGAGCGAGATGACGATGCCGACCCGACCGAACGCGACGCTCAGCCAGTGCTGCACGGCCACGAACACGAAGGCCAGCAGCAGGGCGAAGCCGAGGGTGGCCGGCAGCAGCGTCCACGCCACATCGAGGGCGGTATGCAGCAGCACGGTGACCAGAACGGCCTGGCCGGCAACGATGGCGAAGGCCCGGCCGAGGCCGCGACGCAGCAACCGGCCGGTGCTCGTCGTCGAAGCCAGGGCGGATGCTGTGAGCGGTGTGAACAGCAGAAAGACGACGAGGGCGCCGATCCACAGGCCGACCGGCACGAAAATCATGCCGATGATCGGGCCGGCCGAGTCGATCGCGTGGTCGCGCTCGGTCGTAACACTGACCGGCTCGGAGACGACCGCGGCGGTGGTCGCGGCATCGGTATCGGTGAAAACGGATGCCCCCGCCGCGCCGTCCGCCAGCCCGGTCGCGAGCTCGGCGGCCCCGGCTTCCAGTGCGTGCGTCCCGGCCTGGGCCGACTCGGTGCCGGAAGCGAGGGTACCGAGCCCAGCGGAAATTCCTTGCACACCGGTCGCGAGATCGCTTGCACCGCTCGACAGGGCTGGGCCGCCAGCCGCGAGCGTGAGCGCACCGTTCGCACTCGACGAGATGCCGTCCAGCACCGACCCAATACCGGTGCCGGCTGCCCCGATGCCCGGGCTCTGGGCGCCGAGTGCGGTGAGGCCACCCTGAATTTGCGCGAGCGCGCCGGCGTAGAATGCGACATTCGGGTCGGCCTGCATCTGCGCGTTGAGGGCCGTGAACGCTGCCGCCGTTCCCTGCACTCCCGAGGCGTAGGCCGGGAGCCCGGTTTCGAGCGGAGCCAGCGCGCCGGCGCCGGACTTCAGCTCGGTCAGCCCCGCGCTCAGCCCGGTGACGCCGTCGGTATAGGAGGCCACGCCCGAGGCATAACTCGTCGCTCCGCTGGCAGCGGATGCCGCCCCGGTAGCGGCGGTCGCCGTGCCGGCCGCAAGGGAATCGAGGCCGGCCTTGACCCCGCTCACCCCGGTGGAGAGCGCGGCCGCGCCGTCGGCGGCATCGGTGAGGGACGAGCCAAGCAGGGCGAGATTCGTGTACAGGCCTTCGAGATACTGCGCGGTGATCGCCTGGCCGAAGGCGCCCGTCATGGCCGAGCCGACCGATTGGGCCAGCGAGCCGGCGAGGTAGGAATGGGCGTCATCGGTGCGAATATCGAGGTCGGCCTGCACCGGGGTGCTGCCTGAGAGCGAGGTGATCGAGGCGGAGAAATCGCTGGGGATGGTCAGAATCGCGTAGGCGTCTCCGGCGGCGAGCGCCGCTTGCGCGTCGGCCGTGTTGGAGATGGTCCAGTCGAATCCGGCCGTGCTGGCATCGCTGGCGCTGGGCGCGGTCAGTTCGGTCACGAGCAATCGACCGGCTAGAACCTGTTGTTCGGTGCCGTCCGGCAGGGTGGTCGTGACGAATTCGTCGTTGTTCACGACGATCGCGGGAATGGTGTCGACCCGGTCATCGGCCGAGACGAGAGCCACCGTGAACAGTCCGGCCACGGCGAGCGGCACGGCGACCACGACGGCCACGAGAGCGGCGACGGTCAGCCGCCGCCGCCGCGGGGTACGGCTGAACAGTTTGTCGAGTGCGGTGCTCATCGCTGCAGGACCTTTCCATCGAGGGAATCCATCATCAGGTCGACGTCAACTGGCGCGTCGAGATCGATCTGCTGCCACGGTCGATCGTGCGCCGATTCCGGGCCATCGATGTCGAAGCGTGCAGCGCCGAGCACCAGCGTGGTTGTCGGGGGTGCCAGCATGGCCAGTACCGTCGCCAGGTCCCGGCCCAGGAAGGGCTCGGGGAGGCCCTCGCCGAGGTCGACGAAGACCACACCGGGGCGTTCGGTGAGCGCCGCCGCGACCAGCACGGTCGCCCGACCGTGGGCCGGTAGCGCCGAAATCGTCGTGGCGGCCGTCACCGGCTGACCGGCACCCAGGGCCCGGTTAATACTGCTGATCCAGTCGGCGCGACGGCTGGCGACCGAGGCAGTCCGGTACCAGGGCAGGGTGAGCCGCAGCCGTTCGGCGAGCAGTTCTCCGACGGTGATCTCGGTGTCCCGATGCTCACCGATATCGGCGAGGGCAACCCGGCGCAGGGCCTGCTGCCGGTCGGATGGCAGCGGGTAGCCGAGCACCTGCAGTCGTCCGCTGACCGGATCGAGTCGCCCGGCCAGGGTGGCCGCGACGACCCGGCGGTGGCCGGCCGTGCCGGTGAGCCGCACGAGCGAACCAGCCGGAATACTCAGGCTGAGCGGACCGATCGGCGCGGTCTCGAGGCCGAAGACGACTTCATCGGCCGTGATCGCATCGGTCTGCTCCGCAGCCCACGCGCTGTCGTGCAGGTGCTGGCGCAGTCCCTCCCCCTCGATGTCGACGTTCGGCAGCAGCCGCCCGAGCCAGCGTGGCAGCCACCAGGCGGCGTTTCCGGCGAGTGCCATCGCGGCCGGAACGAGCGTCATGCGCACCAGGAAGGCGTCGAGCATGACACCGATAGCCAGCGCGAAGGCGATGCCTTTGATGGCGCCGGTGCCGTCGGGGACGAACGCGAAGAAGACGAAGAACATGATCAGGGCCGCGGCGGTGACAACCCGGCCGGCATGGGCGAAGCCGTGGATGATCGATTGCCGGGCGTTGCCGGTGCGCACGAATTCCTCGCGCATTCCCGAGACAAGGAACACCTCGTAGTCCATCGCGAGGCCGAACAAAACCGCCATGAGCAGAATTGGCAGAAAGCTGAGGATGGGGCCGGGGTTTTCTACGCCGAACAGGTCGGGAAACCAGCCCCACTGAAAGATCGCCACGGTGGCGCCGATGGCGGCGAACACCGACAGTAAAAAGCCGAGCGCGGCCTTGATCGGCACGAAGACGGAGCGAAACACCATCATGAGCAGAATGATCGAGAGCCCAACCACGATGAGCGCGAAGGGAATGAGGGCGTCGGTCAGCCGGTTGGAGATGTCTATGCCGACGGCAGTCGCGCCCGTGACGGCGATCGGGGTGCCGAGGCTCGCGGTGATGCCCGGGCCGAGGTCTCGAATCATTTGCACGAGGTCTTTCGTGGCCGCGGCATCCGGTGCGCTGTCGGGCATCACCTGAATGATGGCCGTGTCGACGGTGGGGTTTGGGGTACCCGTGCCCACGTAGGCGACGCCCGGCAGGTCGCGAATCTGGGCGCCGATGGTGTCGAGGTCGCCGAAGATGTCGGTGGTCTGGGTGATGTCGACGACGACGATGAGCGGGCCGTTGTAGCCGGGGCCGAAGCCGTCGTTGATGAGCTGGTAGGCCTCCCGCTGGGTGGAGCCGGCCGGTTCGGAGCCGCCGTCCGGCAGGTTGAGGTCGAGGCTGAGTGCGGGAATGGCGAGGGTTCCCAGCACGCCGACCACCACGATGACGGCGACGATCGGGGCTTTGAGTACCAGTCCGACCCAGCGCCGGCCCAGGGTCGGTCTTCCATCGTCGGGGGCGGTCGCCCGGCGGTGGGCCCGTCCGCCGACCGTGGGGATGAGTTTGCCCTTGACCACGCCGAGCACGGCGGGCAGCAAGGTCACGGCCACGCCGATCGAGACCAGCACGGCGAATGCGGCGCCGAGTCCCATCACGCTCAAAAAGGGGATGCCGACCACGAGTAGTCCGAGCAGGGCGATGATCACGGTGATGCCGGCAAAGACCACGGCGCCACCGGCGGTGGCGACGGCCGTCGCGGCCGATTCGTGCGGTTTCATGCCGGTAGCCAGCTGGGATCGATGCCGCGACAAAATGAACAGCGAGTAGTCGATGCCGACCGCGAGCCCGAGCATGAGCGCGAGCATGGGGGCGGTGCTCGAGACCGAGACGAAGGCGCTCACCGCGGTGATGCCGCCGATCGCGACGCCGACGCCGATCATGGCCATGAGCAGCGGCATGCCGGCGGCGAGCAGGGAACCGAAGGTGATGAGCAGCACGACGCCGGCGAAGAGCACGCCGAGCACCTCGGTGACGGTGATACCGAAGGTGTTGTCCTGAAAGACCTGGCCGCCGAACGCGACCTGCAAGCCGGCGTCCTCCCCGATCGACCGAGTGGCCACGAGGGCGTCGAGGGTGTCCGTAGACACGTCGGTGGACTGCCCAGTGAGCGCCACCTGGCTGAAGGCGGTCTCGGAGTCGCTCGAGACGGCATCCGCTGCGTAGTCGCTGAACGGGGTGATCACGGTGTCGACGCCGTCGATGGCGCCGATCTCTGTGGCCATGCTTTCGATGGCGGCCCGGTACGGCGCATCATC
Organism: Cryobacterium sp. Hh11; assembly: GCF_004404045.1. Taxonomy (NCBI): domain Bacteria; kingdom Bacillati; phylum Actinomycetota; class Actinomycetes; order Micrococcales; family Microbacteriaceae; genus Cryobacterium; species Cryobacterium sp. Hh11. The sequence goes on along the minus strand of NZ_SOHF01000011.1, from coordinate 262,185 downwards.
AATGGATGCCCCGCTCGGCACGTGATAAACGACCTGCACCTGCGCGCCGGCCGCCGAGGGGAACACCGCGGCGAGCGAGTCGATGGCATCCTGCGACTCGGTGCCGGGGATTGCGTAGGACTCCTGCGTCTGGCCGTTGAGGGCTACGCCGCCGCCGAAGATGCCGGCGAGCAGCAGCACCCAGATACCGATGACGAGCCAGGCCCGCCGGTAGGCGAAGTGGCCGAGACGATACAGAACGGTTGCCATGAAAACTACTTTCGGACGGCGCAGAAATTCAGGAGTGAGCGGGGCGCGGGTGCACGGAGACGGGGGCGAGCAGTTCGGTCATCACGGTGCGCAGCGCCGGACGCAGGTCGTCGTCGGGCAGGGTAGCCTCGCCCAGAAAGGTCATGCCGGCCACGAGCGAGTAGGCGGCACCGCCGAGGGCGAAGCCGAACCGCAGGCGGTCTTCATTGCTCGCGTCGTCGTGGCAGATACTCGCGGCGAGTCGAACGATGAGCAGTCCGGCCCGGTCGATGATGGCGATGCCGCGCAGCGACTGGGCCTGGTTGATGAAGGTGTGCAGTTCCAGCCGAAACTCGAGCAGAAAGTCGATGAAGTCGTCGACGAACCGCTCACGGGTGGCAATGCTCTCGGGCGCGGTCACGAAGCGGTCGAGAACAACCTCGAGCTGGTCGATGGCCGGCGTGAGCACCTGCTCGAGCAGCACCTCCTTGGAGGCGAAGTGGTAGAGCACGCTGGATTTGGAGAAGCCCGCGATGTCGGCAATATTCTGCAGCGAGGTTGCCGCGAATCCCACCGAGGCGAACTGGGTCAGCGCGACCTGGCGCAGATCGGCGCCGGTTTGTGAGCGGATGCCGCCGGCCGGCGGTGCAGCGGATGTCGCAGGAAGAATGGGCACGACCACAGGCTAGTTGACCGATCGGTCAGATCCTGTCCGATCGGTCAGTTCAGGGGTTTTTCTCAGCCTATTCGGGTTTGCCCCGGCCGGGGAGGCTCCGGGTAACCTTAGGCCGGAGGTTCACATGCGAAAGTTCATATTCAGCAGTGCCATGATCGGCGTCATCGCCGGCGGATGGAACACCGTGCAGGCCACCAGGCACGGACCGCGCGACTGGCGTCTGCTGATGTTGTGGCTGGGGTGGGCGCTGAGCGCCGCTGTGGCCATCGGCACGGTCATCGAAGACGCCAATAAACGCGAAATCGACAGCTGAGTTCGGCTGCTGGTCGGCGCGCCGTCCGGCGAGTCGCGGTTTGGTGGCCGAAACTGGAGGTTGCAGCTGATTGTCGGCTGCATCTGAAAGGGGCTCGTCATGTTTGGTCGTCGACGCCGACGTTTGGCCGCGAGCGCGGCGATGAGCGTGGCCGCAGCTCCAGTCCTTGGCGACGAACAGATTTTTGAGCTGCTGCACGACAAACTCGGCGAGCTGATCGGCGAAACCGGTGCCTGGACGCTCTCGCCCCGGACCCCCGGCGATACCGACGTCATTTTTCACGGGCTCAAGGCCCGGGAGATCGCGGTCGAACTGACCGAGACCATCCTCACCGAGCAGGCGACGCTGCGCGGCGAAAGCAGCGGCGAACCGACGGCGTTGTCCTGGACCCCGGCCCCGATTGTCACCTGGAACGAACCCGTCTCGATCACCGCGCAGCCGATCGACGCAGCCCCGATCCACACCCAGCTGATCAACACCGCCCCCATTGCAACCGTGGCCAGCGCGGACGACGACCTCGCCGCGGCATCCGCTGCCTGGATCGATAAGGCATCGGCCACCCTCGCCTCCGCTCGCCTCGTAGCCTAAGCAGATCGTCAGCGCACTCTCACCCTCCTGCTGACAGGATGGCCTGATGGCACTCCCTATTGAGGACTACGCACTGATCAGCGACTGCCACTCGGCGGCACTGGTCGGACTCAATGGCAGCATCGACTGGCTCTGCCTGCCCCGCTACGACTCCGCGTCAATGTTCGGTGCGCTGCTCGGCGATGAAAACCATGGCCGCTGGCTGCTCGCGCCCGCCGACCCAAACGCCATCGCCACCCGCCGCTACGACGGCGACACCTTCGTGCTATCGACACTGTGGACCACCAGCACCGGTCAGGTCGAGGTGCTCGACTTCATGCCGCACGGTGATGGCCGGGCCGACCTGGTGCGCCGGGTGCGCGGCATCACCGGCACGATGGCGATGACGCAGGATCTGCGCATCCGCTTTGGCTATGCGACGACGATTCCGTGGGTGCGCCAGCTGAAGGGCGAGTCGGTGCGCGGCCTGGTCGCGATCGCTGGACCCGACGCCATCGTCGTGCGCGGCCCGGCCCTGCACGCCTCAGACCACCGGCACGAATCGCACTTCGATGTCACGGCCGGCGAAACCGTCGATGCCCAAATGACCTGGTATCGCTCGCACCGGGAGATTCCACCGGCCATTGACATCGATGCGGCCTACCGCTCGACCCGCGCCTGGTGGCAGAGCTGGGCATCCCGTTGCAGCCACGAAGGCCCCCTGCGCGCCCAGGTGGTGCGTTCGCTGCTGGTGCTGCGCGCCCTGACACACGAACGAACCGGCGGCATCGTGGCCGCAGCGACCACGTCACTCCCCGAGCAGGCCGGGGGCACCCGCAACTGGGATTACCGCTACGTCTGGCTGCGGGACGCCTCGCTCACGCTCGAGGTGCTGCTCAGCCACGGCTACGAGGTGGAAGCCGGCGACTGGCGGGCCTGGCTGCTGCGCGCCATTGCCGGGGATCCGAGCGACGTGCAGATCATGTATGGGCTCTCCGGCGAGCGCTACCTCCCCGAACGCGAGCTGAGCAGCCTGCCCGGCTACAACGGCTCCTCCCCCGTGCGGGTGGGCAACGACGCGGTCAACCAGTTCCAGTCCGACGTCATCGGCGAGGTCATGGTTGCCCTGCACGCCGCACGCGCTGCCGGGGTGCGCGAAACCGAATTCTCCTGGCCGCTGCAACGCGCGCTCATGAGCTTTCTCGAGAAGAACTGGCGCCGGGCCGACCAGGGCATCTGGGAGGTGCGCGGGCAGGCCCGCGAATTCACGCACTCCCGCGTCATGGTCTGGGCCGCATTCGACCGTGCCGTGCGCGGCATCCAGGAGTGCGGCCTCGACGGTCCGCTCGAACGCTGGAAGACGCTGCGCGACGAGGTGCGCGCCGACATCGAAACTCGCGGTTTCAACGAAAATCTCGGCAGCTACGTGCAGTACTACGGCAGTACCGAAGTGGATGCTTCCCTCCTCGTTCTCCCGCAGGTCGGCTTCTGCGCCCCGACCGATCCCCGCATGCTCGGCACCGTGGCCGCGATCGAGGCGGACCTCTGCCGTGATGGCCTGCTCCTGCGCTACCGCACGGCTGCCGGGGTTGACGGATTGCCGCCGGGTGAGAATCCGTTTCTGGCCTGCTCGTTCTGGCTGGTCGAGCAGTACGCCACCTCCGGTCGCATCGACGATGCCAACACACTGATGAACCGCCTGCTCGGCTTCGTGAACGATGTCGGCCTGCTCTCGGAGGAGTACGACGTGGCAGGCGGGCATCAGGCCGGCAACACCCCGCAGGCGCTCTCCCACCTGGCCCTGGTTCGGGCAGCGGATGCCATCGTCGCGGGCCTGGCCTCCCCCATTCGAGTGCTGGCGGGCTGACGGGCCGGCGGAAGAAATCACAACCTCTACAGTTCGGCGCTTTTTATTGTAGGTATTCTTCAGCGCCGGGTACCTGCCGAAATCTAAATTGAAAACATGACCGACACCATCCGCTCGAGCGCTCCGGCTCGCCGCATTCTGCCCGCCCGTGATCTTGCCCAGATCGCTATTTTCGCCGCCCTCATCGCCGCGCTCGGCCTGCCGGGACCGCTCAATATCGGCCCGGTGCCGATCACGATGCAGACCCTCGGCGTGATGCTCGCCGGCGCCATTCTCGGCCCGCGCAAGGGAACCCTCGCCGTGCTGTTGTTCCTCGTGCTGACCGCGGTCGGGCTGCCCCTGCTCGCCGGCGCCCGCGGTGGAATCGGCGTCTTCACCGTCAGCCCGGCTGCCGGCTACCTGTACGGCTGGCTGCTCGGTGCTTTCGTCACCGGCTACCTCACCGCCCGGCTGCTGCCGAAGTACCCGTTCTGGCCGGCCCTCGGTGCCACCATTCTCGGCGGCATCGTCGCCGTCTATCTCCTGGGCATTCCGGTCATGGCCATCAATCTCGGGCTGCCGCTCTGGACTGCGATCGGAATGAACGTCGCCTTCCTCCCCGGCGACCTGATCAAGGTCATCGTGACCGTGCTGGTCGCCCGCCAGGTACACAAGGCCTACCCCGGCCTGATCGCGCTGCCGAAGGGGCGCCAGGGCCGCGCGTGAGCAGCATCCGCTTCGAGCAGGTTTCGCATGCGTTCGGCGCCCGCTCGGTGCTGCGTGATGTGAACCTGCACCTGACCGAGCAGCGCATCGGTATCGTCGGCGCGAACGGCTCGGGCAAGTCCACGCTGGTGCGCCTGATCAACGGGCTCGTCACCCCGCAGATCGGCACCGTGACAGTCGACGGGCAGTCTGTGGGCCGGCACGCCCGCGACGTGCGGCGCAAGATCGGGTTCATCTTCACCAACCCCGACAACCAGATCGTGATGCCCACGGTGCGGGAAGACGTCGCCTTCACGCTGCGACGCCGCGGCCTCGATAAGGGGCAGATCGACGAGCGAACGACGGCCGCGCTCGCTCAGTTCGGGCTGAGCGAGCACGCCGATCATCCGGCGCATCGCCTGTCCGGCGGGCAGAAACAGTTGCTGGCTCTCGCCGCCGTGCTGGTCGCCGAGCCGGCGACGATTGTCGCCGATGAACCGACCACTCTGCTCGACGCCCGCAATGTGCGGCGCATCAGCGAACTGTTGCAGACGCTCCCCCAGCAGGTCATCGTGGTCACCCATCACCTGCACCTGGTCGAAGAATTCGACCGGGTGATCGTGATTGAGGAGGGTGAAGTCGTGGCCGACGGCGCGCCGGAACGGTCGCTCGCGGCCTATCGCGCCCTGCTCGCATGATCGGGCTGTACAGCCCCGGCAGCTCGTTCATTCACCGCGCGCCGACGTTGCTCAAGCTGTTTCTGCTCTCGCTCTGTGTCGTCGTGATCGGAACCTCGCCCGACCTCCGCATTGTCGGCGGGGCTGCGGCCGGGGTCGTGCTGCTGTTTGTGATCGCCCGCGTTCCGGTGCGAGCCGCCGTGGGGCAGATCATTCCGATTCTGTTCATTTTGCTAATCGCCGTGCCGATCCAGGGGCTGCTCTCCGGCTGGCTCGTCGCTGCCCTCATGGCTGGCCGGTTGCTGGTTGCCGTCGCCCTCGCCGCCCTGTTCACCATGACCACAACGGTCACGGCGGTGCTCGAAGCGTTCCAGACGCTGCTGCGCCCTTTTCGACGGTTCGTCGACCCCGACAGGGTAGGACTGCTCGTGGCCCTCACCATTCGCTGTATTCCGCTGGTCAGTGACATCGTGCGGGAGGTACTCGAGGCGCGCACCGCGCGCGGTACGCAGTGGTCGCTCATGTCGATCGCAGTACCGGTGGTGGTGCGATCACTTTACGCAGCGGATGCCCTCGGCGAGGCGCTGATCGCGCGCGGTCTCGACGACTGAATCGCGCCACCGCGCGCCATTCAGCCCGCTCATAGGCGAGGCGTGGCAGAGTAGGCACTTGGCCGTTCGCGCCAACCGAACAATTGCCTGCCAACTTGCTACGTTCTCGAAAGAGGCCCCGTGTCGAAAATCCCCGCCCTGCTGACCATTGTGGGCCTGACGCTCGCGCTCACCGCCTGCGGAAGCAGCGACACGACCAAAGCAACGGATGCCGCTGCCGCCAGCTCCCCCTCGGCTGACTGCACCGAGTCGGGCAAGCTCTCCGATAGCGTGAAGGTCACCGGTGACTTCGGCGCTCCGCTCGACATCTCGATCGATGCACCACTGGAGCCGACGGCTTCGCAGCGCACGGTCGCCATCGAGGGCACCGGAACCGACACCGCCAAGACGGACTCGATCGTCGAGGTGGCGATCACCCTGTACAACGCCAAGACCGAAGAGGTCATCCAGCCGACGACCTACAACACCGACGGTGCCAGTCTCGTGATTCCGATCAATGACACGAGCTTTCTGCCGGGCCTGGTGCGTTCGGCCAATTGCGCCGTCGAGGGTGAACGCATTGTCACCGTGAGCCCGGCCGCGGATGCCTTCGCCGACCAGGGCACGACCGGCGTCGCCGCCGGCGAGCCGGTCATCTTCGTGATGGACGTCATCAGCGTGATCGAGGATGTCCCGACGCAGGCCTCCGGCGAGGACCAGCCCGTCGAAGACGGCTTCCCCACCGTGGCCCTCGCCGATGACGGCGCACCGACCATCACCATCCCCGCCACCGACGCTCCCACCGACCTGAAGATCACGAACCTGAAGACCGGTGACGGAGAAGTCGTGACCGATGGCGCGAGCGTGGCCGTCGCCTACACCGGTGCCCTCTGGGCCACCGGCGAAACCTTCGATTCCTCCTGGGGCCGGGCCGACTACAGCCTGTTCCCGACCAACGGCGTGATCGCCGGCTTCACCGAAGCTCTGGTTGGTCAGACCGTCGGTTCCCAGGTCCTGGCCGTGATTCCGCCGGAATTCGGCTACGGCGAGGAGGGTACCCAGGGCATCTCCGGTACCGACACCCTGGTGTTCGTCATTGACATCCTCGCCGTTGCCGGTGGTCCGGCGGCCTAGAACCTGTAGTTTCATCGGGCGCCGCCCGTCGACCACCCGGTCGGCGGGCGGCGCTTTTTCCTGTGCCTGGAAGCGCTGTTCCTGAGTGTCCGCCCAGCCTCGAACGCGAATTCCGTGAGAGTGTGGAAGCAGTAACGAACCTGTCCGGCACCTCGCCGGGCCTGAACTCCAGCATCGAAAGAGGCTATTCACCTGACATCCACGCTCACCTCCGCCCCCACCGAATTCCACGTCGACGCCCCGGCTATCGCCACTGTCGCAGCCGCTGCCAAGCCGACGACCATCGCCGAGTACGTGGCCGTGCCGGCCGAGCCGCTCGCGACCGTCGTCGGCCTGCTCCGGGACAAGTTCGACCTGGCCCTGCCGGAGACCTCGACGGAACTGTGGCACGGACATCCGGTCTGGCTCGACGATGACCTACCGGTCGCCGGATTCAAGGCGTACCCCACCTTCGTCACCGTGTTGTTCTGGCGAGGACAGGCCATCACCGATGACTCGGGCAAGCTCAATGCGAGCGGGTCGGCCGAAATGAGCGAGTACAAGCTCAAGAGCGTCGACGACTTCGACAGCGACCTGTTCGACGTCTGGCTGCAGCAGGTGCGCGAGCTCGAAGCCGCGTAACACCAGGCACAGGCAGAATCGCTCAGTCGACCGCGTCGACCGCGAAAAGTGCGGCCTGCTCCGGGGCAAGCAGCGGCGCGGTCAGCCCGACGCGGGCGAGCACCGCTCCGGTCAGCGTTACCGAACCTCCGACACTGCCACTGGCAGCTTCGTCGGCGGTCGGTGAAGCGGCGCTTGAGCCTGCACCCGCGGCATTCCATGCCGGCGGTGCATCCTGAATTGCGCGCGGGGCGCTTCCGAGCAGCAGGGGCGACACTCGGTAGCGCCGCTCTGGCGCGAGCCCGGGAAACCGCATCCGTTCGGGCAGCGCCGAACGCGGGGCTGTGAGGGCCACCTGGGCGAAGAGGGCCGTGTTCTGGTCGGGCGAGACGACGCCGTGCAATTCGAGGGCCGGGTCGCTGGGGTCGGCCCGCACGACGACGCCGGAGTGCAGTAGGAGGCGCAGGCGCTTATAGTGCGTGATCCACTCAGCGATCTGCCCGAGCTCCTCGGCGCTGGCGCTGGTGAGGTCCCACTCGATGCCGGCGCTGCCGAACAGGGCAGTCGCCAGTCGGAAGCTGAGCTCGGAGGTGCGTCCAGTGGTGTGCGCCGTGGCCGCACCGAGATGCCCGCCGAGGTATTCCGGCGGCACGAGCACGCCCGTATAGCGCTGGATCTGCTGTCGCTCGAGCGGGTCGTTGGTATCGCTGGTCCAGACCCGGTCGACGCGCTCGAGGATACCCAGGTCGATCCGGGCTCCCCCTGACGCACAGGACTCGATCTCGACGCCCGGATGCGCCGCGCGTACCGCATCGATGAGCCGGTACAGCGCCGCCGTCTGCCGGTGCGCGGAACCGGCCAGCAGATCGCGGTTGTGGTCCCACTTCAGGTAGGCGATCGGGTACTCCGTGAGCAGGGCGGTGAGCCGTGCCAAGACCCACGCAAAGGCCTCCGGATGGCCAAGGTCGAGCACGCGCTGGAATCGCCAGGTCAGCGCCGGTGTTTCGTCGGCGGCGGGTTCGGAGACGCCGCCGAGCACCCACTCCGGGTGCGCACGGGCCACCTCCGAATCGAGACTCACCATCTCCGGTTCGACCCAGAGGCCAAAATCCAGGCCGGCCGCGTGCACATGTTCGATCAGCGGATGCAGGCCATGGGGCCAGGTCACGGGGTCGACGAACCAGTCGCCGAGGGCACGGCGATCATCCCGACGATTGGTGAACCAGCCGTCGTCGAGGACGAATCGTTCCACGCCGGCCTGCGCCCCGGCATCCGCAAGTCGAGCCAGAGTAGGCAGGTCGTGCTTGAAGTAGACGGCCTCCCACGTGTTCAGCACGACCGGGCGCGGCGTCCTAATAGTTGACCACGATCGGATCCACGGATGCAGCCGCGCCGACAGCCCGTCGAGCCCAGCCTCCGAGTATGCGGCAACGGTCCACGGGGTGCTGTAGCTCTCACCGGCGGCCACACCCAGCTCGCCGGGAGCGAGCAGTTCACCGCTTCCGAGCACCGAAAAGCCCAAGGGGCTGTTCTCAGCCCAGGCGCGCTTGTCACCGCTCCAGGCGAGGTGGGTGCACCACACTTCACCGGAACGAAAACCGAATCCAGGAGTTCCGGCCACCATGAGAAAGGAGTCGTCATGCCCGGGGCGGCCGTGTCGGGACTCCCGGCTCCACACGCCGTGGCCAAGGATGCTGCGTTGCGGCCGGCGCTCGTGAGTCCACAGCCCGGTGAAGTCAAGCAGTTCGCCGGCCCGACCGGGAATTGGCAGTATGACGTCGAGCGAACCGAGTTCGAATGCTGCGTCGCCGGCGGCGGTACTCGTGTTGGTCACGGTGTGGCGCAGCCGAAGCACCCCCTGAACCGAGAGTTCAAGGTCGGTGCGCACGGATATCTGGGCGGCGGCATCGGCCAGCAAGAGTGTCAGGGTCTGGGTACCGGGCAATGCGGCGCGCCCCGCTGGGCGCTCACCGGCCCGAATGCCGACCAGGCTAAGGTCGATGGCCGGACTGCCCAGGCCCGGCCGGAAACCGCTGATTCCCGGGCGTCCGCTCCACCCCTGTGCGAGGGTGGGCAGCAGGGTGAGCCGCAGAGGCACGTCGATCGAGCTTGGCGCGATCGCCGGCACGGATGCGTCGGCCAACGTCGTCAGCATGGCGGCGCTCAAATCGCCCAGGTCGGCACCCCAGTGCACGATAACGGGCACCCCCGTGCCGCGGGCGTCCAGCACCAGGCTGGTGCCCGCGGCACGGAGGTAGGAAATGGGCACAGTAGAACTGATGCTACTTGTTGACCGGGATCGACTGAGCCTCGAGAGCGTTGATCGTGCTCTGCTGAGCGCTCGTGAGAGCCTCCGTCAGGGTGCCATTACCCGTGACAGCGCCCTTGAAGCCGTCCGAGGTGTCGTTGTACACCTGCGTCATGGTTGGGCCCCAGACGAAGTCGGGCGATACCTGAGCTGACGCCTCAGCGAACACGTCATAGATGGGCTGGCCACCGTAGAACTCAACGCCTTCCTTGAGGGCCGGCAGTTCCAGGCCGCTCTTGGCGGCCGGGTACAGGTTGGCCGACTCGTTCAGCATCGTGAGCGCCTCGTCAGAGGTGTTCAGCCACAGCGCGAACTGGGCGGCCTCGTACGGGTGCTTCGAGCCCTTGAACACCGCGGTCGACGAGCCACCCCAGTTGCCGGCGGCGTTGTCGCCGGAAGCCCACTGCGGGGAGAGGGCGACAGACCAGTTACCGGCGGTGTCCGGAGCGCCGCTGGCAATGGAGTTCGCACCCCAGGCTGCGGAGTTCCAGGTCCAGTTGGAGCCGGTGTTGTAGGCGTTGTTCCACTCGTCGGTCCACGGCGGGTTGGTCGAGACGAGGTCGCGGTCGATCAGGTCCTGCCAATAGTCGGCAACCTTGACGGACTCCGGGCTGGTCAGGTCGATGGTCCAATTATCACCATCGTTCTCGAACCAGCTTCCGCCGGCCTGCCAGACGAATCCGGCGAACTGGTTGATATCGCTCTGCGAGAAGTTGGTGATGTATCCGCCGGTGGCGCGCACGGCCTCCGCGGCAACGGCGAACTCTTCCCAGGTGGTGGGGATCGCAATGTTGTTGGCCGCGAAGAGATCTGCGCGGTAGAACATGGCCATGGGCCCGGCATCCTGCGGCACCGCGTAAACGGCGTCTGCTTCACCGAAGTTGACCTGACCCCAGGTCCAATCCACGAAGTTGTCCTGAGCATCGAGCACACCCTCGCAGGAAGCGAGGTTGGTCAGTCCGTCCTGCACGCGAAAGTTGGGGAGGGCATCGTATTCGATCTGGCCGAGGTCGGGCGCGTTGCCGGCCTTGAGCTGGTTGAAGAAGTTCTGGTACGTGCCGCCGTTGCCGTTCGGGCCGGTCTGCACCTTCACCTGAACGTCGGGGTTCTCCTCGTTCCAGATCTTGACGACATCCTCGATCCCAGGGATCCAGGTCGTAAAGGTCAGATCAACCTTGCCGTCCGAGGGTACGCAGGCTGCGGCGTCGCCGCCGTCCTGCGCGGTCGAGCCGGACGCGCAGCCGGCCAGCACGACCGTGGCTGCGGTGAGCAAAGCGACGGTGGCTGCTCTCTTCTTGATCTGCATTATTCTTCTTTTCTCTTGGGGGTGGGGGTGGTGCAGCTGGGGGGGGGGAAGCGAGGGGGTGAAGCTGGCTACTTCACCGAACCGGCGCTGAGGCCGTTTCGCCAGAAGCGCTGGAGCAGCAGGAAGATAATGATCAGCGGGATGATCGACAGCAGAGCGCCGATCAGAACGTAATCGCGCAGCACGGGGATCTGGTTGACCTGCGAGTTCCAGGCGTAGAGGCCGAGCGTGACCGGGAACAGGGTCTCGTCGCGCAGCATGATCAGCGGCAGGAAGAAATTGTTCCAGATGGCGACGAACTGGAAGAGGAAGACGGTGACCAGAGCCGGCACCATCATCCGCACCGAGACAGTGAAGAAGGTGCGCAGTTCGCCGGCGCCGTCGAGGCGGGCGGCCTCGATCAGTTCGTCGGGAACGCTGGCCGACGCGTAGATGCGGGAGAGGTAGACCCCGAACGGGCTGACCAGGCTGGGCAGGAACACCGACCAGAACGTGTTGGTCAGGCTGATCTGGCTGAAGATCAGGAACAGCGGCAGTGCCAGAGCCGTGGCGGGCACCAGCACCCCGCCGAGCACGACGTTGAAGATCAGTTCGCGTCCCGGGAAGTTGTACTTGGCCAGTGCGTACCCGCACATTCCGGCGATGAGCGTGCCCACGAGGGCGCCGCCACCGGCGTACAGCGCGCTGTTGAGCATCCACTTGAGGTAGACGCCGTCGCGGTAGGCCACCAGGTTTGCCATGTTCTCGAACAGGGAGAAGTCAGCGAACCAGAGCGGGTTCGTGCTATTGAACTCGGAGCGGTTCTTCGAGGCCGCGACAAGCAGCCACCAGATCGGCACCAGGAAATAGAGCGTGAAGACGCCCATGACGATCATGGCGCTGACCCGGGCGAACGGGCTCTCTCGCTGCGCGCGCGGCGTCTTGCCCTCGAAGGAACGGATTCCGCGTGCCGGCTTGGTAGGGGTCAGGGTGCTCACTTGCTTTCCTTCCGCTGCGTGAACTTCAGGAACGTGAAGGAGAGGATGAACGTGGCCAGGGCCAGCACCACGGAGAACGCGGCGGCCAGGTTGAAGTTCGGGATCGATGAGGTGGAGTACACCGTCAGGTTCGGAGTGAACGTGCTGGTCACGGCCGAGCTGAAGCTGCGGAACACCTGCGGTTCGGCGAGCAACTGCAGGGTGCCGATGATCGAGAAGATCGCGGTCAGGACGATCGCCGGCATGATCAGCGGGATCTTGACCGACCAGGCGATGCGCAGCTGCCCGGCCCCGTCGAGGCGGGCGGCCTCGTAGAGCTCGGCCGGGATCGCCAGTAGCGCCGAGTAGATAATGAGCATGTTGTATCCCACGAAGACCCAGGTGACGACGTTGGCGATGGCCCAGAGAACGAGGTCCGCCGAGAGGAAATTGATGTTTTCGGTGACGGCACTGAACGGTGACAGGTTGGGCGAGTAGAGGTAGCCCCACATGATCGCGGCGATGACGCCGGGCACCGCGTAGGGAACAAAGAACGCCAGCCGAAAGAACTTCTTTCCGCGCACGAGCGGCGAGTCCAGCAGCAGGGCGAATAGCAGTGCGAGGCCGAGCATGATCGGAACCTGTACAATGCCGAAGGCGAGCACCCGGCCGATCGACTCCCAGAAAGGCCCGTTCTGGAAGACCAGGATGTACTGGGTGAGTCCGCCGAAGACCTGAGTCGCTTGACCGAAAGTACCCTCGCGCTCGATCACGAGCAGCGATTGGTAGATCGCATAGCCGATCGGCAGGAGGTAGAACAGGGCGAACAGTGCACCGAACGGGATCACGAACGCGAGGATCGCTCCCTTGTGCTGCACGCGGGGCTTTGCTCTTGGCGGCTTGGCGGCGCGGGGCCCCTTCCCGGCGGCGGCGCCCGGGGCATCCGTTATAGGAACGGCAGGTGCGCTCATGATGCGGGGTCCTCTCTAATCACGCGGACGGCGCCGGCCGGCACGCGCACGACTCGACCGATGGGCTCTCCGACGACAAGTTCATGGCCGGAGGCCGGAAGCTCAACGTCATCGTGACCGTGGTTGATGATGAACAGGTAGCTGCCGGTGGCATTCACTCGGCGAACGACCTCGATGGTTCCCGCGCTCTCCGGGCCAACCGCGGTAACGCGTGCTTCCTCAGCAATCGTGCGCATGAGGTTCCTCAATGCTCCGGGCTCCAGCGCGGTCGCAACGTACCAGGCTGTCCCGCTTCCGTGACCGTTGCGAGTGATGGCGGGGATTCCGGGTAGTGGCCCGTCAAGGTAGTTCGCCACCACCTCGGCGGTGTCCACCCGCAGGCGTTCGCTCCACAGGCTCGCGGCGGCGCCAGAGTCGAGGGTGAGAACGTGTCCGGGCAGCAGCGGGGAGAATTCCTCCACAGTGATTCCGAGGAGCTCGCGGAACGCGCCAGGGTAGCCACCGGAGCGCACCCGGTCGTCTTCGTCGACGATGCCGCTGAAAAAAGTGATCAGGGCGTGGCCGCCGGCCGCAACATAGGAACCCAGGTTCCGGGCCTGCTCGTCAGAGATCAGGTAGAGGCACGGGGCGACAACGAGGCGGTAGGCCGAGAAATCAGCGTCGGGCGAGACGATGTCGACCGTGACGCCGAGCTGGTGCAGAGCCGTGTAGGCGGCGTGCACCTGGTCGAGATAGCGCACCGCATGGGAGGGGCGAGACTCTCCGTCGCCGGCCCACCAGGCCTCCCAGCTGAAGATGATCGCAGCATCCGCGACGACCCGGCTGCCGGCGACCTCGACGAGGCGATCAAGGGTCGCGCCCAGGGCCACGACCTCGCGCCAGAGCACGGTGTCGGTGCCAGCGTGGGGTACCAGGGCGGAGTGGAACTTCTCTGACCCTTGTAGGGAGGCGCGCCACTGGAAGAAGCAGATGCCATCGGCACCGCGGGCGACGTGGGCGAGGGAATTGCGAGTCATCTCGCCGGGCACCTTGGCCAGGTTGTGCGGCTGCCAGTTGACGGCGCCGGTGGCCTGTTCCATGAGCAGCCAAGGCTCCCCCTGGGCGAGCCCACGAGTGAGGTCAGCGGCGAAAGCGAGTTCGATGGCTGGGTCGGCGAGGCGATGGTCGAGGTAATGGTCGTTGGCGATAATGTCCATATCGCCGGCCCAAGACCAGTAGTCGAGGTTACGGATGTGCGCGGTGACCATGAAATTGGTGGTCACCGCCACGTTCGAGTGGCGGCGCAGCACCGCGGCCTCGAGGCGGTAGTAGTCGAGCAGTTCGGCCGAGCTGAATCGGTGGAAGTCGAGCACCTGGCCGGGGTTCCGGCTGGACAGCGTGAGCCGCGGGGTCAGGATCTCGGCCCACTCGCCGTAGCGCTGGCTCCAGAACGAAGTACCCCAGGCGGCGTTGAGAGCGTCAATCGTGCCGTAGCGCGCCTGCAGCCAGAGACGAAACGCAGCCGCGGTGTCATCGCAGTAGCACAGCGCGTTGTGGCAGCCCAGTTCGTTGGACACGTGCCAGAGGGCGACGGCCGGGTGGCGGCCGTACCGCTCGGCGACCTTCTCCACCAGGGCGAGCGCGTGCTCACGGAACACGGCCGAACTCGGACACCAGGCCTGGCGGCCGCCCGGGAAGCGGGTGGTGCCTTCGGCGGTGACCGGGAGCATCTCAGGGTGGAGCGTGGTCAGCCACGGCGGCGGCGAGGAGGTGCCGGTGCCGAGATTGACCCGGATGCCATTGGCGTGCAAGAGCTCGATAATCGTGTCGAGGGTGGCAAAGTCGTATTCGCCCGCCCGCGGTTCGAGGTGGGACCAGCCAAAGATATTAATGGCGACGAGGTCAACGCCGGCCTCGCGCATCAGGCGCACGTCATCGGTCCACGTCTCGGGCCCCCACTGCTCGGGATTGTAGTCACAGCCGTAGGCGATGCCCTCGTGCACGAACGGAGTGGCCGTGGCCGTCTCGTTCAAAATGGCTGCTCGCGAGTTCATGCGCTCCCTGACTGTGGCGTGCAAGCCGTTTAGGCGACACACTGTTGACGGCTCTGTGAACGTACACAGAATCAAGAAAAAAAACTCTCCATTGGGTTTTCTGTGAACGTACACAGACTAAGTATCTGCTGGCGGCCCTGTCAAGTGCGGCGGTTGTTCGTGAGCGTTACAGTTATCAAATGGTGATAATTCCGTCTCGACGCAAACGCGCGACGATTCACGACGTCGCCGTGGAGGCTGGCGTGTCCCGCGGCACGGTCAGTCGGGTCGTAAACGACGAACCCTACGTCTCGGCGTCAGCCCGCATCGCCATCGAAGCCGCCATCGAGAAGGTCGGTTATGTACCGAACAACGCAGCGCGCAGTCTGGTCATGCAGCGCTCAGAAGCGGTCGGCTTCATTGTGCACGAGCCACACTCGCTATTTCTGGATGACCCGAACATCGGCGGCATCCTGCTCGGGGCCAACACCGTGCTTTCCCACTCGGACTACCAGATGGTCAGTCTCGTCATCGACTCCCAGCGCGACACCGACCGCGTCGCCCGCTACCTCAGCGGCGGTTTCGTCGACGGGGTAATCATCGTCTCCGCCCGCCGCGAAGACCCAATCACCCGAGTCATCGAGAAGCTGCGTCTTCCGGCGGCTTTCGTTGGACATCCGCCAGAGCAGAGCCCGCTGCCATTCGTAGGAATCGACAACCGGGCATCAGCGCGCGCGATTACCGAACGCCTCATGCAGACCGGACGCAAGCGCATCGGCATGATTGCAGCCGCACTCGATCGCGATTCCGGCGCCGACCGACTCGCCGGCTTCACGGATGCCCTGGGCGACCGCTTCGACCCTGCTCTCGTCGCCCAAGTACCGCTCTACACCTTCACCGACGGGATTGAAGGCATGTGCACGCTGCTTGAACGCGACCCACTGATTGACGGCGTGTTCGCGGCTTCTGACGCCGTAGCAGCGGGAGCACTCGAAGCGCTCCGCCATGCCGGGCGCAGCGTGCCCGGTGACGTCGGCATCGTCGGATTTGACGACAGTTCCTGGGCGCTGCGCACCCAGCCACACCTGTCGACCGTGCACCAGCCGGCCTTCGGTCTGGGTGAGCGAGCAGCGGAGTGCGTGCTCGGCCAGCTGCGCGGCGAGGAGCAACCCGCCGACGGCATCCTTCTTCAGACACCTATCGTCTGGCGCGACTCCGCTTAAGCGACAAACGTTGGGGATTCCACACCCGGCGTGGCGTACACCACCTCCGCTGTACCGAGATTCGCGCCGTAACTCCATGAACAGCTGATGGCTGACCACGGCGACGTGATGAAAAAATCATGTATCTATCGACAAGTTCTACTCCGCGACAATAAACAGAACGGCCCACGTCCGAGGACGCGGGCCGTTCTTCGTTCAGAATCCGTGACTAGCTGGTGAGGCCGTCCACGTACTCCTGGTTGTCTTCGATCCACTGGGCGACGATCGGAGCGTAGTCCGAGCCGTCGTAGTCGACGAACATGGCCTCTTCGAGGGTGTACAGAGTCTCGAGGTCCATCTCGAAGCCTTCGATCCAGCTACTGGCTTTGGGGAACTTCTCCGAGAAGTCGGCGCTGCCGAAGGAGTGCAGGCTCTCGACGGACTCGAGGGTACCCTCGGGGTCTTCGAGGTTCTTGATCGGGAACGAACCGTAAGCCCAGTGCGGCTCCCAGAGGGTCACGACGACGTTCTCGCCGGCATCCGTGGCTGCCTTGAGTTCGGTCAGCATGGCCGCCGTCGACGACGTGGTGAATTCCATGCCCTCGAGGCCGTAAGACGGAATGACGCGGTCTTGGGTCGCAGCGGTCAGGCCGGCGCCGGCTTCGATGCCCACAATCTGGTTACCGAACAGGTCAGCGTTCTCGGCCAGTTCGGCGAGCGAGTCGATCGGGGCGTCCGCGTTCACCGCGATGGTGAGCTTGGACTCGTTGTTCCAGGCGCCCAGGTCGGTGATCTCGTCGCCGTAGGTCTTGAGGTACTCGCCGTGGGTGTCGGGCAGCCAGATGTCCATGGTGAGGTCGTAGTCGCCAGTGGAGAGGCCCTCGTAGACGGGGGCGACGTCGGCGTACTCGAGTTCGACGTTGTAACCCTTCTCGTCGAGAATGGCTTTCCACAGCTCGGAGACCGCGACGCCTTCATCCCAGCCGTTGAACACGGCGAGGGTGACGTTCTTCTGGTCGTTGTTGCCGTTTCCGACCGTGTCGACCTCGGTTTCGGCGGCACAGCCCGCTAGGGCGAGGAGCGAAACCGCTCCAAGGGCGATAAGGGGTGTTGAACGAATTTTCATGCGTCTTCCTTTCGTGCCACCCGCTGCGGGCGACTGGGGATTGACTCGTGGTGCGTGCGCCAGCTCCCATGGAGCCTGCGCACATGGAACGGATGCGGGGCATCCGTTGGGAGGAGGGACTCGGAATGACCAGGTCAGACGAGAGCCGATGCTGGCACGTTTGCCGGCTGTGCTGCCGAGTTCGCAGCCACGCGATTGGCCTTACGGGCAGCGAGCATACGTCCGAGCGGAGTGCTTCCATTGCCGAGCGCGGCGGTGACACGGTCGAGGAAGATCGCCAAGATGACCACGGCGAGACCGGCCTCGAAACCGAGGGCGACGTCGAGACGCGACAGCGCCGCCACAATCTCACCGCCGAGAGCACCGGCGCCGACCATGCCGGCGATGACGACCATCGAGAGCGACAGCATGATGACCTGGTTGATGCCGGCCATGATCGTCGGCGTTGCCAGCGGCAGCTGAATCTGCCTGAGGATACGCCACGGGCTCGCGCCGAAGGCCTGGCCGGCCTCGACGACCTCCTTGTCGACCCCGCGGATGCCGAGTTCGGTGAGCCGCACACCGGGTGCCATGGCAAAGATGATGGTCGCCACGATGCCGGGAACCTCGCCGACCCGAAACAGAATGAGGGCCGGAACCAGGTAGACGAAGGCCGGCATAGTCTGCAGAAAGTCCAGCATCGGCCGGATGGCACTCGAGGCGACCGAAGATTTGGCCGCGAGAATACCGAGCGGAACACTCAGCCCGATGGCGATGATGCTCGCCACGAGAACCAGGGCGAGGGTCAACATCGCGTTTTCCCACTGATTGACACCGAGAATGAGGCCGAGGCCGATCACTGTTCCCACGGCGAACTTCCAGCCGCGGACGGCGAAGCCGATGGCCGCTGCGATCGCGATGATGACGTAAAACGGCGGCGCGACGAGCACGAAGGCTACGCCTCCGAAGGCACCGTCAACAATCAGGCGAATGAAAGCAAAAACAAACCCGAAGGTAACCGTGATCCATTCGATAAAGGATTCGATCAAGGTGCCGAGGGGAATACGGAAGTCGTTCACGCTTCGGCTCCGTCCAGCGCGGTGTCGCGCAAAATATCGGTAATAACGTTGACCGGAATAGTCGCCGGCGGGTGGATCACCGGCAGTTCACCAGTGCTCGTGGTGACGTTGCCAATTGCAGCGAGCAGGGTGACGCGCGGAATGACTCCGAGCAAGCGATTCTTCGAGTCGACGACTGCGATGGGCAGGTCGCTGCCGACGGAAGGCTCGACGAGATCGACAAGGGCAGTATCGGGCGCAACTGTGGTGGCATCGTCTCGAATGATTGCTCGAAGGTCGGCGTCCCCGGCCTTGACCATTTTGAGCACGTCGCGGTCGCGCACGATTCCGGCGAAACTGCGGTCGCGGTTGAGCACGAAAACAACGGATGTCTGGAGGTCTCGCATCGTGCGGAGCGCGGCTCGCGGGCCAGCCGTTTTGGTGACGACAGCCCGAACCGGTTCCATGACGGTCGTCGCGGTGAGCACGCGCGCCCGGTCGACGTCCTGCACGAACTGGGCGACGTAGTCGTTGGCCGGGTCGGTCAGGATCTCTTCCGGCGTGCCGATCTGCACGATGCGGCCGTCACGCATGACGGCGATTCGGTCGCCCAGGAACATGGCCTCGTTGAGGTCGTGGGTGATGAAAATGATGGTCTTGCCGAGCGCGGCCTGCAGCTCGATAAGCTGCTCCTGCATTTCACGGCGAATGAGCGGGTCGAGGGCCGAGAAGGCTTCGTCCATGAGCAGCACGTCGGTGTCGGCGGCGAGGGCTCGTCCGAGGCCCACTCGCTGCTGCATTCCGCCCGACAACTCGGACGGCAGGTTGTCGGCCCAGCCAGCGAGACCGACGAGGTCGATGATCGTCTGGGCCTTGGCGAGGCGTTCTGCTCGCCCCATGCCCTGAATCTCCAGGCCGTAGGCCACGTTGTCGATCACGGTGCGGTGTGGCAGCAGGGCGAAGTGCTGGAAGACCATGGAAATGCTCTTGCGGCGCACGTCGCGCAATTCCTTGGCCGACACGTCGGTGATGTCCGTGCCGCCAACGGTTACGGTGCCGGAGGTCGTCTCCCACAGGCCGTTGAGCATGCGGATGAGAGTCGATTTGCCCGAGCCGGACAGGCCCATGACGACGAAGATCTCGCCCCTCTTGACCTCGAAGGAAGCGTCGATGACGGCGGCCACTCCGAGGGAAGAGATTTCGGCGCGGCTCTTGCCGGCCTTGAGCTTCTTGACGATTTCATGCGGACGACGTCCGAATGCTTTGTAGAGGTGATCTGCCTTGACGGCTATGGTTTCTGAACTCTCGGTCACGCGTTCTCCGGTGCACGCCGAACGTAGCCGATTTCACGGCTGACACTGGGGCGTGCTCTCTTGTCGGACGGGTTGGCGCCAAGCGGCCCAAACGCGACAATCAACGCGGGCTGGAGCAATCATGGGATCGCATCCGTCGGTGCCGCACCATACGAAGGCGGCCGTTCCATCTCAAATGGTGGCTACGTCTGCGCGTCCTGGTGAAGGGTTGTAAGACCGTCAACAATCCTAACACACCCCGGTTTCGGTGGCCCGAAAGGGCAGAAAAAAAGGGGTGCCGCCCGGGAGGATTCCTCCGGACGACACCCTTAGCGCGAGTCTAATACTCGCCTTTTCGACTCAAATGCGTTCCAATACCCGGGATTGCGCGGCCTTCTCTTCGGTGCGCTGGGTGTCGGCGACGCTGACGTGACCGTGGGTGAGCATGGTGCGTTCGTCAAACGGTTCGAGCTTGTCCAGCACGCGGTCAACCTGCACCAGGTCGAGTTCCTTGGTCCAGGAGCCAATCATGACGGTTGCCACGGCGTTGCCGGTGAAGTTGGTCAGCGCGCGAGCTTCAGACATGAAACGGTCGATGCCGACGATGAAGCCGACGCCGCCGACGAGTTGCGGGGCGTGGGCCTGCAGGCCCGCGGCCAGTGTTGCGAGGCCGGCGCCGGAGACCCCGGCGGCGCCCTTGCTGGCGATAATCATGAAGACGAGCAGCCCGATCTGTTCGCCGAGGGCCAGCGGCTGACCGAGCGCGTTGGCGATGAACAGCGAGGCCATGGTGAGGTAGATCGCGGTACCGTCGAGGTTGAACGAGTAGCCGGTGGGCACGGTGACTCCAACGACGGGCTTGGAGACGCCGAGGTGTTCCATCTTGGCGATCAGTCGCGGCAGCGCGGCTTCGGACGACGACGTCGAGACGATGAGCAGGTATTCCCGGCCGAGGTAGCGCATGAGCTTGAACAGGTTCACACCCGTGACCAGCTTGAGGAGGCCGCCAAGGATGACCACGATGAAGAGGATGCAGGTGATGTAGAAGGCGGCCATGAGCGTGAACAAACTGATTACGGCCTGAATGCCGGTGGCACCGACGACCGCCGCGATCGCACCGAATGCACCGATCGGGGCGAGCCACATGACCATGATCAGAATGCGAAAGACCAGGGCCTGCACGTGGGCCAGCCCATCGAGAATCGGCTTGCCGGCCGGGCCCATGCGCTGCAGCGCGAAGCCGGCGATGAGAGCCACGAGCAGCGTCTGCAGAATGTTCCCGCTGGTCAGCGACGAGAACAGGGTGGTGGGAACGATCCCGAGCAGGAACGATTTGGTGTCGGCCGATTCCGTGGCGGCGAAGGTGGCATCCGACAAGTTGATGCCCTCGCCCGGGTGAATCATGTTGCCCACGACCAGTCCGATGCCGAGCGCGAAGGTCGACATGACCAGGAAGTAGCCGAGGGCGAGGCCACCGATCTTGCCGACGGTGGCTGCCTTGGCGATGGAGCCGATGCCGAGGATGATCGTGCAGAAGATGATCGGGGCGATCATCATCTTGATCAGGGCGATGAACAGGTCACCAAGCGGCTTGAGCGAGACCGCGAAACCCTCGGGTCCGCCCCAGACCAAGCCGACGACGATGCCGAGCACGACCGCGACGATGACGGCCATGTAGAGGTAGTGCGACGAGTCGATTCTCTTCTTGGGCTTGCCGGGTTTGTTGAGTTTGGTACGGGTTGATGGCGTCGATGCCATGTCAGACTCCTATGTCTAGGCTTAACCTGATCCACCAGGGGCTCCGGTCGGTGCAATTTGTTCCACACTGCTAGACGCACCCCGCTCGCGCACGGTTGCGGTCATATTGTTCACGAGCTCACGAAAGAGGCAGGTAGTGCGTAAGGAATGGAGCATCGCTCGGCGTCTCTTTTTCGCGCACGCATTGTTCATCGTCATGCTCACGCTCTTCGTCGGAACGGCCTTTTTCGTCGACGCGCGCGATCGCGGCTACGTCGAGACCGGCAACCGGATGCTCGCGGTCGCCACCGCCATCGCCGACAGTCCGCTCGTGCTCGCGGCGAGTGAGTCGGCCGACCCGAGCGCGTCGCTGCAGCCTTACGCGCTCGAGTTGAGCGCCGATGCGGGGCTCGATTTCATCACGATCATGGCCCCGGACCGTACCCGGTGGACCCACCCAACAGACACCGAGATCGGCAGAGACTACATCGGCGCCATCGCTCCGGCACTCTCCGGAACCGCCTTCACCGAAATCAGCACCGGAACCCTCGGGCCATCCGTTCGTGCCGTGGTGCCGGTAACGGATGCCGACGGCACCGTGCGCGCGCTCGTCGCGGTGGGCACCACGACGAGCAATATCACGATCGCCCTGAACGCCCGGTTACCCTCGGTGCTCGGTCTGGCTCTCGGGCTCCTCACGTCGGGGTCAGTGGTGACCTGGCTGCTGGGGCGCTACTTACGCCGGGTCACCCTGGGCTGGGGACCGGAGCACCTCGCGCAACTGTTCGTCTACTACGACTCGGTGCTGCACTCCGTGCGGGAGGGTCTGGTGCTGGTCGATCTGCACGGTGACCTCGTGCTCTACAACGATCAGGCGGCCACCCTGCTGGGGATTCCGCCGCGCCCGGCGGCGGGAAGTTTCGAGCGACCGCAGGCTTTGACCGCCCTGAGCCTGCCGCCGAGTCTCGGAGATCTGCTGCGGAGCGGCCGCAACGCGCACGACGAGATTCATGTGACCGGCACGCGAGTACTCGTAGTGAACCAGGAGCCGGCGACCGCCTCGGGGAACGCGGGTGCCCGTGCGGAACCGATGGGGTTCGTGGCGACGATTCGCGACCACACCGATCTGCAGAACCTGGGCAGTGAGCTGCAGTCAATGCGGACCCTGTCCGATGCACTGCGAGCGCAGACCCACGAGCATTCCAACCGGCTGCACACGATCGTGTCGCTGATGGAACTCGGCCGCACCGAGCAGGCACTCGAATTCGCCACAAAAGACCTCGAATTGAGCCAGCGACTCGCCGACGAGATGGTCGGCTCGGTCGACGAACCGGTGATCAGCGCCCTGATCATGGGCAAATCGGCGCAGGCTAACGAACTGGGTATCACCCTGACCGTCACGGCGTCCGGCACGCTCGCGCAGTCCGGGCTGTCCATCCAGGACCTCGTGACGGTGCTCGGCAATCTGGTCGACAACGCGCTCGATGCGGCGGCGGGCGGCGACGACCCACGCCGCGTATCGGTCACGGTGTCGTCGACCGAGCAGGCCGTCGTGATCGAGGTGGCCGACAGCGGTCCCGGTGTGGCGCTCGATGTCATCGATGAGGTGCTGCGGCTGGGATTCAGCACCAAGGGCACTGGCACGGTCGGCGGCCGCGGCCTCGGTTTGGCTTTGGTGCGCCAGGCGGTCACGCGCCTCGGTGGCACACTCACCATCGGGCGTCGCGAGGGTGCCGTGTTCACGGTGACGATTCCGGCGATTGCTCTGCCCGCAGCGCCTCTGCCCGCAGCAGCAGACACCACGGCCACACCGACACCGCCCGAAACGCTCGCTGCGGCGGTCAATCATGACTGACTCAGCACCGATTCGCGTGCTCGTCGTCGAGGACGAACCACTCGCCGCCGAGGCGCACGCCGTCTACATCGGTCGCCTGGCCGGGTTCGAGCTCGTCGCCACGGTCGGCACCGGGCAGGAGGCCTTTCGCCGGGTAGCGGCCGCCGCCTCGGCCGGCACCCCGATCGACCTCGTGCTGATGGACATGAACCTGCCGGACAGCCACGGGCTCGACGTGAGCCGGCGCATCCGTTCGGCCGGTCTGTCCACGGATATCATCGCCATCACCGCGGTGCGCGACCTCGACAATGTGCGCGGGGCGATCGCCGCCGGCGTCGTGCAGTACCTGATCAAGCCGTTCACTTACTCGACCTTCGCTGCGAAATTGTCCAGTTACCGGGACTTTCGTGCGGAACTGAACGCGCACGCATCCGTTGTGACGCAGTCGGCGGTTGATAACGCGTTCGCGAGCCTGCGCGCGCCGACCGATATTCCGCTGCCGAAGGGCCTGGCCGATTCGACGCTGAATCCGCTGGTCACCTTTCTGCAGGCCCAGACCGCGCCGGTCTCGGCGAGTGAGCTGATGGAGCCGCTGGGGCTCTCCCGGGTGACCGCGCGCCGCTACCTGGAATATCTCGCCAACACCGGTCTCGTGCTGCGCGCGCCGCGCTACGGCACGCCCGGGCGGCCCGAGAATGAGTACAGCTGGAAGCGTGGTCGCTAGCGGTTCGTGAAATTCGGTGACCGCTTTTCAATGAAGGCGGCCATGCCCTCGCTCTGATCCTCAGTCGCGAACACCGAATGAAACAGGCGACGTTCCAAGTGGATGCCGCCGCTCAGCATCGATTCGTACGCCGCGTTGACGACCTCCTTGGCGAGCATCGCGATCGGTGCCGATTTGGCCGCGATCTCCGTGGCGGTCGCTAGGGCATCGGCCAGCAGGTCGGCGGCGGGCACGATGCGGGCGACGAGACCGGCCCGTTCGGCTTCGACGGCGTCGATGGTACGGCCGGTGAGGATCATCTCCATCGCCTTGGCCTTGCCGACGGCGCGCGTCAGGCGCTGGGATCCGCCCATGCCGGGTATGACGCCGAGCTTGATCTCGGGCTGGCCGAACGTCGCGGTGCCGGAGGCGATAATGAAATCGCAGATCAGGGCGAGTTCGCAGCCGCCACCGAGGGCGTGGCCGGAAACAGCGGCGATGACCGGGGTGCGCACGCCGGCGAGCTTGTCCCAACCGGCGAACCAGTCCTGGAGGTACATATCCATGTAGCTCATCGATGCCATCTCCTTGATGTCGGCGCCGGCCGCGAAGGCCCGCTCCGAACCGGTGATGATGATCGCGCCGATCGAGGGGTCGGTGTCGAGCCGGGTGGCGGCACCGACGACGTCCTGCATGGTGTGGAAGTTGAGGGCGTTCAGCGCCTTCGGGCGGTTGAGCGTGATCACGCCGACCCGGCCGTGGCGCTCGAGCAGGATGTTTTCGTAGGTGTCGGCGTCGGTCAGAGTTTCGGTCTGGGTTGTGTCGCTCATGCGGTGGCCTTCCGTTCGGTGTTCTGGCGGAGTTCGCCGGTCGTGTGGATTTCGCCGGTCATGCCGGGCTCGACGCTCGTGCTTGGCTGCACGCTCGTTTCGGGCTCGGCGGGAACGTGTACGCGTGGCAGGCGCAGCTCGCGCTCCCCCAACGGCGCGAAGTGCGCCTGCACATCGGTGCCGGACACGGCGTCCAGGCTGCTCGGCTGCCAGTTCGGGTTGCGGTCCTTGTCGATGACCTGGGCGCGAATGCCCTCGACCACATCGTGGCCGGCCACCATGCGCAGGGAGACTCGGTATTCCTGCTCGAGCACCGCTTCGAGGCTGTCGAGTTCACGGGCGCGGCGGAGGGCTTCGAGGGTGACCGTGAGCGCGGTGGGCGACTTGGCCAGAATGGCCGTGGCGGCGTCGCGGGCCGCAGCAACGGGAGAGTTCTGCAGCCGATCGATGATCCCGGGCAGGCTGTTGCCGGCGTAGCACTCGTCGATCCAGGTGCGCTCGGCCAGCAGCGGGGCCGCGGGCACCGTCGACTCGGCGTACTCGGCGATGGCCGCGGCAACGGGCCTCCGATTGAGGGCATCGACCAGGGAATCGAGCCGGGTCGAGTCGACGAAACTGTCGGCCAGGCCGAGCGCGATCGCGTCGGAACCGGTCATGGTCGCGGCGGTAAGGGCGAGATGGGTGCCGAGCTCGCCGGGGGTGCGCGAGTAGAGGTAGGTTCCGCCGACGTCGGGCACGAAACCGATGGTGGTCTCCGGCATGCCGAGTCGGGTGCGTTCAGTCACGACGCGGTGTGAGGCGTGGCCGGAGAGGCCGACTCCCCCGCCGAGCACGATGCGGTCCATCAGGGCGACGAAGGGTTTGGGGTACCGCTTGATCTGGGCGTTCAGGGTGTATTCATCGGCCCAGAACCGGGCATTCTCGTCTGGATCGGTGCGGGCATCGCGGTAGATCGAGACGATGTCGCCGCCGGCGCACAGGGCGCGGTCGCCGCTGCCGGTGAGCAGCACGGTCTGCACGGTCTCGTCGTCAGCCCAGTCGGTGAGCGCTGCGGCGATACTGCGGATCATGTCGTGCGTGAGGGCATTCAGGGCCTTGGGCCGGTTCAGGATGATGCGGGCCAGCGATCCGTCCCGCTGCAGCAGCACCTCGCCGTCAGCGTGTGCCGAAGCGGATGCGTCGGTGCCGGTCGTCGACACCGTCACGCCCTGATCGGAGGGTGTAGCAATTGAATCCGTGCGGGGCATAGAGACCTTTCCGCGTCGCTGCGGTTGAGTTGGGGTGAACGTTGGCACAGTCTATCGAGGTGAATGTTCTGGCCAGCAACGTGCGAAGGTGCCGGAGGGCACCCCCGAACCGACGAACCCGGTGAGGATCGCTTGCCCTAGAACGGTTGAGGATCGGTGTCGAGGTCGAGGTTGTCGGTGTTCCAAGTGGAGTTCCCGGCGGAGGTCCAGTCGGTGGTCCACGGGTCGGGCACGGGTGGTGCCGGCTCGGCCGGCATGGGTGATGCTGGCGCGGTTTGTTGTTGCGGTGGGTTGATGCGGGTGGCGGGGTCGGTGGCGTAGTGTTTGCCGGCGGGGCTGGTCCAGTGGACGGTGCCGTCGGGGTCGGCGACGGCTTTCCAATCGGAGAAGTGTTTGAGGTTGTGGTGGGCGGGAGAGAGGAAATGGAGGTTGGTGGCGGTGGTGGGGCCGCCGAATTGTTTATCGATGGTGTGGTCGAGGTCGGCGTGGCCGGCGGAGCGGTTGCAGCCGGGGAACCGGCAGGTTCCATCGCGTAGGCGCAGGTACTTTTTCAGCGCCGCGGGCACGCGGAACGGGGTGGAGCTGACGTCGAGGACGATGCCGGTGTGCGGGTGGGTGAGGACGCGGAGGAAGCTCGTCGCGGTCCCGGCCAGCCGGCGGGCCGTCTCCGGGTCGATCGGGCCGTACCCTTCGAGCTCGCCGGGTTCCTCACTCACACCCATCAGGGTCAGGACCGGGACGGTGATGTTGACGTTGGCGGTGAGGCCGGCGCCGAGGCCGCTGCCGGTGACGCCCTGCTGGAGCAGGTCAATGGCGACGTCGGCGCGGAGTTGGCTGAGGGTGCGGGGCTCATCCGGGCCCTGCAGACTGATCGCAGCATCGGTGACCCGGGTATAGACGCCTTGCAGGTCGTCTCCGGCCGCCCGCAGCCAGAGGGTGGCCATGCCGTCCTGGTCGGGGAAGAACTGCACCCGGCGATCGGCCAGACACCGGGTGCGGCGAACGGTGATGCTGTCAGGGTGGAACCGCTCCCGGAGTTTGCGAGCCTTACCGTCGAACTGCGCCGGAGTGAGTTTACGAGCGTGCGGCAGCAATACCGCCTCCAACTCGGCGCGGGCGGGCTGCGGGACGGAGTCGAGCTGGTCGAGCACCTGTCGAGCGTGGCGGAGGGAGATCTCCCCGGTGCGGAGCGCATCGAGGGTCTCGGGCCGGGACTCGACCAACACCCGGCTCTCCCGCAACAGGCCAGAGGCAGTGCCGGCCGGGATGCGCAGCGCACAGGCCATTTCGGCGACCAGGCCCTGCTGAGCGGCGAAGGTCGCATCCCAGTCATGCTCATGCTGCGGACCGGCCTGGGGGCGCCCGGTCTCGGCACTGTTGGTGGTGTAATCCCACGCCTCCGTCAAGACCTCAGCCTTACTCGCCTGCGCCCAAGCGATGACCTTCTCGAGGTAGAGCACCCGGTCGACGAACTGCGCCTGGTGCCGCTGAAACGGACTCAGGTCGTCGGCCCGACTGCTGTCGGCCGGTAGCAGCGGACCCGGTTCGTCGTCAATGTCGTGCTCGGTGCGGAGGTACTCGGCGTAAAGGAACTCCTCGCGAAGGTCGTCATCGAACAGGTGCTCGGGCGGCACCGCGGCGAACACCTCGATCAGGTCCAGGCCGGCCGGAATGGGCGGGCCGTCAGGCATCTCACGGCGATAGAACGCCGGGCCGACAGGATCCGCTACGAAGGGGTCGGTACTGAAAGGCTCCGTATCGACGTCTTCGAGGGCGTCGTACGGAGCGAACTGCCCGAGGCCCTCGGCGATCTCAACGCGCCAGTCTGCCTGGCACTGCGCCCAGAACGCATCAAACTCGGCGCGCTCCTTGGGTGTGGAAGGCCGGTAACCGTGGGCCGCAAAGAACGGATCGACGAGGCCCGGCTGGGGGGTGTCGCCGCTCTGGCTCATAGAACAAGTGTACCAAGCTCATCCCTCAAAGTCGAGGAATTTTCAGACACATTGGGAACTCTGAACGAAACTGCATTCGCATTATCAGTCCCGTTTTCGGCCAGCTCGCCCCACGGGGAAAGGGCCCGGTTGTCAACGCCGCGCCAAAACCGGGCCAAAACAGGGCCAATGAGCCCGATACTCGCCCGGTTTTCGATCGGCGTCAACAGCCCCAACACACGTGGGGGGATGCGGCAATAATTTAATGCTCAGCAAGAACGCAGTTGCTCGAGGAAGGAGCACACCGTGGCGAGAACGATGCCCGGAGAAGTTGACGCCCTAAGCACGAATCCGCGAGGGCCACAGCTCTTCGAACCTCTGAATCGAACCAGAACTGATGACAACGACAGACCCCTCAGGATGGGTAGTCGCATGGCTGGAGAAAGGGCCTTCAGCGACGGGCGTCGCGGACATCAAATGGCAATCGGACATCGATATCACCGGGGTGCGGTACGTCTGTGCATACACCATTCCCACTCCACGCAATGTTCGCGACAATTTCCAAAGCGCTAACAATCCAACACAGCGGCCGCCCGAAGACGTCCAGACCGGGCGACGATCAGCAGTAGCTATTATCGACTTGCAGCAGCTAGCGATTCCGACGGAACCTCTGGCCCCGCTGCCGAACACACTGCCGTAGGCAAGCGGCTGGCGAGTGAGGGGCGATCGTGGGCCCGACCATCATTCGGGCGCAGAATGGCCAGCACCTCGCGGATGCCACGTTGGGGTCGGTCTGCGTACGCGTGGCCACGCGCAGGGCCCCGGCGATGTCGACACTGGTCGGGGACTCGAAAGACCGCGCACGAAAAAACCCCGCCGAACTGCATCAGCAGTAACGACGGGGTTTGATGGTGCACCCCCCCGGACTTGAACCGGGAACCCACTGATTAAGAGTCAGTTGCTCTGCCAATTGAGCTAGAGGTGCATGTCAAGCAGCGGAACTATCCGCGGCAACGTGTAACCCTAACACCCCAAGAGGGCATGATGCCAATCGAGGCCGAAAAGCGGCGGTGACCGGCATCCGTTCGTGAAATTACTATCCTTGAGACCGTGACCGAACCGCAAAACTACGCCCTTTCCGACGACCTGCAGCTGGCTCTTGCCCTAGCCGATGCTGCCGACGCGATCTCCCGTGCCCGCTTCACAGCGCTCGATCTCGTCGTGACGACCAAACCCGACCGCACCCCGGTGACGGATGCCGACCGGGCGGTCGAGCGCGCCATCCGCGACCGGCTGGCCGAACAGCGCCCCGATGACGGCATTCTCGGCGAGGAATTCGGCACGGCCGGATCAACCACGCGCCAGTGGATCATCGACCCCATCGACGGCACTGCCGGGTTCCTCCGCGGCATCCCGATCTGGGCCACCCTCATAGCGCTCGCCATCGACGGCGTCCCCGTGCTCGGCGTGGTCAGCGCCCCGGCGCTCGGTAAACGCTGGTGGGCCGCAACCGGCAGCGGCGCCTGGTCAACTAATACGACCGCCGACAGCAGCAGCAGCAGCAGCAGCAGCAGCAAAGCGGATGCCGCCCCCACCCGCCTACGCGTCTCCGGCATCGCGACCCTCGCCGAAGCATCCATCAGCTACGGCAGCCTGCAGCAGTGGGATCAAGCCGGGCACCTCGACGAGCTCGTCACGCTTTCGCGCCAGGTCTGGCGCACCCGCGCCTACGGCGACATGTGGTCGTACATGCTGCTCGCCGAGGGGCACCTCGACGTGGCCGGCGAATTCGACCTGCAGCCCTACGACATGGCTGCCCTGGCCCCGATCGTGCAGGAAGCCGGCGGCACCTTCACCTCGATCGACGGCCAGCCAGGACCGTGGCACGGCAGCGCCCTGGCCACGAACGGCCTGCTGCACGCGGCAACCCTCGCCGTGCTGAACCCGGCCTGAGGGCGCCGAAACTAGACTCCGGCACCCGGATCGTCGGGATTCACACCGTTGCGGGCGTTGCGCGCATCGAGGCGGCGCTGCCGCCAAGCCCGGGGGTTGAGCAGCAGAATCGGCTTGGGGATGCGCAGCGCGTACCCGGTCGGAAGAATCCAGCCGTAGCGTTTGGCCAGCAGTGACAGCGCGGCTCCGCTGAGAATCGCGACTCCGGTGCCGATCGCGACGAATCCGAGCTTGCTCAGGATGACCATTTCGGTGCTCGCGAGCAGCGCGCTCGTGGCGTAGAGCGTGTTTCCGCCGAAGATCGTCGGCACCTTGAGCAGCATAATGTCCCGCACCATGCCGCCGCCGACGGCCGTGATCATGCCGAGCAGAATCGCCGGGAGCCAGCCGAGACCGGCCTCGAGCGCCTTCTGCGCCCCGACCGCCGACCAGCAGCCCACGGCGAGCGCGTCGAGCAGCAGCAGCACGCGGCGAGTCCACCGACCGTTGAAGGTCACGAAGTAGGCGATGACCCCGCCGAGGATGGCGCAGATCAGGTAGGCCGGGTCGAGCAGTGCGGCCGGCGTGCCCTGCTGCAGCAGCGTGTCGCGAATCATGCCGCCGCCAAGCCCGCTCATGATCGCGAGAACCACGAAGCCGACAATGTCGAGGCGTGCGGTGCGCGCGGCGACGCCGCCGAGAATGGCATTGGCGAGCACGCCCGCCAGGTCCACGAAGCGGATTATCTCAAACAGCGTCTCCGACTCAGTGTTCACTTGTCCCATTCTCTCCTACTCTCGGGGCGCGAGCCGCGCACCTACAGTTAAGGAATGAGGATCACTGCTTTTTCCGACGTGTGCCTGCGGGTCGTCATGCTGCTGGCAGCTGCGCCGGAGAGCATCACGTACACCTCACGGGTCGTCGCCACCGAGGTCGGCACGCCCTACAACCACGTCACCAAGGCCATCATGCGGCTCCGCGAGCTGGGCCTGGTCGAGGTCATCCGGGGACGCACCGGCGGCGTGCGCATCAGCACGCTCGGCCGCGAAGCCACCGTCGGGGCGCTGCTGCGCCAGCTCGATACCCGCACCGATCTGGCAGCGTGCGACTCGCCCGATGGACCCTGCCCATTATTGAGCGGATGCGGCCTCCGCGGCGCCCTGCGCCGGGCGCGGGAATCCTTCTACCGCGAGCTCGACGGCATCGTCATCGCGGCTCTGCCACACGGAAAACCGAATGGACCGGTTCTGGTCGAACTCGGTCTGGTGCGGTAGGACTAAAGTCCCTATTTTCTACAACTTGTAGAAAACATCCGTTTAATTGGTATATCAAATGCTACTTTTGACGCAGACCCCACGAACGGGTGTCGCCACGCAGAAGGAGTATTCATGCTTTCGCCCCAGTCTCTCCCCTTCATCGAAGCCACCCTGCCGCTCGTCGGCGAGCGGATGCCCCAGATCGCGAAGAATTTTTACCACCGCATGCTCACCATTCACCCCGAACTGTTCGACGGGCTGTTCAGCCGCTCCAACCAGAGGAACGGCACGCAGCAGCAGGCCCTCGCCGGCAGCATCGCCGTCTTCGCGACCTACCTCGTGCAGAACCCGGACACCACGCCGGAGGCCATGCTCTCCCGCATCGCCCACAAGCACGTCTCCCTTTCTATTACGCCCGAGCAGTACGACGTCG
This sequence comes from Cryobacterium sp. Hh11, assembly GCF_004404045.1. Classification (NCBI taxonomy): domain Bacteria; kingdom Bacillati; phylum Actinomycetota; class Actinomycetes; order Micrococcales; family Microbacteriaceae; genus Cryobacterium; species Cryobacterium sp. Hh11. The sequence goes on along the minus strand of NZ_SOHF01000011.1, from coordinate 230,736 downwards.
TCTACAAGTACCTGTTCGAGGCCATCGCCGACGAACTCAGCGACGTCATCACCGCCGACATCGCCGCCGCCTGGACCGAGGTCTACTGGTTGATGGCTCACGCCCTGATCAAGATGGAGAAGGGCCTCTACGCCGGACTCGCCAGCGACAAGCCGCTCGCCCCCTGGATCGTTGTGAAAAAAGAAGCTGCCGGAACCGACGCCGTCACGTTCACCCTTGAACCGGCCGACGACACTCCCGTGACGCCCGCCCTGCCGGGCCAGTACGTCAGCGTCACCGCCGTCATGCCCGACGGTATCCGCCAGGTGCGTCAGTATTCGCTCTCGGCCGGCACGTCCACGACCCGCGTCTTCACCACCAAGCTCGACGCCGACGGCGAAGTCTCCCCCGTGCTGCACCGCGACGTACAGGTCGGTGACACGCTCATCCTCTCCGTGCCCTGTGGCGACATCACCCTCGATGCGGGCACCGGCCCGTTGGTCCTGGCCTCGGCCGGAATCGGCTGCACGCCCAGCGCCTCGATTCTGCGTTCTCTGGTAGACACCGGCTCAAAGCGTGAGGTGCTCGTACTGCATGCCGAGAGCAACCTCGAGCGCTGGGCGCTGCGCGACCAGATGAACGAAGACGTCGCCCTGCTGGAGGCGGCCGAACTCGAACTCTGGCTGGAGATCCCGAGTGAGGGCCACCACGAGGGCTTCATGTCGCTGGAGAACGTGACGATCCCGGAGGACGCCTCGGTGTATCTCTGCGGTCCGCTCCCGTTTATGCAGAGCCTCCGCTCCCAGGCGCTAAAGTCCGGCGTTCCGGCCGACCGCATCCACTACGAGATCTTCGGCCCCGACCTCTGGCTCGCGGGAGTCTGACCTCGGCAGCCTGGCGCGGGTCCCGCGCTAGGCTGAATCGTGGATACTAACGGCGGCATCGAGACAGAACTCAAGTTTGACGTCGACGAAACGGCGCTGCTGCCCCGGTTGTACGACCTTCCCGGGGTGCAGACGGTTGCCGCGCCGGTCACCCACGATCTTCAGGCCGTCTATTTCGACACCGCCGATCTCGTACTCACCGCCCAGCACGTCACCCTGCGTCGCCGCACCGGCGGCGACGACGCCGGGTGGCACCTGAAACTGCCGCTGGATGCCGGGCGTCGGCGCGAAATTCACGCACCGCTGGGCAAGCACGTATTCGTTTCTGATGGGCACAGCGAAGCGGATGCCGTCCCCGAGTCGCTCGCCCAACTCGTGCGGTTTCACGTGCGGGACTCCCCGCTCGTTCCCGTGGCCCGGCTGAACACCGAGCGAGTGGTGCATGCCCTGATCGGCGTGGGCGGCGAGACCCTCGCGGTGGTCTGCGACGACCACGTTCAGGCCGAGCGCCTCACCCCCGATCCGGCAACGGCGGCCTGGCGTGAATGGGAGCTTGAACTCGTCGATGGTCCGGACGACCTGCTCGACGCCGGGGAGTCCATGCTCGCGGCGAGCGGCATCCACGTGTCGCTGCACGGGTCAAAGCTGGCCCGTGCCCTCGGCGACCGGTTTCCCGAGCGTCCGGACACGGCGCCCCGGCGGCCCCGGTCTTCGGGGTGGGCCGGCGACGTTTTGGTGTTGAACCTGCACGAACAGTACGAGGTGCTGCGCGCCCAGGATCCCCAGGTACGGCAGGCCACAACCGGAAGCGTGCACGCCCTGCGCGTCGCCACTCGGCGGCTGCGCTCGGTTCTCGCCACCTATCGCTCCCTGCTCGATGCGACCGTGGTGCCGAACCTGCGCAGCGAACTCGCCTGGCTCGGGGCCGTTCTGGGCGGCTCCCGCGACGAAGAGGTGATGCAGCGCCGCCTCACAGGCCACCTCGACCGCGAACCCGAGGGGCTGCTGCTCGGCCCGATTCGCGAGCGTCTTGGCAGTCGCGCGGATACTGACACCGACGCGGCGCACCACGCGCTCCTGACTGCCCTCAACAGCCACCGCTACTTTCGGCTGCTCGATGCCCTCGCGGCGCTCGTGACCTCACCGCCGTTCACCGCCGTGGCCAGGCAGGAAGCACGCACGGTCGTGCCGGCACTGATCAATAAGGAATGGAAGAAACTGCGCCGCGCGGTGCGAGCCGCCACGAAAACCGTGCCGGGCGCCGAGCGCGACCTCGCCCTGCACGAGGTGCGCAAGCGGGCCAAGCGGCTGCGCTATGCGGCTGAGACGGCGCATCCGCTCAGCCGCAAGCGCGCCGCCACGGTCAGTGCCTTCGCCCAGAAACTTCAAACCATTCTCGGCAACCAGCACGACAGCGTCATCGCCCGCGAGCGCCTGCTCAAGCGCGGCGCGGTCGACGCCTACCTGCGCGGCGAGAACACCTTCAGCTACGGCCGCCTGCACGCCCTCGAGCAGCAGAAGGCAGCCGTAGCCGAGTCGAAGTTTTGGCAGGAGTGGAAGAACCGCCCGTGATTACTCGGGCGCGGACGAAGCGGTTAACCTTGGGCAACCGCAAGCCGCCACTTTGCCGCCAAGAGTCACGCAGCATCCGCAACTGGGCTAGGCTCACTGCCGCCACCTTAGGAAAGCAGAGTTCATGACTGTTACACCCCTCATCTGGGTCATCACCATCGTTGTCATCCTGGCTTTGCTCGCCTTCGACTACTTCTTTCATATTCGCAAGGCGCACGTTCCCTCGCTGAAGGAAGCCGCTGTGTGGTCCTCCATCTACGTCGGCCTGGCCATCCTCTTCGGCATCCTGGTCTTGGTCTTCGGCGGCAGCACGATGGGGTCGGAATATTTCGCCGGCTACATCACGGAGAAAGCGCTGTCCGTTGACAACCTGTTTGTCTTCCTGATCATCATGGCGAGCTTCCGGGTTCCCCGCGAAGACCAGCAGAAAGTGTTGCTGTTCGGCATCGTCTTCTCCCTGATTGCCCGCACCGGGTTCATCTTTCTGGGCGCGGCGCTGATCAATTCCTTCGCCTGGGTGTTCTACATCTTCGGACTGATCCTGCTGATCACGGCGGGCAATCTGCTCAAGCCCGAAGCCCACGGCGATACGCAGGCGAACAACGTCATGATTCGGCTGGCCAAACGGCTCTTCCACACCACCGAGCACTACGACGGCGACAAGTTGTTCACGATGCACAACGGCAAGCGGGCGCTGACCCCGATGCTGCTGGTGATGGTCGCCATCGGCGGTACCGACATCCTCTTCGCCCTGGACTCAATACCGGCGATCTTCGGCCTCACACAAAATGTCTACATCGTCTTCACCGCGACCGCGTTCTCGCTGATGGGACTGCGCCAGCTGTACTTCCTGATCGACGGGCTCCTGGACCGGCTGATTTACCTTTCCTACGGCCTGGCGTTCGTCTTGGCGTTCATCGGCGTCAAGCTGGTGCTCCACGCGCTCCACGAGAACAATCTGCCGTTCATCAACGGTGGTGTACCGGTCCCGGTCGTGGAAATCAGCACGGGGCTGTCCCTGAGCGTGATCATCGGAGCGCTCACGATCACCGTTGTGGCCTCGCTGTTGAGTAAGGCGGGCAAAGCCCAGACCGCCATCAACAACGCGCGCCGCCACGCGGTCAGCTACCTCGATCTGGATTACACCGCTGATCTGGCCGAGCGCGAGCGGATCTACCGAATGCTGACCGCGGAAGAAGAACAGGTCCTGGCCATGGACCTGAAATACCGCGACAAGGCCAAGGACATCAACCGCATCCGCGAGCAGGTCGCTGAGGCGCATCAGAAGCATGACGAGTATCTGGCCCGGTAGAGCGCGCCGGAGCGCCTAACTTCGCCGAGGTCGTTGTTGACAGCGGGTGGGCGCGGGGAGCAAGCTGTGGCACACAACGGTGTCGCGCACTGATGCGTGGGGCCAAGGAACCTTCTTTCGTGAGGAGAAGCCCGTGCAGATTCCGGCTCCGTTCGATTATGTTCGTGCCAGTTCGGTCGAAAATGCCCTGGCCCTGCTCGATCGTCACGGGCCCGAGTCCCGGGTGGTCGCCGGCGGTCACAGCCTGCTGCCCATGATGAAACTGCGTCTGGCCCGGCCGGACTGGCTCATCGACATCAACGACCTGTTCGAGCTCGACTACTTGCTGATTGACAGAGTGCTCGTTGATCAGCACGTGCTGCGCATCGGCGCCATGACCCGGCACACGACGCTGCTCGAATCCGACGACGTCAAGCGACTGTTTCCCATCATCACCGATGCCGAACGGGTCATCGCCGACCCGATCGTGCGCAATCGCGGCACCATCGGCGGTTCGCTCTGCCAGGCCGACCCGGCTGAAGATCTCTCCACGGTCTGCCACGTGCTCGAAGCGGTGGCCGTCGTGCGCGGGCCGGCCGGTGAGCGGATGCTGTCCATGGCCGATTTCCACCGCGGCCCGTACGAGACCGCGGTCGCCCAGAACGAACTGCTGATCGAGGTGCGCGTGCCGATTCGGGAGCGCTCCGGCAGCGCCTACGAAAAGGTCGAACGACGAGTCGGAGACTGGGCCGTGGCTGCGGCCGGTGCGAGCGTGACGCTCACGTCCGACGGCACGATCGGCCAGGTGGCCGTCGGCCTCACCGCGGTCGGACTCGACCGCAATGTCACCGAGGTCGAAGCCGTGCTGATCGGCCAGGCTCCGACCGAGGAGCTATTCACGGAGGCCGGGCGCCTGGCCTCCATCGCCTGCGACCCCCTCACCGACCAGCGCGGACCGGTCGACTACAAGCGGCACCTCGCCGACGAGCTGACCCGTCGGGTGCTGCGGGCGGCCTGCCGCCGCGCCGCGGCATCCGTTTCTGAGATCACGATCTAGGAGTTGAGCCCTCATGCAGATCAGCCTGACCATCAACGGCACCGATGTCACCCGCGAGATCGAACCGCGCGTACTGCTGGTGCACTTCATTCGCGACGACCTGCGGCTCACCGGAACGCACTGGGGTTGCGACACCAGTAATTGCGGTACCTGCGTGGTACTCATGGACGGCCAGCCGGTGAAATCGTGCACCGTGCTGGCCGCCATGGCCGACGGGCACACGATCACGACGGTGGAAGGACTCGCCGACGGTGCCACGCTCGACCCGGTGCAGCAGGGTTTCATGGAGGAGCACGGCCTGCAGTGCGGTTTCTGCACCCCCGGCATGATGCTCACCGCCCGCGCCTTGCTCGACCACAATCCGCACCCCGAACCGCTCGAGATTCGCGAGGCCATCTCGGGACAGATCTGCCGCTGCACCGGCTACGCCACCATCGTGCGGTCGATTCAGTGGGCCGCCGAGCATCCACTCGTTGCCGCCGTTGACACAACCGAAGATGAAGAGGTGCGCGCATGACCATCCTCGAAGACCGCCCGTCGAACCCGGCGGCCGGCGACCACGACCGGCCAATCGGCCACGGGCGTATGCAACGCAAGGAAGACCCGCGGTTCGTGCGTGGCAAGGGCCACTATGTCGACGACATCGTGCTGCCCGGAATGCTGCACGGTGCGATCCTGCGCGCTCCCGTCGCCCACGCCCGGCTGGTCTCGATCGACACCACCGCGGCGCTCGCCCATCCCGGCGTGCACGCCGTCATCACCGGCAGCGACCTGCAGGCCCTCGGCCTGGCCTGGGCGCCGACCCTCTCGATGGACGTGCAGGCCGTGCTGGTCACCGACAAGGTGCGCTTCCAGGGCCAGGAGGTCGCCTTCGTCGTCGCCGACGACCGCTACGCCGCCCGCGACGCCCTTGAACTGATCCAGGTCGAGTACGACGTACTGCCGCCGGTCGTCGACGCCCGCAAGGCGATGGACCCGGGCGCTCCCGTCATTCGCGACGACCTCGAAGGCCGCACCGACAACCACATCTTCGACTGGGAAGCCGGCGACAAAGCCGAAACGGATGCCGTCTTCGCGAGCGCCGACGTCGTGGTGAAGCAGGAGATCGTCTACCCGCGGGTGCACCCGGCGCCGATGGAAACCTGCGGCGCCGTCGCTGACTTCGATGCCGTCGACGGCCGCCTCACCCTGTACGAGACGACGCAGGCGCCGCACGCCCACCGCACCCTGTTCGCGATGGTCTCCGGCATTCCCGAGCACAAGATTCGCGTGGTCTCCCCCGACATCGGCGGCGGCTTCGGCAACAAGGTCGGAATCTACCCGGGCTATATCCTCGCCGTGGTCGGCTCCATCGTCACCGGCAAACCGGTGAAATGGGTCGAGGACCGCTCCGAGAACCTCATGAGCACCTCGTTCGCCCGGGACTACATTATGCAGGGCGAGATCGCGGCGACCAAGGACGGCAAGATCCTGGCCCTGCGCACCAATGTACTCGCCGACCACGGCGCGTTCAACGCCACCGCCCAGCCCACCAAGTATCCGGCCGGGTTCTTCCACATCTTCACCGGCAGCTACGACCTGCAGGCAGCGCATTGCACCGTGACCGGCGTGTACACCAACAAGGCGCCCGGCGGCGTGGCCTACGCCTGCTCGTTCCGGGTCACCGAAGCGGTCTACCTGGTCGAGCGGATGGTCGATATCCTGGCCCGCAAGCTCGACATGGACCCGGCCGAGTTGCGCCTGAAAAACTTCATTAAGAAGGAGCAGTTTCCCTACGCCAACAAGACCGGCTGGGAGTACGACTCGGGCGATTACGAACCCACCATGCGGCTGTCGATGGAGATGGCCGGCTACGACGAACTGCGCCGCGAACAGAAGGAGAAACGCGAACGCGGTGAGCTCATGGGCATCGGCATCTCATTCTTCACCGAAACGGTCGGTGCCGGCCCGCGCAAGGACATGGACATTCTCGGCCTCGGCATGGCGGACGGCGCCGAACTGCGCATCCACCCCACGGGCAAGGCCGTCGTGCGCATCTCGGTGCAAAGCCAGGGTCAGGGCCACGAAACGACGTTCGCGCAGATCGTGGCGGAGGAGATCGGCATCCCCCCGGAAGACATCGACGTCGTGCACGGTGACACCGACCAGACGCCGTTCGGCCTCGGCACCTATGGCAGCCGGTCCACTCCGGTCAGCGGAGCCGCCGTGGCGCTCGTCGCCCGCAAGGTGCGGGAGAAGGCCCGGTTCATCGCCGCGGCCATGCTCGAGACCCGGCCGGAAGACCTCGAGTGGGAGAAGGGCCGCTGGTTCGTCAAGGGCGATCCGAGCGTGGGCAAGACCATGGCCGAGATCGCGATGGGCGCCCACGGCACGGTCGCGCTGCCCGAGGGTATCGACGGCAATCTCGACGCCGAGGTCACCTACGATCCGCCCAACCTCACTTTTCCGTTCGGCGCCTATATCTGCGTCGTCGACGTCGACCCGGGCACCGGCCATGTCAAGGTGCGCCGCTTCATCGCCGTCGACGACTGCGGCACCCGCATCAACCCGATGATCATCGAGGGCCAGATTCATGGTGGCCTCACCGACGGTGTCGGCATGGCACTGATGGAGATCATCGAGTTCGACGACGAGGGCAACTGCCTCGGCGGCTCGTTCATGGACTACCTCATCCCCACCGCCATGGAGGTACCCGACTGGGAGACCGGCTTCACCGTGACTCCGTCGCCGCACCACCCGATCGGAGCAAAGGGAGTTGGTGAGTCTGCCACGGTCGGGTCACCGCCGGCCGTCGTCAACGCCGTCGTGGATGCTCTCGCCCCGTTCGGCGTGGTGCACATGGACATGCCGTGCACACCATCCCGGGTCTGGGAGGCCATGCAGGGCCGCACGAGACCGCCGGTTTAGCATGCCCGAGATGAAGTCCGTGCTGGAGCGGGAGCTCGAGGCGCGCCGCGAACCGTTCGTGCACGCGACCGTGGTGCGCGCGGTGCGCCCGACGAGCGCGCACGCGGGCGACACGGCGCTCGTGCGCTTGACCGGCGAGATCGAGGGCTTCGTCGGCGGAACCTGCGTGGAGGCATCCGTTCGCCTGTACAGCCTGCAGGTGCTCGAAAGTCGCCAGCCGCTGCTGCTCAAGGTCGTGGCCGGTGTACCGTCGAGCACGGTGGAGGACGGCGCGGTCGAGGTCTCCAACCCCTGTGTCAGCGGCGGGGCGATCGAGATCTTTCTCGAACCGCGCCTTCCCCTGCCGCGCCTGATCGTGGTCGGGTCGACGCCCGACGCCGCGGCCCTTGCCACCCTCGCACCGCTCGTCGGTTTCGAGCTCCTGCAAACGGATGGCGCCTCTGCCGCCCCGCAGGCCGGCGACGCTGCGCTGGTCGTCGCGTCCCACGGCCGGGACGAGGAGTCCGCGCTGCTGGCGGCGCTGGCTGTGGGGGTGCCGTACGTGGCGCTCGTGGCCAGTCCCCGGCGCGGTGCGGCGGTGCTTGCGTCGCTCGACGTGTCGCCGGAGCAGCGCGCTCGGGTGTTCAGTCCGGCGGGCCTTGACCTCGGGGCGCGAACGCCCGGAGAGATTGCGGTGTCGATTCTGGCGCAGCTGGTACAGGAACGGGCCGGGCAGGGACATCCGGTTGGTGTGGGCGCGGTTGGTGTGGGCGCGGCTGGTGCCGGTGCTGTGGCGGGAGCGGCGGATTCGGCGATCGCCGCAGAGCCGCCTGACGCCAAAGCGCGTGCTGCCGACCCACCTGCTGCCGAGTCGCAGGCCGCCGGCGTCGCGATCGACCCGGTCTGCGGCATGTCCGTGGCCGCGCTGCCGTCGACGCTACAGGTCGAGCACAATGGCGGGACCGTCTATTTCTGTGCGGCGGGCTGCCGCAAGGCGTTTCTGGCGAATCCGGAGCCGTATGCGACCGCGCGGTAGCTGTCCGCGCCGTAGCCGCCCGACTTCACGATGGGGGTGGCTGCGTTGGTGACTCTGCCCGAGATCGTGCCCGATGTCGCCGCGCTACAGCGCGCCCTCGATGCCGAGGACTATCTGGCCGACGACGGGCTCGCAACCGCGGTTTTCCTGGCCGTCCGCATGCGGCAGCCGCTGCTACTCGAGGGCGAACCGGGGGTCGGCAAGACCGAGATCGCCAAGGCACTCGCCCGACTGCTCGACACCGCACTTTTTCGCCTGCAGTGCTACGAAGGTATCTCGGCCGGGGAGGCACTGTACGAGTGGAATTACCCGCGGCAACTGCTCGGCATCCGTTTGGCCGAGGCGCGCGGGGTTGAACTGGCCGAGACCGAGCTGTTCGGCCGCGACTACCTGCTGCGCCGCCCGCTGTTGCAGGCGATCGAGCACGCGGGCCCGCGGCCGGCCGTGCTGCTGCTCGACGAGATCGACCGGGCCGACGCCGAGTTTGAAGCCTTCACCTTTGAGCTGCTCGCCGAAGCTGCGGTCACCATCCCCGAGCTCGGAACCGTGCGGGCCACGCATCCGCCGATCGTGATTCTCACCAGCAATCGCACCCGCGACCTGCACGACGCGCTGACCCGGCGCTGTCTGTATCACTGGATCGACTACCCGGGGCCGGATCGGATCGCGCAGATCGTGCGCCGCCGGGTACCGAGCAGTTCACAGGTGATTGCGACCGAGGCCGCCCAGGCCATCACCCGCCTGCGTTCGCTTGACCTGGTGAAGCCGCCCGGAATCGCCGAGGCCATCGACTGGGTGGGCGCGCTCGGGGTGCTCGGCATTGAACAGCTGAGCGGCCGGGCGGTCGAGCAGACCTGGGGTTTCGTGCTGAAGAACCGGGACGACCTCGATCTCGCTACCGCTCGCGGGGCCGCCTGGGTCGTCGAGGCCGCCGGTGCCTGACCGCGGCGCACCTGTGCCCGGCAGAAGTGAGCCCGGCACCAGCAAGCCCGACGCACGTCAGCGCGACGCACGTCAGCCCGGCGCACGTCAGCCCGGCGCACGTCAGCCCGGCACCGAGTCGGCCTCACCGAGGCTTCCGAAGCCGCCGGCCCAGGGCCGGATCCCGCCGATCGAAGCTGCGGCCCTCGCCGCCGGGTTCAGCACGGCCCTGCACCGCGCCGGACTTCCCGTGTCGCCCGACCGGGCGGCCCGGTTGGCCGAGGCGCTCCGCCTCGTCCCCCCGACCGACCGCGCCGCCCTGTACTGGGCCTGCCAGATCGTGTTCGTCTCCCAGCAGCAGCACCTTGCCCGGTTCGACGCGGTGTTCAGCGCTGTCTTCGACGGTCGACTCGACCCGGCCGAAAGCCGCGGTGATCCCAATGCTCCCCCGGTGATCGGCTCGGAAACCCGTTCCCAGGCCGCCCCGCCGACCAATCGTCCGGCCGCAGCTCCCGAGCCTGGGGCCGATCGACCGCCGGCCCCCTTGCCCGGCACCGACTCGAGCGACAACGATAACGAGGCCCCGGAGCACGACGCCATCCTCGCCCTGGCCTCGAGCGACGAACACCTGCACGACATGGCGTTCGCCGACCTCGCCCCCGACGAACTCGCCCGCCTGCGCGAGCTCATTGCCCGCATCGTGCTGTCGACGCCGACCCGCCTGACCCGCCGCAGGCATCCGTCGCGGCACAGCCGTGACCGGCTCGATCTGGCCCGCACCGTGCGGTCAGCGCAGCGTACCGGGGGCGATCCGATCGCCCTGCACCACGCCCGCCGCCGGTCGAAGCCGCGCCGACTCGTGCTGCTCTGCGATGTGTCGGGCTCGATGGAGCCCTACACCCGGGTGTTCCTGTCGCTGCTTCAGGGCGCGGCGTCCGGCGCGCGGGCCGAAGCGTTCGTGTTCTCCACCCAGCTCACCCGGCTGACCCGTCAGCTCGCGCTCCGCGACCCGGACCAGGCACTCGCGCAGGCGGCCGCCACCGCGACGGATTGGGCCGGCGGTACCCGGCTGGCCGCGAGCATCCGTCGATTCATCGACGATTTCGGGCGACGCGGTCTGGCCCGGGGAGCGGTGATCGTGGTGTTCTCGGACGGCTGGGCGCAGGACGACCCGGTCGACGTCGCCGCCCAGATGGCACGCCTGCGCCGACTCGCGCACCGCATTATCTGGGTGAACCCGCGCAAGGTCGCCGTCGACTACCGGCCGCTCGTGGGCGGAATGGCTGCCGCGCTCCCCTACTGCGACGCCTTCGTCAGCGGCCACAGCTACGCCGCCCTGGCCGAGGTGGCGGCCGCGATTCGCGGCGACCCGCCAGCATCCGATCAACGAGCATTCTCCCACCAACCGACCTGACCGAGCAGAGGACACCCTGATGCAACTTGACAGCACCTTCACCGTTATCGCCCCCGTCGACACGGTCTGGGACACCCTGATGGACTTCGAACGTGTCGCCGGGTGTGTGCCGGGCGCTCAGATTCTCAACCAACTCAGCGATGACAACTACCAGGTGGGGATGAAGGTCAAGCTTGGCCCGGTCACGATGCAGTACCGCGGGCAGATGAACGTCGACGAGCGCGACGCCGAGGCACACCGGGCCGTATTCTCCGGCAAGGCTCAGGAGACCCGCGGTCAGGGTACAGCCCAGGCCACGGTCACCCTCGTTCTGGTCGAAACCGACGGTGTCACCCAGGGCACGGTCAGCGCCGATTTGTCCCTCTCCGGCAAGGCGGCGGCCATGGGCAAGGGCGTCATCAGCAGCGTCACCGAGCAGATGATGGGGCTGTTCGCCGGCAATCTGCAAGACCTGATCGAGGGCGGTGCCGCTGCTGATTCCGACGGTGAAGCGGATGCCGCAGCCAGGGCCGCCGACAGCGCTGCCACCCCCGTAGGGGACCACCTCGACGACCCGGCCACCCTCGTCCAGGGTTCCCCCCGCGCCGTCACCGACGTGAGTGATATTCCACCCGGGGATGCCCCGGCCGCCGATACCCTCCCTAACGTCACGCCGGATGCCCCCGCCCGGCTGCCCAGCGCCGTGCCGCCGCGCCCAGTGCCACCGCGCGCGGCTCCGTCAGACGGCCATAGCGGGGCACCCGCTGGCGGGCATCGCGGCGCGCCGTATCGGGCAGCGCCGGCCCCGAGCCTCAACGCTCTGAGCCTGGTCAAGGGCGTCATTGCCGACCAGTTGAGCGACCCGGTGAAACTTGTGGGTCTGCTGGCCACGGTAGCGTTCATCGCATACCGAATCGGCCGACGGGCATCCGGCCGTTAGAGTCGACCGACGACAGAAGGGAGCCCGGCATGCGTGAAGTTCTCACTACCCTCTTCGCTGGCTGGCAGGGCGGCGCGACGGCGGGCCTCGCGACCGTCGTGCGCACCTTCCAGTCGGCACCTCGGCCAGCCGGCGCATCGATGCTGGTCAGCGCCGACGGCACGGTCGCCGGCTCGGTCTCTGGCGGCTGCGTCGAGGGCGCCGTCTACGAACTGGCCACCCAGGTCGTAGAGGACGGCGTGCCGGTGCTCGTGCGCTACGGCATCAGCGACGACGACGCCTTCGCGGTGGGGCTGACCTGCGGCGGTATCCTCGACGTCTTCATCGAACCCGTCTCCCGCGGAACCTTCGCACTGCTCGAGGGGGTGCATGACGATGTGGACGCCGGGCGCCCGGTGGGGGTCGCCACGGTGATCGAGCATCCGGATGCCGGCTGGATCGGCCGCCACCTCGTGGTGCGGCCGCAGGGATTCGAGGGCGATCTCGGATCGGACCGCGCCAACCACGCCATCGGCGACGACACCCAGGGGCTGCTCGCCGCCGGCCGCAACACGACTCTGACCTACGGTCCAGACGGCGAGCGTCGCGGTGAGGGCATGCGGGTATTCTTCGCGAGCTACGCGCCCAGGCCCCGCATGCTGGTCTTCGGAGCGATCGATTTCGCCACCGCTCTGGCCCGGCTCGGAACCTTTCTCGGCTACCGGGTCACGGTCTGCGATGCCCGTGGCGTGTTCGCCACCGCCGCCCGCTTTCCCGGGGTCGACGAAGTCGTGGTGAGCTGGCCCGACCGCTACCTGCGCGAACAGATCGCGGCCGGCCTCATCGATCCCCGCACGGTCATCTGTGTGCTCACCCACGACCCGAAATTCGACGTTCCCCTGCTTGAAGCCGCCCTGCACGGCCCATCGGTGGCGTATATCGGCGCCATGGGATCCCGCCGCACCCACCTCGACCGGCTGGAACGGCTGCGGGCGGTCGGCGTGACCGACAGCGAGCTGGCCCGGCTGCGCAGTCCGATCGGCCTCGATCTCGGCTCCCGCACGCCGGAGGAGACAGCGGTCTCGATCGCGGCCGAGATCATCTCCCTGCAGTGGGGCGGGAGCAACGAACCCCTGCACACCCTCGTCGACTCCATCCACGGCGACTCGATCCACCATGACGACCTCGTCGACCCCAACCCACCGCCGTCATCGTCGCGGCCATCGCCATCGCCATCGCCATCGCCATCGCCATCGAGTCAAGCTCCGGGGAGCACGTCCATTTCACGAACGGTCCTGCGCGGCTAGCTGTACCGGGCAGCGCGCGCAGTTCGACGCGCGTGTTACGCGAGGTGCCATCTTTCGCCCTAAGGCGTACGTGGGGCGCCATAGGGCTGGCGGCGATAGGCTCGACGGATGGCTCTCGAATCCGCTGTCCCCCCCACTGTCACGCCGAAGAGCGATCGAGATTCTGTCCGATGAGCATTCTGGACGCCGTCAGGTCGGTGCTGTTCGTGCACGCGCACCCCGACGACGAGACCATCGGCACCGGCGGCCTCATCGCGTATCTCGCGAGCCGCGGCATCCGCATCACCCTGGTCACGGCCACCCGCGGTGAACGCGGTGAAGTCGTCGCGGGGCCGCTCGCGGCGCTCGTCGGCACTGCCGCCCTGGCCGAGGAACGCGAGCGCGAACTCGAGCGCGCCGCCCGGACGCTCGGCATCAACGAGGGATTCTGGCTCGGCGAGGCACCGGCCCGCGCGCCCGGGCTCGCGCCGCGCCACTACCGCGACTCCGGTATGGAGTGGATCCGCCCCGGCCTGGCCGGCCCTGCCGCCGATTCCGCAGCGGATGCCCTCGCCCGCGCTCCGCTCACCGAGGTCACCACCGACCTCGTAGCCGTTCTCCAGCACGTGCAACCGAGCCTGGTCATCAGCTACGACCGAACCGGCGGCTACGGCCACCCGGACCACGTGCGGGTACACGACGCCGCCCTCGCCGCCAGCCGAGCAATCGCCCTCCCCTACGCCGAGATTCTCCACTCCCCCACAGCGGATACGGAATGGTTCGACCTCGACGCCCATCGCGCCACCGTCGTGGCCGCCCTCCGCTGCCACGCCAGCCAGCTCAGTGTCGACGGCGACTTCATCGTGCACTCCGGCGGCCAGCGCGAACCCATCCGCCCGTCGGTCGGCCTGCGCCTGCGCTGACCATAGCATCCGCTTAAACCAAATGAGGCCGCCCAATGGGCGGCCTCAGAAGCGGTAACAGCGTGTGACAGAACCGGTGGTGGAGATGCGGGGAATTGAACCCCGGTCCACTGCTGTGGTCATATGCCTTCTACGGGTGTATCCAGTGAAATCGCTTTCTCGGCCCCGGAATTTGCCACTGGCATCTACTCCGACAGGCCCAGCCTTCGTTTAAGTCCCTCTACACCCCGTGGCTCAATGTAGAAGCAATCTCTCTAAATGGCGTCAGGATCCGGGTAGAGAGCATTCCCGGTCTGGCGGACTTCTTTAGTGCTTTCGCTTAGGCAGCGAGAGCGAAGTCAGTGCGCTTTGAATTGGCACTTATTGTTTTGCAGAGATCGTTTACGAGATAACCCTGCATCCTCGACCCGCTTCTCACAATTGCGCAAACAATGTCGAAACCGATCATCCCCATACACATCGCACGCCTCAAAAAGCGCCAGCGATGGGTTCGTGTCACACGCTGTTGAGTTACCAATCTGCACCAGTTTCGGTGCAGCCCTCCATACTACTACAGAAGTTGCCTAGTCGCCGAGATGGCGCTGCGCCGACATCGCGCGGTCCGATTCGCGCTTGTCGGTGCGTTCACGCAGAGTCTGACGCTTGTCGTACTCTTTCTTACCCTTGGCGACGGCGATCTCAACCTTGGCCCGACCATCCGCGAAGTAAATCCGCAGCGGAATGAGCGTGTAACCGCCCTCCTTGGTCTTGTGGCTGATCTTAATGATCTCCTTCTTGTGCAGCAGGAGCTTGCGCTTGCGGCGCGGCGGGTGATTGGTCCACGAGCCACCCGAATACTCCGGAATGTGCACCGCATCCAGCCAGGCCTCGCCGCCCTCGATGAAGGCGTAGCCGTCAACCAGGGTGGCCCGGCCCGCGCGCAGCGACTTGACCTCGGTGCCGCTCAAGACCATTCCGGCCTCGTAGGTGTCACTGATGAGGTAGTCATGTCGGGCCTTGCGGTTGGTCGCCACGACCTTTTCGCCACGTTCCCTGGGCATGTGTTCACCTCAATTTTTATTCGTCAAGTGGATGCCACCGAAAGATCCGGCAGACAGCCCACCAGTCTACCGGCCCCGCGCCTGATCGCTACGCGCGGGCATCCGCTTGACGCTTAAACCTTGAGGTAGCGGGTGATCGCGAAGTTGGCCGAGAACGCGGCGAGCACCGCACCGACCACCAGCAGAATGGGCACCACAACGAGCGCATCATCCATACCGACCAGGGCAAAGCCGGTGAGTCTGGCCCCGAGATACCCCTGCACGAAGAAGTAGACCAGCGCCACAATCGCGCCGCCGGCGAGCAGCGAGCCGAGCAGCGCCGCGAAGACGCCCTCGAGAATGAACGGCGTTTGAATGAACCGGTTGCTCGCGCCGACCAGTCGCATAATGCCGAGTTCGCGGCGTCTCGAGAACGCCGACAAACGGATGGTCGTGGCGATCAGCAGCGCCGCTGCGATCAGCATCAACCCGGCAATGCCAATGGCGGTGTAGCTCGCGACGTTGAGCACCGAGAAGATCTGGTCCAGGTATTTGCGCTGGTCAGCGACGTTTTCTACGCCGGCCACCCCGGACAAGCTCTCGACCAGCACGGCGGACTGGGACGGGTCTTTGAGGTTGACCCAGAAGGTCTGGTTCAACTGATCCGCGGTCACGTAGTCGGCCACCGGGTTGCCGGCGAACTGCTTCTTGAAGTTCTCGAAGGCCTGCTCGTGCGTCTCGAAATAGTAGGTGTCGACGAACGGCGCCAGGGTCGGCGATTCGAGCTGGGCCTCGACGGCTGCGATCTGCTCTGCCGAGGCGTCGCCGCCGGTGCAGGTTTCGCCCGGCGAGATGTCGGAGCACATATAGATGCCGACCTGCGCCTTGTCGTACCAGAAGTTCTTCATCTGGCCGATCTGCATCTGCATCAGTACGGCCGCGCCGACGAAGGTCAGCGAGATGAAAGTCACGAGTACCACGGAGACGACCATGGATGCGTTGCGTCGCAGACCGTTCGCGGCCTCGGAGAGCACCAGTCCGAGCCTCATCGGTTGGGCCCCACGTTCTGTTCGCCGGTTTGGTCGGGTTTCTCGCCCGGCGCCCGCAGCCCGAGTTTCTCGGCGAGGGTGAGCTGTTCGGGGGCGTCGTTCGGGGCGACCGGAAGAACTGGGCGCGCCATCGGCGGCGTGGCCACGGCAGTGTCGGCCTCCTCATCAGCAGGAGCCTCGGCCGCGGGAGCCGACACGGTCGGTACCGAAACAACCGACGCGGCCGCCGCGGCAACCGCAGCTGCCGCCGCCTGGTGCAGGGACACGGAGGTTTCGGGAACCGGCGCCGACGGATGCGTCAACGACGGTTGGGCCTCGGCCCGCGCTGCGACGGCGGCCGACGCGACCGGTACGGGGTCGCTCGCTGCGGCATCCGCTTCAGACGACGGCACGATGGTCGGGATGGACGCGGTGGCGTAGCCGCCCTGGCGTTCATCCCGCACGATCTCGCCGTTGACCAGTTCGATCACGCGGCGCTGCATCTTGTCCACGATGCCGGCCTCGTGGGTGGCCATGATCACGGTGGTGCCGCCCGCGTTGATGCTCGCGAGCAGTGCCATGATTTCGGCGCTCGTGGTGGGGTCGAGGTTTCCGGTGGGCTCATCGGCCAGCAAAATCTGGGGCTTGTTCACGATGGCGCGGGCAATGGCCACGCGCTGCTGCTCACCACCGGAGAGTTCGTGCGGCAGGCGCTGGGCCTTCTCGGCCAGGCCGACCATCTTCAGGGTGTCGGGCACGGCTTCCTGAATGAAGCCACGGCTCTTGCCGATGACCTGCAGGCTGAACGCGACATTGTCGAAGACCGTCTTGTTCGGCAACAGCCGAAAGTCCTGAAAGACCACGCCCATGTTGCGGCGAAAATAGGGCACCTTGCGGTTGGAGATCGAGCGCAGGTCTTGCCCGAGCACGTGGATGCTGCCGCTGGTCGGCTTCTCCTCCTTGAGCACGAGCCGCAGGCAGCTCGATTTGCCCGATCCGGAGGCGCCGACCAGAAAGACGAATTCGCCTCGCAAAATCTCGACGTCGATCGAGTTCAGGGCCGGCCGAGAGGTGCCGGGATACTTCTTGGTTATGTGATCAAAGCGGATCATAGCTCTTAGAGCCTAGGCACCCGCTGGCGTTTTCCCTACTGCGACATACCCGAGAGGGGGAAGGCTCAGCATCCGTTTAGTCTTCGGGGGCTTTCTTGCGCCAGCGGATGCCGGCCGAAATGAAACCGTCCAGGTCACCATCGAAGACGTTGCTGGGGTTGTTCACCTCGTACTCGGTGCGCAGGTCCTTGACCATTTGGTAGGGCGCGAGCACGTAGCTGCGCATCTGGTCGCCCCAGCTCGCGGTGATGTTGCCGGCGAGCTCTTTCTTGGTCGCGGCCTCTTTCTCGCGCTCGAGTACCAGCAGCCGGGACTGCAGCACGCGCATGGCGGCGGCCCGGTTCTGAATCTGGCTCTTCTCGTTTTGGCAGCTCACCACGGTGCCGGTGGGCAGGTGGGTGATGCGCACGGCGGAGTCGGTGGTGTTGACCGACTGGCCGCCAGGGCCGCTCGAGCGGAAGACATCCACTCGAATATCGCCGTCGGGCACCTCGATCGACTCGGTCTGTTCGATCAAAGGCACCACCTCGACCGCGGCGAACGAGGTCTGGCGCTTGCCGGCCGAGTTGAACGGGCTCATCCGTACCAGGCGGTGGGTTCCGGCCTCGACGCTGAGCGTGCCGAAGGCGTAGGCGGCATCGACCTCGAAGGTCGCGCTCTTGATGCCGGCTTCTTCGGCGTAGCTGATGTCGAGCACGGTCGTGCGGTAGTCGTGCTGTTCGGCGTAGCGCAGGTACATGCGCAGCAGCATTTCGGCGAAGTCGGCGGCATCCACTCCCCCGGCGCCGGCGCGAATGGTGATGACGGCGTTGCGTTCGTCGAATTCGCCGTTGAGCAGGGTCTGCACTTCGAGCTCGCCGAGCAGCTTCTGCAGGCTGGCGAGTTCGACGCCGGCCTCGTCGGCCAGTTCCTGGTCGCCCTGGCCGTCATTGGCCATCTCCACGAGCACCTCGAGGTCATCGAGGCGGGCACCGATGCTTTCGATGCGGGCCAGTTGCGACTGCCGGTGGCTGAGGTCGCTCGTCACCTTCTGGGCGTGCTCGGTGTCGTCCCACAAGTCGGGCATACCGGCCTCGCCGCTGAGGTCGTCAATCTCCGCGCGCAGTCGATCAATGTCGATCACCGAGCGGATGTCGCCAAACGTGGTCCGCAGCGCGGCGATCTGTACTGAGAAATCCAAGTCAATCATGTTCTGTTCAGCCTACCGGGCGAAGGCGCGGTGCTGCCGGGCTGGTGAGAGCACCACTCGAACAGCACTCCGGAAAACACGGTCGGGATTGCACGTGCCGGATTACAGGGGCGGGATCGTACGTGTCTGATTACAGGGGCGGGATCGCACGGGTCTGAGCAGCACGGGTCGGGATAGCACCGTCGGGATTGCACTGCGAGTAGCATCGAACCGATGAGCAATCACGAGCGCCCCTTCAGCCTGCGCTCGGTCGCCCTGGTCGCGTTCCTACCGACCCTGCTGTTCTCGATCGGCGAGGGCGCGATTATCCCGCTGATTCCCCTGGTTGCGACTGACCTCGGTGCCTCCCTGGCCATTGCCGGTGTGATTGCAGCGATGGTCATGCTCGGTGAGCTGGTCGGCGATATTCCCAGCGGCTGGATCGTCTCGCGCATTGGGGAACGGAACGCGATGGTCTGGGCATCCGGTCTCACCATCGGTGCCGTGATCGTCTGCATTGTCGCTCCCAACCCACTCGTGCTCGGTCTCGGCATTTTTCTGGTCGGCCTCGCCACAGCCATTTTTGCCCTCGCCCGGCATGCCTTCATGACCAACTATGTGCCGCTGGTCTACCGGGCCCGCGCGCTGTCGACCCTCGGCGGCGTGTTTCGAGCCGGCTGGTTTGTCGGCCCCTTTCTCTCGGCCGGCCTGATTCACCTCACCGGTGGTACGCAGGCCGTGTTCTGGGTATTCATCATCTGCTGCGTCGCCGCATCAGCGACGCTGCTGTTGTTGCCAGACCCGTCGAAAGCCTTTGCCACTCCCTCCGCTGATAGGACCATATTCGACGCCACCGACACGAGCACCGGCGCGATCAGCAGCACCGGAACGGCGCGACCGGCCGTGCCGGTGCAGGGATTGTTCCAGACCATTTGGAGTCACCGCGGAGTGCTTTTGCGGCTCGGTACGGGCGCCGGTCTGATCGGTGCGATGCGGGCCAGCCGCACCGTGATGCTGCCGCTCTGGGCGGTCAGTATCGGCATCAGCGCCCCCGACACGGCGTTGATCATCGGCATCGCCGGCGGCATCGACTTCGCCCTGTTCTATGTCAGCGGCCAGATCATGGACCGGTTCGGCCGCATCTGGAGCGCGCTGCCCTCGATGATCGGCCTCGGTGTCGGCCACCTGGCACTCGCGTTCACCCACGACCTGCCGAGCAACGTGGAGTGGTTCATCGGCGTGGCCATGTTCCTCTCGCTCGCCAACGGGGTCGGCAGCGGCCTGCTGATGAAGCTCGGCGCCGACCTCGCTCCGCGGCCGAATCCCGCACCGTTCTTGGGCGCCTGGCGGTTCACGGCCGACTTCGGGAGCGCCGCAGCTCCCCTGGCGGTCGCCGGCATCACCGCGCTGGTCTCGCTCTCGGTTGCCAGCGGCGTGATGGGGGCAATTGGCCTCTGCGGCGCGGTGCTGCTGCGCCGCTACATTCCGCGCTACGCCCCGCATCGCCCCGGCCGCCTGCTCTGACCGGGCGAACCTGACCGGGTGGAATGTTCCCGGCGGCTCGCGCGTTGGGCCAAATATGCCCCTCATCGGAGAATACGAGCCAAGCACCGCCCAGTGGGTGCGCGACCAGGTCGACCTGTACGAGAAGTCCGGCGGAACCGAGGGCACGACTCTGCGTGACATGCCAGTGATCGTACTCACCACCGTCGGCCTCAAGAGCGGCAAGTTGCGCAAGGCACCGCTCATGCGCGTCGAACACGACGGCCACTATGCCGCTGTCGCCTCGCTCGGTGGCAGCCCCAAAAACCCGGTCTGGTACGCCAACGTCATCGCGCACCCCGAGGTGGAGCTGCAAGACGGGCCCGAGAAGTGGGACATGCGCGCCCGCGAGATCACCGGCGACGAAAAGGCCGTCTGGTGGGAGCGCGCCGTGGCAGCCTTCCCCGACTACGCCGCCTACCAGGTCAAGACCGAGCGGAAGATTCCGGTTTTCGTGCTCGAACCCATCGAATAAAGGTGGCGAAAGCAGCCACCCGCAAGGCGTCGATCGACCGCATAACGCTGCCCGACCTCGCCGACGACGACGGGGCGCAGCTTTGCTCCGGCGACGGTCGCGAGGCCGAGCGCTACACCGGCGTGAACCTCGACGGCCGCGACCTGACCGGTATCTCCTTCGGGGAGTGTGAATTTGCGGGAGTCTCGCTGCATGAGACCAAGCTGCGCGGAGCATCCTTCTCGGAATGTCTCGCCACCGATCTGCACGCCCCGGTGTTCAGCGCGCCGCGCTCGAACTGGCGTGACGTGCAGATCAACCACGCCCGACTCGGCTCGGTCGAGGTCTACGAGGCGACGCTGCGCTCGGTGCACATCGACGGGTCGAAGCTCGATTTCGTAAATCTGCGCAACGCGACCCTGACCGATGTGCTGCTGAGCAACTGCATTATCGACGAGCTCGACCTCGGCAGCGCCACCGTGCAGCGCCTCGAACTGCAGAACTGCCGCATCGGCACCCTCGATGTCGGCGGCGCCAAGCTCAAGGACGTCGACCTGCGCTCCAGCGACTTCTCGGCCGTCCACGGCCTTGAGGGCCTGCGCGGTGCCACGATCGACGATGCCCAGCTCGGCATGCTGGCGCCGCTTCTCGCCGCCCACCTCGGCCTGCGCGTCGAATAGGCCGGGCCTCGGCGCCGCTCGATAAGCGGATGCCCGGGCCGGCCTGGTACGGCCGCCCGCGCAGGGTCGCCGCGTCAGGGAATCGCGACCGCGGTCAGCTCGAGGTCGGACTTCGGCTGGTCGCGCTGCGTCGCGATGGCAGCCCCGGCGGCCACGCAGACCACGACGATCGCTATCTGCTGCAGCAGCGTGAAGGTCTCGCCGAGCACGAGCGCGCCGAACCCGGCCGCGATCACCGGGCCGAAGCTCGTGATGATCGCGTACAGCCGAGGGCTGATCCGCCGCAGAATGTACGTGTCGAGTGTGTAGGGAAAGGCCGAGGAAACCACTCCGACGAGCAGGAGCAACCCGACAACGCCCCAGGTGAACGCCGACAGGTCGAGGGTGAGCACGGCGAACGGCACCACGATCACGAGGCTGACCAGGCTGGCAATGGAGATACCCTCAAGGCCGGCAAATTCGGTCGCCACCCTGCGGGTCAGCAGGATGTAACAAAACCAGGAAGCCGCTGCGGTGAGGGCGAGCGCAATGCCGAGCAGGTCGAGCGTGCCGTCCGACCAGGTCAGCAGAAACACGCCCCCGGCGGCGGCCGCGGCGCACACGAAGTCCAGGATGCGGCGGCTGGTGACGAGGGCGAGAGCGAACGGGCCGAGAAATTCAATGGTCGCCGCAACGCCCAGCCCGAGCATGCTCACGGCCTGGTAGAAGCTGAGGTTCATCACGGCGAGCACGACGCCGAGGGCGAGCGGCGGCCAGATGCGGATCCAGGTCAGGTTCTTGAGCCTGGGCCGGGCCAGCGGCAGCACGACGATGACCATGACGATTTGTCGGGCCGCGACGACGACCGGCGAGCCGACGAGGGGAATGAGCAGTCCGGCCAGCGACGAACCGAAATTGATGCTGACTTCGGTGGCGAGTTGAGCTCCCGCACCCTTCCATTGCCCCCGCTTGGTACGCACGCTGCTCCTGTCGGCGCCGTCAGGGCACCTAGCGAGGGTACCGCGCGCGGCATCCGCTCTGAGAATGCGCGGACGACCGCGGCCTAGAGCTGCAGCGGAACGAAGGTGTATTCGCTGGTCAAATGTTCGTGCTGGCAGGCACCGCAGTAGAGCACTCCGGACACGCGCATCGCGTCGACCCGGGAGGAGCATTGGATGACCTTGGGCCCACAGCACGGCGAGATCACCATGAAGCCACCCGATTCGGCCGGATCGTGACCGCTCAATCCGCGGTAGTGATGCACTCCCTCGCAGGGGAGAAGGGACTCGAAGTCGAGCTGCTCCACACTGTGCTCATCGACTTCGTGTCGGTCTAGTAATGCATCCATGAATTAACAGCCGTTCTCGGTGATTCTCAGCCGCCATGCTGGGCCACGTCAACCGGTGGCGACCAGCCCGGTTGAACGACGACCCGAGGTCGCCAGCACTACCAACCGGGGACCGGGGCTGGAACGAGTTTCGACTGCGTAAAAATGTGATGCCTCCTACGGGTAAGAGGCCTCCGTGTCGGCTACGTGTCTGTGCATAGTACGCTTCCATCCTGAAAAAGCTAGTGCGCCTTTGTGGGCGCTCCCCGCCTACCCCGGCCATCTCCCTCGAGAGCGGGAAATGTGTTGCTTCACGGGTGCTGAGGCAGCAATTATCCCGCTCTCGCGGAAGGGGATGCTGTTAGTGGAACACAGCCCGGGACACCGCCGTTACCTCGAGCGGCACCCCGTCGGGAACCACGAGGGTGAGCACGGGTGGGCGCCACCACGACCGCAGGGTCACCGACGCGCTCTGCCCATCAGCGGATGCCGCGCTCGTCACGCCGAGCGCCTCGAACGAGGCGTGCGGGACCAGGCGCAGGTATTCATCCACCGCAGCCGACACGTCACCGGAGCGCAGCTGCGGCCGAGGGCCCACCATGCCGACCTGCACCTCGCCGAGAGTGAAGGCCTCGGACCCGGCGAGCGCCGCCCCGTCGGCAAGGCTCAGCAGCCGCTTGTGCTCAAGGTAGAGCGACGTCGCTGAGAGTGCCACGAGCACGAGGCTGAGGGCGAGAAAGCCGTAGAAGATGATGAGCAGCAGGGTCGACCCGTCCTCGGCCCCGGCGTGCGGCAGTCGCCCGCTCATTCGAGGCCGCCAAACCGGGACACGATCTGCGTGGATGCCGCAGTCATCGGCACGCTCGCGCTCTGCTCGAGCGCCAGCAGGTCGGGCACGAGCGGCAGGGCTATGCCGATACGCACGGTGACCGTCACGAGAGTCTGGCGGGTGAGGCAGTGGCTCGGCCCACCGGAGCACTCGATCTGCACCTCGGCATCTCCGGCATCCAGCCCGTAGTCTTCGAGCGCGAAGGCCACGGCGCGCCGAGCGCGCTCGGTCGCCGTGGCCTGGTCCGGCGCCTGCACGTAGACCCTGGCTGCCTGCCGCGCGGCTCCCTCCACGGCGAGCGCACCGCCCTGCAACGACGACAGGGCGAGCACGAGGTAGACCAGCGGAACCAGCAGGATCATTCCCGCCGTGATGAATTCCAGCGAGGCCGAACCGGCCTCACTTCCGGGCGACCCGGAGCGACTACTCCAGCGTTTCGACCGCGGCATGCGCGACCACCTCCAGTCCGCGCGGGGCACCGAGCAGGCCCATCAGTGGCAGCGGCGCCACCACCCGTACTTCGACGCTCGGGTAGTCGGCACGGGTGCCGTAGCGAGCGACCACATCGGTGGCATAGATCGATCCGATGGCGGTCGTGATCAGATCGCGCGTTCGCGCAGCTCCGGCGGGCAGGCTGCTATCGGCGAGTGTGGCATAGCGGGCGCCCTCGGCCGCGGCATCGAGCACGGTGTTGCGAATGTGCAGCGCGAGCGCCAGCTGCATGACCATGAGCGTGAGAAAGGTCAGCAACGACACCACCATGACAAACTCGGCCACGGCGCTACCCGCCTCGTCGCGCAACTCGTGAAGGCGCAACCAGGCGAGCCGCCGCATCCGCTTATGCATGGGTCGGTCAGAAACTGCTGACGCGATCCATGGCCTGTTGGAAGACCCCGCTGAGGGCCGGACCGGCCAGGCCCCAGATGATCAAAACCAAACCGGCCATAACAGGTGTAGGGTAATCGGCATGAAGGCAATCATTTATGTGAGACAGTCCCTCGACAGGGACGGGGCAGGCGCGGCCGTAGCGCGCCAACTCACCGAATGCCGGGCACTGGCAGCCTCGCAGAATCTCGAAATCGCGAACGAGTACGTCGACAACGACGTTTCAGCATCAAAGGGAACGCGCCCAGGATTCCAAGAACTGCTTACCGCCATAAAGGCCGGCACCGTATCGACCATCATCGTCTGGCACACCGACCGGCTCTATCGTCGTGTTCGGGATCTCGTGGAGTTGGTTGAGCTCGCGGAGAAGCACGCGCTGCGCATTCTCACGGTCAAGGCGGGTGATCTTGACCTCAATAACGCCGCAGGGCGAATGATGGCCCAGATTCTCGGCGCGGCTGCTCGTTACGAGGTTGAACAAAAGGGTGCTCGGCAGGTCGCCGCGAACGTGCAGCGCGCAAATGCAGGCGTGTGGCAGTTCTCGAATCGGCCGTATGGTTACGAGCGCGTCGGGGGGAAGGTCCAAATCGTGGAGCACGAAGCCGTCGTGCTGCGTGAGGCGTACAGCAGATACCTCGCCGGCGATTCCTACTACTTCATCGTTGAGGACTTTAACACCCGCGGCATTCTGACCGTTACGGGAAAGCAGTGGAGCATCACGACGTTGCGCGCTCGCCTACGAAATCCGGCCTATGCAGGTATTCGTGAGTACAAGGGCGAAGTCGTGGCAGACGGCGACTGGGAGCCGATCATCACGCGCCAGAAGTGGGACGATTACACCCGACTTCGAACGCATCGTAAGACCCCGCACGATTGGAGCAATAAGACCAAATATCTACTGTCTGGACTTGCTCTGTGCGCCGTCTGCGGAGGTCGGATGCTGGCTCGCCCAGACTATCCGCGCAAGGGCGTAGACCGACCGCCACGGATCGCTTATGCCTGTACTGACAAGTGGTGCACTCAGCGCGACCAAGAGCGCTTAGATGCCCTCGTGGAGGGCGTCGTCATCGCCCGATTCTCCCGGCCGGACGTGCTCGAACTTATGCGCGTAGACCAAGACATCGCGCCACAACAGGCCGAAGCTCTGGTGTTGCGTCGACGGTGGGATGACCTGGCCGAGCTCGTGGCAGACGGAACGATGCGGCCGGCCGCGGTGCGCGAGCAGGTTGCGACTATCCAAGGAAAGCTAGCCCGGATTCAAGCCGTCATAGACTCCGCTCGCGGTGGCTCCACAATGACCGACTTAGCCCTAGCAGAGGACACGGCCAACGCCTGGGCGCTGCTCGGCTTGCCTCAAAAGCGGCAGGTGATTGCGTCGCTCATGACCGTCACCGTGTCCAAGCAGAAGAACACGAGGGTATTTGACCCCGAAGATGTGGCTATCGCGTGGCTGTCATAGGCGCGTAGTCCTGAAAGTGCCCTCGAGCTGATCCAACAACTCGAGGGCGAGATCCGCAACACCAAGCAAGGAGAAACGAATCATGAATACTGTAGCCAATGTTGGAACCAACATGAACGACGCATCACGCACCGAGAACGAGAAACTGTGGACCGCGGCGCAAAACACGCCGTGCAAATACCCCGAGTGCACCGGTGACGGCCATGAATATATCGTGCCCGAATCCGACTGGTCTCACGAGGCCGTGAATGCCAGCTTTGACGGAGGAATCGTGCTCGGCTCCATCTCCGACCGTCTAGGCATATTCACAGGGGATATCAGTTTTGAGGGAAGCGGCGAAATGACGGCAGCGGAGTTCAGAGAAGCGGCTGACACCTACGAGGCATTCCCTGCATGGCTGCGCACTATGGCTGACCGCCTGGACGCGCTCGCAGCGTAACCAATCGACACCCCGGGCAGGTGGGTGACGTTCTCATCTACCTGCCCGCAAGAAGGGAAGCACCATGAAGCAAACAATCCTGGCCCTATGCGATCGCGGCCGCGGTGCCCACGTTCTCGCGCGCCTCGTGCACGACGATGGGGAGGCGAAGATAAGCGTGGCAGTTGGCATCCCAGGTCCAAAGAAAGCCCTGTCGACGCCGCGCACCCTGTCCAATCAGTCTGAGACTTGGGGCACCATAAGTCTCGCGTCCATCGAGTCCTCAGATGTCGATGAAGGTGTTAGTGCGTTCTGCGGGAACTGCCGTCGCGCGTATCGATTACGATTTCGCGCCATCGTCGCCGCATATCGAAATGGAGAGCCACCTGTAATTCTTGCCCGCATCGAAACCTAGATTCTGGCGTGTCGCGCCATATACACCATGCAATGCAGTAGCATAACAACCAGCTTCAAAGAATGCCCCGCCTATTGCTGGCGGCATACCGTTATCACCTTGGGCAAGGATGACATCACCGAAAAGGTGTTGTTATTTTGTTATCCGAAAAATCGTCCAAGCGCCAAACTGTCGCCAAGATAGCCGCTGCGGCTCGCTGGGGTAATCCTTCCCCCGAGATCGCAGTCGCACACCGTGACCTAGCCGCCGAGCGCCTCGCTGACTACATCACCAAGGTCGTCAGCAAAGCCCCGCCGCTCACCCCCGAGCAACGCGATCGGCTCGCCTCACTGCTGCGCCCCGTTGGGCGTGCAGCCTAGTGGCAGAGCAAAACCGGCCCCTGGCAACGGGACCGGCTCAAATTCTCACTCGCGGCTCGAATACTTCTACAGTACCGCCCACCGAGCCGACCTCAGCAGAACCCGCGCCCCTGATCGGCGCCACCGTCGAGACCCGCCTCGCCGCCGAGCTCGCGCGCCTCGTGGCCGACGAAATCAAGCTCGACGACCTCACGCCCGCCCTGCAGGGTTACGTGCTGCACGGTCACCGGCTCGCGCTGGCATCACTGCTCCCCGAGTACACCCGGCTCGAGGCTGCGCTCGCTCAGGCAAACGCCGACCGTGATCGGTACTATGCAGCCGCATTCAACCCGCGTGCGCCGATCTTGATCGGTCCGAGCTATGCAGAGCTCGAAATCACCCGCCACGAGATCTACTCAGGCGGCGCCAAGTGAGCGGCGATGTCGTCATTCTCGACGGCTCGACGGTTACAGACGGTTCAAGCGGTTCATTACTGGGGTCTACCTTGACCGAAGTTCGAGAATGGCTCGCCCGGTTTATCTCCGTGCCGGATGCTCTCGACCTCGACTTGCTCGCGCTCTGGGCTGCACACACTCACGTTGCACTCGAAACGTATTCGACCCCGCGGCTCGTGCTCGACTCCACGATGCCAGGGAGCGGCAAGACCACCGTTCTCGAACACCTACAGCGTCTCTGTCACGACCCGATTCAGGCCGCGTCCATATCCTCGCCTGCACTGCTCGCCCGGATGCTCTCAAAGGGCATCAGGACGATCCTGATTGACGAGGTAGACCGCTCCCTCGACCCGAAGAAACCGGGCGTAGAAGACCTCATTGCCATTCTCAATAGCGGGTACAAGCGCGGCGCCACTCGGCCCGTACTCGTGCCGGCCAAGGGCGGCGAATGGGACGTAGCAGAGATGTCTACCTACGCCCCGGTGGCAATGGCGGGCAACTCCCCACACCTGCCCGACGACACCCGCTCACGGTCTATCCGCGTGCTGCTCATGCCTGACCTTTACGGAGTAGTTGAATCCTCCGACTGGGAAGAGATCGAAGCGGATGCCCGCGACCACGCCGAAGCGCTCGCGAATGCAATGGACGCCGCCCGGGAATTCATCCGCACGGTACGCCCCGACCTCCCCACCGGCTGCGTAGGCCGCATGAAGGAGAAGTGGAACCCGCTCAAGCGTGTTGCTGCTGCTGCGGGCGGTACGTGGCCCGAGGTCGCAGACCGCCTGATCGACCGAGACATTCAAGAGGTAGAGATGGAACGAGAAGAGGGTCTTATGAAGCTCCCGCCCCAAATGGTAATGCTCATGGACCTGTACGCGGTATGGCCCGAGAGTGAGCCGTTCGTGAACACCAACGAGCTCGTGAGTCGGTTGATCCAGACTAACCCCGACTACTGGGATGCCGGGAGCGCCTACGGTCGCGCGCTCACCGTGCAGCGACTCGGCAGAACGCTCGTGCTTATCAAGATCAGGTCTTCGAAGAACTCGCGGGACCAGCGCGGATACGCTCGCGCCGACTTCCTCAAGTCGTGGCGACAGTCCGGCATCACCCCCCGACAGGAACCGTCTAAACCGTCGGGAAGTGTCGAAGTGTCTGCCGATACCCCTGTAACGGAACCGCTTGAACCGTCGCAGACCGTCGAACCGGCTGCACAGCCTGACCCCGGCACCTGCCGGGTGTGCGCCGCGCCGCTATTGTTTCCGGCGTCACGCGCTGCGGGGATCTGTGCGAAGAGCAACCCCGAGCACGACGCCGAGCGGGTCGCAGCATGAGCCGCGCCACCGAGGCATTCACCCGGTTACAGGTCGCCATGCTCACCACGGACCCGGCGTGCCAGCGTGACGACCGCTTTACCGACGACAACCAGGAGATAGGCGCACTCGGCGCAATCTGCCGAGCCTGCCCGCTCTACGACCTATGCGCCACCTATGCCGAGCTCGACCGGCCGCTAGGTGGAATCTGGGCCGGCAAGCGGTACCGAAACAACAACAAGTCCAACACGCACCACGAAAAGGAGAACTAACCATGGCACTCTATCGAACCCCAGACGGACCCGGACTCGAACCGCTCATACGCGAGCTCAAGGACATCCGCACACAGCTCAGGGACTTGCAACGGCCGTCTGGAACGAACATCGGCAACACGGCAAACCAGGTGCAGCTTCTAGTCGCGAAGGTGAACGAAACCCTGCTGAACATCGACGCTGGCGTGCAAGCGTCGATCGCGGCGAACTCGTACACGAAGGCGGTCATTGATTCACTCGTGGCAAGCCCGCCTGCCGGATCCGCAGTAACGGGCAACGTGAGCGCGACGGGTACGGTATCCGGGTCTACCGGTACATTCGCCAACGGAATCAACTCGCTCGCCGTTCACAGCACCCTGCTCACGACGGACTACAAGTCCGTGTACGTCGATAGCACCGGAAAATTCGGGTACCGACCGTGACCGCGGCATATGGCACCGATGAATGGACAGAGAACGTGGCCGGCACGGTCTGGCGGCTGATCGCTGCTCGTGGCGATGATGCTCAACGTTCCAACATCATGGAAGACACTCTGACCGGATTTAGCCCCGCCGAGGTCGGTCTGTTCAGCGGGCACGTGCTGGGGGAAATTCTCTCCACTGTCGATGGGCTCGTGGTTGACCACCCCCAGACCGAAGATCTGATGCTCGTGATCGAGTCCAAGGCGGAGTTAGCGACCATGTTCAAAGGACTGGGCACGCTGTGAAGCCGTCACCACGCACGGCACAGCACTACATCCACGGCGGTGGCAGCGTCATCGTCGTGCCGGCGCGGATCTGCGCTTACCTGAACCGGTATGCGGGCCTCGAACGTTTCCGCCTGGATAACACCGGGGTCGATCCCGAAGTTGACGCGCTTCTGATCGCGTTTCGTGTGGCAGAACTGGCCTGGTCCAATGCCGCCACCGGAACGCCCCGAGCGTCAACGCCGGAACTTGCCCCATCCTCTGAATGGCTCTCAACCACGCAAGCAGCGGGACAACTCCACATGACCGACCGAGGCATTCGAACAGCGATCGCAGCGGGCCGTCTCCAGGCAGAATCCGTCGCCGGTCGCTGGCGAATCAGCCGCGAAGCACTCGCCCATTTTCGGCAAACCCGCACATTACTTTAGGAGAAACACAATGACGACGAAGAACGAACTACGAGAAAAGCGCTCCGACGCCTACGCCTCCGCCGAGCGCATGCTAGATAAGGCCAAGGTCGAGAAGCGTGACCTTTCGCCCGTCGAAAATAAGCGGTACCAGACCATTCTCAACGATATGCGTTCGCTCGACAGCCGCCTCGAGAAGTTGGACGCAGAT
Source organism: Cryobacterium sp. Hh11 (assembly GCF_004404045.1). Taxonomy (NCBI): domain Bacteria; kingdom Bacillati; phylum Actinomycetota; class Actinomycetes; order Micrococcales; family Microbacteriaceae; genus Cryobacterium; species Cryobacterium sp. Hh11. The sequence goes on along the minus strand of NZ_SOHF01000011.1, from coordinate 200,596 downwards.
GCAGCCTCCAACATCAAAGTCGAAACAGCGTTTCGCGAACTCATGGCGCAGCCGGACACGCGATCGTTCAATGGCGCCAAGCGCCCGGTGTTCGGAGAAGCCCGATCCGCCCTGATCCCCTCGCGGGCCGAGTATCAGGACCTTCAGTCCGAGCAGCGCGCTCTGGGTAGCTCCAATTCCGGCGTACTGCTGACCACGGGGCAGGCGAACGAATGGTTCGATCGTCTCCGCTCCAAAAGCGTCTTCCTCGACTCCGGGCCCAAGATGGTCACCGTGGGCGAACACGCCGTGCGATACCCGCTCATCTCCGCCAGCGTCACCGTGAGCTCACGCAACGACCTCGACGCAATCACCCCGACCGACCCGAGCCTCGCATCGATCACCCTCGAGCCCGTCTCCTACGCCGCAATGACCCTCATCGCTAACGAGGTGCTCGCAGACACCAACGGGCAGGCCCGCGAAATCGTCTCCACCGACCTCGTGCGTCAGGCCGCAACCGCTATCGAAGCGGACCTGTTCAACGGAGTCGGCGCCACCAGCCCGCACCGGATCTACGGTCTGCTCAAAGCCACCGGCACGCAGACCGTCGCTGCGACCACCGCGCTGACCATCGATCACCTGCTCAGTGCACAGTCCAAGCTGGAAGCCGCCGGAGCCGAGCGTGAGCGTATCGCGTTCTACCTCAACCCCGCCGGCTGGGCCTCGATCCGCGGCACCAAAGACAGCACGGGCCGCTACCTCCTCATGCCCGACCTCGCCAACGCCGACAAGCCGAGCCTGTTCGGATCCAAGGTGTTCGTCACCGCGAACATGCCCGCCGCCAACGCGCTCGCCGTCGACCTTGATCAGGTCGTCGTCGGAGTCGGCGAAGACCTCAAGCTGGCCTACAGCGAGGACTACGCCTTCAACACCAACAGCACCGCGATCCGCCTCACCACCCGCCTCGACCTCGCGATCCTCAACGCGCTGGCCGTCTGCAAAGTAACGGGCATCATCTAATAAGCACCACCAGGGAGCCGCCTGCAGCCCCGTGGGCGGCTCCCCACCCCCACAGCTTGCGTGTCAACCTCACCGCCCTAGTAACCGTGCAGCGACAACCGCACACGGGACATGCACTAGGACCAGCGGAATGGATGGCCGGATAGCGCACTCCTTTCATGCGCAATGACCCGACCAGCGCGCCAGGTGCCCCCGTCAATGGCGACGGGTAAGCACCGCCACCCTTCGGTTCACTTGATTCCCAAACAAAAGACACGACAAGACCGCGAAATTCGAGGATTTTCTTAGGGATCGCGATAAGCGGTTCACCCCGCTCCTTTCCAATACTCTCTCCCCGGCACGAGACGAGGGGGTCGCGCGCGAAGCAAGGGACAGAACCCGCGAAAATCCCCGATTTTTTCAGAGAATCGGCAGAGCGGAACACCGCCCCATCTTCCAATTTCTTAGAGAGCCGACCCCCACCCCATCACGCGCGCGAAGCAACCGTCGTCGCGGCCCTCGGATTGGGACAGGAACTCATTCCCGGCTCATGCGAAGATCAAGACAATAGGGAGCTGGCTATGGGATTCTTCAGTCGAAAGCGCACAGTAACCTTCCTTCCGAATGCGACAGACACGATGCCTGTGGCCGGGGTGAGCTATCGGCAGTCGGCCATTCGCGGCAGGGGAATCGGACCGTTCCAGCTAATGGCGGATCCTGGCAACAAGTTCGACAAGAATGCGGTCGCCGTTTATCAGGATAAGAGACAGGTAGGCTTCGTGCCCGCTGACGAGGCGAAGCTATGGTGCAGCTTGGTCAAGAAGCTTTCTAAAGAGGGCACAGACGTTTGGGTTCACGGCGATGTGCGTCAAGACGGCCAAGACCGGTGGATCCTGCTGAACGTGCCGGCAGAGGACCAGGTTAGAGCTTGGCTCAATCCTTAATCTGAGCGGTCCTACCGCGGCCCGGGTCTAGCCCCGACGACTTCCCCGACAATCCCGAACTCGTGCGTTAGCGGGCATCCTCGCGCCGCTGAGATGCGATCACCGCCACCTATCGGCTCGCAGCGGGGAGTGATCGGGTACCTGCCACCAAGCCAAGCGCCACGACCGCCAGGACACGTGCTCGCGGTTCCTCGATGTCGAACGGCGCCAATCACCGGGGTACTCATTCCGGAGTACCCCTGTCGATGACCCACCTAGCGCGTAGGGCATCAGATAACCCTATTTATGTTTTATTAGGCAAACCGGCCGTCATGAGCGTGATCAGTACCCAACCGGGCACGTCACCCGTCTCGTCGCGGAGCAGACCCTTGAGGCGAAGCATGATTCGGGACATGGAATTCTCTTTTCTGGTGAGCGGAACGGTACCGGGCAGTGCGTTTAGAAACCGGCCTGCAGCACAACCAGGCCGGGAAATACAGCGAATAGAACGGTCATCGGCAAAATCAGAAAAACCAGCGGCACGAGCATGGCAACTTCCTTCTTGCCGGCCATCTCGAGTAGCGAGCGTTTGGTCTGGTCGCGGGAATCCTGGGCCTGCGCGCGCAACACCTCGGCGATCGGCGAGCCCCGCTCGAGAGCACCGGTGACCTGATCGACAAATCGGGTCACCTCCGGCAACTGGATGCTCCGCGATAGCGCCGAGAGCGCCACCCCGATCGGTACCCCCGCGTGCACCTCGGTGATCACCCCCGCGAATTCTCGCGACAGCTCCCCCGAACTCGTGCGGGACACCCGTCGGATCGAATCCAGGATGCCTTCCCCCGCCGACAGCGACAGGGTGAGAAATTCGAGAATGGTCGGCAACTCGCTGCGCATGCGGGCCAACCGGGCGGTGGCGGCCCGCTGCAGGAGCCAGTCCCGCAACACGGCGCCACCGATTCCCGCCACGAACGGCACCACCACGCGCGCCGGCCACGGCAGTTCCGGAAGGGTAACGATGGTGATCACCGTGCCGGCGGCAAAGGCGAGAAGCGCCCAGACCAGTTGCACCGAGCGAAACTCCAGCGCGGTCTTCGCCGAGCCTGACTGGTGGAGCCGGCGCGCGATGAACTCGCTGCCGCCAAGCAGGTTCGACAACCCGCGGGTGAGCGCTCCGAACAGCGGCGCAAACAGGCTGCCCAGCACAGGAATCGGGTTGACGGTTTTCCGGGCGACGATGCTGCGGGCTTCGGCGGAGACGTCGAGAATGTACGGCACGACCCGATCGATCAGACGGGGCCGGGTCAGCCGCGGCGTCAGGCTCACGAGCGACCACAGCCCCACACCGAGACCGCTGCCGCAGAGGACGGCCCAGCCCAGGCTCGCGCTCATGGCCGGCACCCGCCGGCTACGCGAACCATCGGCGTTCCTCCGGCAGCCGGCCGAGCGCGAGCATGACCCGGTAGGCCACGATTGACAGGGCCAGGCCGCTCGCGATCACGGCGACGCCAGCCGGCGAGTTGTAGGCGACGGCAGCCTCCGGGCGGGACGCGAGCAGCACCAGGATGATCCACGGTGCGGCCACCCCCAGTCGGGCCGCATTGACGACCCAGGACTGCCGCGCCTCAACTTCGAGCCGTACCGCGGCATCCTGTCGTAGCCAGGCTGCGAGGCTGCGCAGCACCACGGTGAGGTCGCTTCCACCCACTTCCCGGGCCATGCGCAGGGTTTCCAGGATGCGATCGGCGACCGGATCGGCGAGGGAGCGTTTGAGTTCATCGACGCAGTAGCTGAAATTGCCGGTGGCCCGGTACTCCCGCTCGAACTGGGCAAACGCCGTGCGGGTGGCCACCGGTCCGGCCTGGGCGAGGCTGCTCACGCTGTCGGGCAGGGCCAGCCCGGAACGCAGTGCCGACACGAGGTGATCGACGACATCGGGCCAGACCGTGCGATTGGCCCGGCGCCGGGCCGCGGCCCGCCACGAGACGATCAGCCACGGCAGCAGCACTCCGACCAGTCCGGCGACGGCGCTCAGGGCCTGTACGGCGAACAGGCCGTGCATCAGGGCAGCGGATGCCACGCCCACGATCGTCGACACCGCCAGGAACGCCGACACCGGCACCGACCGCAGCCCACCCTGAACCAGGCGCACCCGCATCCGCTCCCCGGCGCCCGCCCGGCCTCCCGCGGATACAGCGCCGGCCGGCCAGAGAAACGGCGCCAGCAGCAGCACGAGCCCACTCCCGAGCAGGCACCCCAGCACGAGAGTCATGCGGCACCCTGCCGCAACACCTGCGCCGGGTCGACGCCGGCGGCACGAAATTTGGCGAGCTTGGTGGGATGCGAGCCGGTCGGCTCGAGGTGCCCGTGCGGGGACAGAAACAGGGGGCTCGCCTCGATCGTCGAGCCGGCCAGTTGGCCGCTCGGCGCAATGATCTCGGTGACCCGGCGACGGCCGTGCCGATCAATCTCGCAGTGCACCACGATGTCGATGCAGCCGGCCACCGTCGGCAGCACGAACGACGAGTCGATGTTGCGCCCGGCCAGCAGCGGCAGGGTGGAGAGCTTGGCCAGCGCGTCCCTGGCACTGTTGGCATGAATCGAGCACATTCCGGGGAGCCCGCTATTAAGGGCGATCAGCAGGTCGAGGCTTTCAGCCTCGCGCACCTCACCGACCACCAGCCGGTCGGGCCGCATGCGCAGGGATTCCTTGATCAGGCGGCGCAGGGTGATCTCGCCGGTGCCCTCGAGGCTGGGCTGCCGGCACTGCATCGCGACGACGTCTCGGGCCGACAGATCGAGTTCGAAGGTCTCCTCGACGGTCACGATGCGCTCACCCGGCCGCGTCGACGAGAGCAAGGCGTTCAGCATCGTGGTCTTGCCGGTCTGGGTGGCGCCGGAGACCAGAATATTCTGGCCGCCGAGCACGCAGATCCGCAGAAAATCGGCGGCCTGCTGGGTGAGTGAGCCGAGCCCGACGAGCTGGTTCAGATCGCGAATGCGCCGGGTGAACTTGCGAATGTTCACCGCCCAATATTTTCGCGTTATATCCGGGATCACGACGTGAAGTCGGGAGCCGTCGGGTAGAGAGGCGTCGACGAACGGCGACGAGAGGTCGACTCGGCGACCGGAGGCCTGCAGCATCCGCTCAACGAGGTCGCGCACGTCCTGCTCGCCGAGCAGCAGCGTGGTCAGCTCGGGGACCCCGTCGCGGGCGACGAATACCCGGGCCGGGCCATTGATCCAAATCTCTTCGATCTCCGGATCATCCAGAAACGGCTGCAAGACGCCGAAACCGGTCAGCGCGGCCACAACCTCGCGGGCGGCCTGGTGCTCGTCGGCGATCATCGGAGCGAGCCCGCTGAGCGCCCGCTCGCTGTACCGGCGCAGTTCGTCGCGCACGTACTGCTCGACCAGCGCGTTATTGGCCGCCAGGTCGACGCCCTCCCGGCGCACCCGCGATCGCACTTGCTCTGTGATGATACGAACGGCTTCGGTCATCCCCGTATGATGGCCTCATTTACCGTTCTGCGTAAAAGTTATCCACAGGGCTTGTTTTTAGGTGCCCCGAGCCCCAAAAATGGTCGCAACGGATGCCGGGCATCCGTTGCGATTATCAGCGATCGACCCAGCGTCAGCGCGCTGACCAGCCGCCGTCCATCGTGTAGCTCGACCCGGTGACCATGGCAGCATCGTCGGAGGCGAGCCAGGCCACGAGCGACCCGACCTCGGCTGGTTCAACCAGTCGTTTGATCGCGCTCTCGGTGAGCATGATCTTGCTGAGCACCTCGGCCTCCGGAATGCCGTGCACCAGAGCCTGGTCAGTGATCTGCTTCTCGACCAGGGGGGTGCGCACGTAACCGGGGGCCACGCAGTTGCTCGTCACTCCGTGCGCCCCGCCCTCGAGGGCGGTCACCTTGGACAGGCCTTCAAGCCCGTGCTTGGCCGAGACATAGGCGCTCTTGAACGGCGAGGCACGAATGCCGTGCACCGAGGACACGTTGATGATGCGCCCAAAGTTCGCCGCGTACATCTGCGGCAGTACGGCCCGAATCAGCAGGAACGGGGCCTCCAGCATCAGCGTGAGAATATTGTGAAAATCGGCCGGATTGAAGTCCTGGATCGGATTGATCCGCTGAATTCCCGCGTTATTGACCAGAATGTCGACGCCGTCAAGAGCAGTGGCAAGAGCGTTATCGGTGAGGGCCTCGGTGGCCATCAGGTTGACGGTCCAGATTGATCCACCGACCTCCTCGGCTAGGGAGGTCGCCTCCGCTGTGTCGATGTCGGCGACGACGACGTGCGCGCCCCGAGCGGCGAGCGTTCGAACGACGGCCGCGCCGATTCCGCTCGCCCCGCCGGTGACGAGGGCGCGACGACCGGCGAGGGGCTGGCTCGGGGTTCGAACGGAGACGCTGCTGGCAACGAAGGTGTTGGCGCTGACGGCGTCGGTGAGATCAGTCATTTGGTTCCTTTTAGTTGCGCGATCGCTGCAGGGTGGGTCGGTCAGAGGCGGGGCACCCCCGGCGCCCCGCCTCTGACGATCGAATGAGTTGAGCCGGTCAGTTGCCGGAGGAGGCGGGCTCGAGCCCATGCTTGCGGGCGTCGACCGCGTCGACCTCGCGCAGCGATGCCCCCTTGGTCTCCTTCAGGGTGACGACGGCGACCACGGTGATCGCGCAGGCGATCATGATGTAGATCGCGACGGGAACCCACGTGTTGTACTGCTGCAGCAACGCGGCGGCGATGATCGGCGCCATCGAGCCGGCCAGAATCGACGTGACCTGGTAGCCGAGTGATACCCCGGAGTAGCGCATCCGAGTCGGGAACATTTCGCTCATGATCGCGGGCTGCCCGGCATACATCAGGGCGTGGAAGCAGAGCCCGACCGTGACGGCGAGAATGATGAGCACCGGGTTCAGCGTGTCGAACATGGGGAAGGCGAAGAATGCCCAGCTGGCACCGAGCACAGCACCGGCGAGGTAGACGGGCTTACGGCCGAGGCGGTCCGAAAGGCGGCCGACCTGGGGAATCACGATGAAGTGCACGACGTGGGCGATCAGCAGGGCGATCAGCAGCTGGCCCGTGTCGTACTCGTGCACCGTCTTCAAATAGACGATCGAGAAACTCACGATGATGTAGTATAGGATATTCTCGGCGAAGCGCAGACCCATGGCTCCGAGGATTCCCTTGGGGTACTTCTTCACGACCTCGAGCACGCCATAGTTGACGGCCTTCTCGGCCTCAACCTGGGCTCGGGCCTCGAGAAAGATCGGGGCTTCGCTGACGTGGGTGCGAATGTAGTAGCCGATCACGACGATGATCGCGGAGAGCCAGAACGCCACGCGCCAGCCCCAGCTGAGGAACTGCTCGGGCGGAAGGAGCCAGGTCATGGTCAGCAGCACGAGGGTGGCGAGCAGGTTGCCCACCGGAACGGCGGCCTGCGGCCAGCTTGACCAGAAGCCACGCGACGCGTTCGGGCTGTGCTCGGCGACGAGCAGAACGGCGCCGCCCCACTCGCCACCGACGGCGAAGCCCTGGATGAAGCGGAGGGCCACGAGCAGCGCGGGGGCCCAGTAGCCGATGGTGTCGAAGCCGGGCAGGCAGCCCATGAGGAAGGTGGCGGCACCAACCATGATGATCGTCACCTGCAGGGTGTGCTTGCGACCGAGTTTGTCACCGATCTGGCCGAACACGATGCCGCCCAAAGGCCGGGCAATGAACCCGACGGCGTAGGTGAGGAAGGCGGCGATAATGCCGTCCAGCTCACTGCCGGCGTTCGGGAAGAAGACCGTGCCGAAGACCAGGCTCGCGGCCGTGGCATAGAGGAAGAACTCATACCATTCCACGACCGTGCCCACCATCGAAGCGGCGACGATCTTCTTGAGGCCGGACTTTTCAGTTTCGCTGCCGGCGGTTGCCGTGGTCTTACCGGAACCGGCAGCCCCAACGCGTTGATTGACACTCATTGTCTGTCTCCTTTGTGTCGTCAATGACACGTACTGTGCGGTGAGAAGTGCGCAAAAGATTTCGGCCGCCTGGCTGAAGCACGACCTGACTGAGTATTCCCGCAGGACGGCCGGGCAACAAGAGTCAAAATGACAGAGCGCGTGTGCATAATTGCAGATATGACCTTTGAACCGGCTGGTACCGACCCACACCCCGATGATCTGCTGATCTTTCTGGCCGTTGCCCGCACCGGGCGTTTCACGACCGCCGCCGAGGGCCTGGGCCTCAACCACACCACGGTGTCCAGGCGGATCGCCGCTCTGGAGAAGGCGCTCGACGGTCGTCTGTTGGCCCGCGCTGTCGGCGGCTGGGAGTTGACCGAGCTCGGACACCGAGCCCTGTCGGCGGCCGAAGGCGTCGAATCGGCGCTCACCCTGCTGCGCAGCTCCGCGACAGATTCCCCGCAGCTGTCCGGAGTGGTGCGCATGTCGGCCACCGACGGATTCAGCGCCTACATCGCCGCCCCGGCCGTGGCAGCGCTGCAGCGACGGCATCCGCTGCTGCGAGTTGAAATCGTCACCGTGACACGTCGCGCCCTGCAGCACCGCTCCGGCCTGGATATCGAGGTCGTGGTCGGTGAGCCGCAGGTGCACCGGGCCGAATCGATCCTGCTCGGCTATTACCACCTCGGTATGTACGCCTCCCGGCCGTACCTGGCCGAGCACGGCACTCCGACGACGGTGGAGGAGCTGACGCAGCATCCGCTCGTCTATTTTGTGGATTCGATGCTGCAGGTCGACGATCTCGACGCGCCCAGGCGGCTGGTGCCGCAGATGCGGGAGTCGCTCAGCTCGACGAACGTCTTCGTGCATGTGGAGGGCACCAGGGCCGGCGCTGGAATCGGCTTCCTGCCGTGTTTCATGGCCGATCAGCACGCTGATCTGGTGCGGGTGCTGCCGCAAAGTTTTCAGGAGCGACTGCCGTACTGGATGGTATTGCGCACCGAATCGCTGCGGCTGCCCGCCGTGGCGGCACTGGTGGGCGCCCTGCGTGCCCAGATGGAATCGTATGCCGCGGCGTTGCTTGGTCATCACGACGGCCAACGAGATCCTGCCGCGCAACTGGCCATCTAGACTAGGAGCACACCGGCGGGAGTGGTGGAATTGGCAGACACGCAGGATTTAGGTTCCTGTGCTTTCGAGCGTGGGGGTTCAAGTCCCCTCTCCCGCACACGGTCATCGGGCGTCACCTCCCCCTAATGCCGGGGCGGAGCGGCCGGGCAATTTCCCACGATTGCGCGATACTCTGGGCTCGGTATCCGCTGCACTCACCCGATAAATGCCCGCCGCCAACTGGAGTTCCCTGCATGAATCCCACCGCACTGATTCCCTGGCTCGACCCGACCCAGATCATCGAATCGGCCGGTCCGTGGGCGCTGCTCGTCGTCTGTGCCATCGTCTTCGCCGAGACCGGATTGCTCGTCGGTTTTCTCCTCCCCGGGGACACGCTGTTGATCATCACCGGCCTACTCGCGTTCCCCGCAGCCGGCGTGATTCAGATCGACATCTGGTGGGTCGCACTGGCCATCGGCTTTGCGGCATTTCTCGGCGGCGAGGTCGGCTACCTCATCGGTCATAAGTTCGGCCCGCGCGTCTTCGAACGCAAGGAATCCGGCTTGTTCAGCATTAAAAACGTCGACCGCACCAATGCATTCTTCGTGCGTTTCGGCGGCGTCGCCGTCATCGTGGCCCGGTTTGTGCCGATCGTGCGTACCTTTGCCCCGGTCGCCGCCGGTGTCGGCCACATGGACTACCGCAAGTACACCCTGTACAACCTGATCGGTGCCCTGCTCTGGGGAACCGGGCTGACCCTTGCAGGCTATTTTCTCGGCTACATTCCGCCAGTCGCTGATTTTGTGACGGCCTACATCGACCTGATCCTAATCGGTGCCGTCGTGATCACCTTGATCCCGACGGTGTACCACTACGTGCAGTCGGTCGTGAAGGCCCGTCGCCTGCGCGATCGGCCCAGCGAAGCCACCGGCAGCCACCTGCTCGACCCCGACACGTTCAACACGAACCACTCCGGCCGGCACGAGGTCTGATCAGCTGCTTCTGATCAGCTGCTTCTGATCAGCTCAGCGGTGCTGCTGGTCTTCGTGTTCGGCGTGCTCGGCCGGTTCCAGCTGAAAGGTGGAGTGGGCGACGTCGAAATGCTTCGCCAGGCACCCCGACAGCTCGTCGAGCAGGGTGCCCGTGCCGGCAGCGAGCACCGTCGGTTCGACGACGACGTGGGCGGTGAACACGTGCGCGCCGCTCGTAATGGCCCAAACGTGCACGTCGTGCACGGCGACGACACCGGCGGCACCGAGCAGGTGGCGTCGAATCTCGGACACGTCCGTGTCGGCCGGTGTTGACTGGCTGAACACCCGCACGACGTCCCGCAGCAAGAAGTAGGCGCGCGGTACGATCATTCCGGCGATGACCAGCGAGGCGACAGCATCCGCCCCCGCAAAACCGGTCAAGAGGATGACGATGGCCGCGACGATCACAGCTACCGACCCGAGAGCGTCACCGAGCACCTCGAGGTAGGCGCCACGCATGTTGATCGACCCGGCGGCGGCTGGACGCAGCAGCACCATAGCCGCCACGTTCGCGGCGAGACCGATGATCGCAACGACGAGCATCGGAGTGCCGAGCACCTCCGTGTCGCTCGGGCGCACCAGCCGCAGCACCGCCGCGACGGAGACGACACCGGCCACCACGAGCAGGATCAGACCATTGATGAGCGCGCCGAATACCTCAGCGCGCTGAAAGCCGAAGGTGGCCCGGTCCGTGGCTGGCCTTGCCGCGACCAGGGTGGCGGTCAACGCGACGATGAGCCCGAACAGGTCGGAGAGCATGTGCCCGGCGTCGGCCAACAGGGCGAGCGAGCCGGTCAGCCAGGCTCCAAGTACCTCGAGCACCAGCACGGAACCCACGATGCCGATGGCGATCGACAAACGCCTCCGGTTCGATCCGGTGCCGTGCGCGTGATCGTGGCCCATGGCACAAGGTTAGGGCCGTGGTGGGCTGCTCGCCAGCCGCCCGGCGAGTTGGCGGTGAATCAGCTGCCGAGCACCTCGCGCAGTACCGGAACGAGACCCTCGAAGGCGATCGCCCGGTGGCTAACCTGGTTTTTCACGTGCCCCGAGAGTTCGGCGGCCGAGATGGCATAGCCCTCCGGCAGAAAGATCGGGTCGTACCCGAATCCATTCTCGCCGGCCGGTTCGAACAGAAGCTGCCCCGGCCATTCGCCGGTCACGGCACGTTCGGTGCCGTCGGGCAGTGCGAGGGCTGCCACGCAGGTGAAGTGCGCGTCGCGGTGCTGCTCGGGAACGTCGCTGAGTTGCCAGAGCAACAGGCGCAGATTCTCGCCAGCGTCTTTGGCCGGGCCAGACCAGCGCGCAGAAAAGATGCCGGGCGCTCCGCCGAGAATGTCGACACAGATACCGGAATCGTCGGCAATGGCCGGCAGCCCGGTGTGGGCCGCGGCAGCACGGGCCTTGATCAGGGCGTTCTCGGTGAAACTGACGCCGTCTTCGACCGGCTCGGGGCCGTCGTAGGCGAGCACCTCAACGCCCGGAAGCTGTGGGGCCAGGATGCGCCGCAGCTCTTCAACCTTGTGGGCGTTGTGCGTGGCGAGAACGATCTGCACGTGTCAGTTCCCCAGCGCGCTGGTCTGAAACTCGGTCAGGGTGACGGCGCCCTTCAGCGCCAGATCGAGCAGCGTGTCCAGTTCACTGCGGTCAAACGGTGCCGCCTCGGCGGTGCCCTGCACCTCGACGAATTTGCCCCGACCGGTCACGACCACGTTCATGTCGGTGTCGGCGCGCACGTCTTCGGTGTAGGCCAGATCGAGCATGGGGACACCGCCGATGATGCCAACTGACACGGCCGAGACGCTGTCGATGAGCGGCTGCGCCTTCTGCGAGATGAACTTCTTGCTGCGACCCCACTCGAGCGCGTCAGCGAGGGCAACGTAGGCGCCCGTGATGGCCGCGGTGCGGGTGCCGCCGTCGGCCTGCAGCACGTCACAGTCGAGCACCAGGGTGTTCTCGCCCAGCGCCTTCATATCGACGACAGCGCGCAGGCTGCGGCCGATCAAGCGGCTGATCTCGTGGGTGCGGCCGCCGATCTTGCCCTTGACCGATTCGCGGTCCATGCGGCTGTTGGTCGAGCGGGGCAGCATCGAGTATTCGGCAGTGACCCAGCCCTTGCCCTTGCCGCTCATCCAGCGCGGAACGCCGTTGGTGAACGATGCCGTGCAGAGCACCTTGGTGCGCCCGTAGGAGATCAGTGCCGACCCTTCGGCCTGGTCGCTCCAGCCGCGCTCGATCGTGATCGGGCGCAGTTCGTCGTTGGTGCGCCCGTCGGCGCGCAGGGTTTCGGTCACGGTGTACTCCTAGTGGTTCGGGTTCAAGACGGAAAAGGGTGGCGATGCGAGTGCGCTCAGATTGATCGCGCCGGTTTCGATCAGTTCGACCCGGTTGATTTCGGGGCCGATCAGGCGATGAGCGAGGGCCAGAAAATCCTCGGCGCTGTCACCGGTGGCCTCGTAGCGATAGGTCGGCGGACTCGTGCGGCCACGTTCGAGCCCCTGGCTGACCAGCACCCGGTAGACGTCGTTGGCGGTTTCGGTGTCGCTGGAGACCAGAGTCACGCCCTCCCCCATGACATATGAGATCGCGCCGCGCAGGAACGGATAGTGGGTACAGCCGAGCACCAGGGTGTCGACCTCGGCCGCGCGCAGCGGTGCGAGGTATTCCTCGGCGACGGCGAGCAGCTCGGCGCCGGTCGTGACACCGGCCTCGACGAACTCCACAAATCGGGGACAGGCCTGGCTGAACAGGGAGATTTGGGGCGCCGCAGCAAAGGCATCGTTGTAGGCGCGGGAGTTGACGGTGCCGACCGTTCCGATCACCCCGACCCGCTGGTTACGCGTGGTCACGACCGCACGCCGAACTGCGGGCTGGATGACTTCAATCACCGGAACGCTGTAGCGTTCGCGGGCATCGCGCAGCATGGCCGCCGACGCCGTGTTGCAGGCGATGACGAGCAGTTTCACGTCCTGGGCGACGAGGTCATCGAGCACGTCGAGTGCGAAACCGCGCACATCGGCGATCTTCTTCGAGCCGTAGGGCGAGTGCGCCGTATCGCCGATATAGAGGATGGATTCGTTCGGCAACTGGTCCTTGATCGCCCGGGCGACGGTCAGGCCGCCCACTCCGGAATCGAAAATACCAATCGGTGCATCCGTCACGAAGATCAAGCCTAGCCCGACCGAGCGGATAAGCTGTGCCGGGTGACCCCGTCCCCTACGTTCCCCGTTCCTGCAGATGGCGCCCCGGCTGCCCGCACGCCGGCACTGCACTCACCGGCACTGCACTCACCGGCACTGCGAACCGACCGCTACGAACTCACGATGGTCGACGCCGCAATCCAAAGCGGGACCGCCGATCGCGAGTGCATGTTCGAGGCCTTCGCCCGGCGCCTGCCGGCGGGCCGCCGCTATGGCATCGTCGCCGGCACCGGCCGACTGCTGGACCTGATTCGGCAGTTTCGCTTCGAAACCGAAGAACTGACCTGGCTGGAGCAGAACGGGGTCGTGCGCACGCCCACCCTGGACTATCTCGCCAATTACTCCTTCAGCGGCAACGTCTGGGGCTATCAGGAAGGGGAAGCCTACTTTCCCGGGTCGCCGCTTCTGCTGGTGGAAAGCACCTTCGCCGAGGGCGTCATTCTGGAGACACTCATTTTGAGCGTGCTCAACTACGACATCGCGGTCGCGAGCGCGGCCGCGCGCATGGTCTCGGTCAGCCTCGGCCGCCCGATCGCCGAAATGGGCTCACGCCGCACCAATGAGCATTCGGCGGTCGCTGCCGCCCGCGCCGCATTCATCGCCGGCTTCGCCTCGACCAGCAACCTCGAAGCCGGCCGCCAGTGGGGCCTGCCAACGATGGGCACCGCCGCGCACTCATTTATTTTGCTGCACGACAGCGAAGAAGAAGCATTCCAGGCGCAAGTGGATGCCTTCGGTGCGGCCACGACGCTGCTCGTGGACACCTACGACGTGCCCGCCGGCATCGCCCGGGCGGTCAAGGTCGCTGGCCCCGACCTCGGTTCAATCCGCATCGACTCCGGAGATCTACCCACCGTCGTGGCCGCCGCGCGCGCCCAGCTTGACGCGCTCGGCGCGGTCAACACGAAGATCACGGTCACGAGCGATCTCGACGAGTTCGCCATCGCTGCCCTGTCGGCCAGCCCGGTCGACGCCTTTGGCGTCGGTACCTCGGTGGTCACCGGTTCTGGCGAGCCGGCCGCCGGCCTGGTCTACAAGCTCGTCGCACACAAGGGTCACGGCGATGACTGGATTTCCGTTGCCAAGACCTCAACCGCGAAACTGTCCATCGGTGGACGCAAGAGCGCACTGCGCCGAGTGGATGGCGCCGGTATCGCGCAGGAAGAAATCGTCGTGCTCGACCATGGGCCCGCTGCCCAGTTCGATTCCCGCAGCGGACTGGAACGAACACTCCTCGTGCCCCTCATCGAAGGCGGCACCGTCGACGAACGTTACCTGGGATCTGCCGGGACGCTGCGCGCTCGCGCGCATAATGCATCCGTTATGCAGGAATTGCCGATTGAAGCGTTTCGGCTCGGGCGCGGTGAGGCTGTTATTCCGACCTCGTACCGATAGCTGCGGCCGGACTACCTGCTACTTGGCCTTCATCTTTTCGTAGATGGCCTTGCAGGTCGGGCAGACCGGAAACTTCTCCGGGTCGCGCCCCGGCAACCACTTCTTGCCGCACAGCGCCTTGACCGGCTTGCCGGAAATGGCCGACTCCATGATTTTGTCCTTGGGGACGTAGTGCGAAAACCGTTCGTGGTCGCCCGGTTCAAGCTGCTCCTGCTTGATGAGTTCTTCGAGCTCACGGTCGAGGGTGGACGTTCCGCCGCCGGGCTGGCCGGGTTCTGCAATGCTCGCGCGAAATTCAGTCATGGCACCAGTCTAAGCAATCTCGGGCCGGCTGGGCTGGCACGGGGTGATCAGGTAGGTGGTGATCAGGCGCGCTGCGCGGAGGCGAGCATCTCGGGTCCACGTCGTTCGAAGGTGCGCGAGCCGAGCCAGATTCCCACGATCACGGCGAGCAGGCCGAGCCCGATTCCAGCTCCCAGGCTACGCAGATGCCAGACCGGATCCGCGGTAATTCC
Organism: Cryobacterium sp. Hh11; assembly: GCF_004404045.1. Taxonomy (NCBI): domain Bacteria; kingdom Bacillati; phylum Actinomycetota; class Actinomycetes; order Micrococcales; family Microbacteriaceae; genus Cryobacterium; species Cryobacterium sp. Hh11. The sequence goes on along the minus strand of NZ_SOHF01000011.1, from coordinate 185,496 downwards.
CAGGTACGCGAACAGGAGCGCGGGCAGCGCGAGAACAATCGAGCCGGTGAAGGTCAACGATTGCACCAGAGCCGCTGCCGTGTCGGAGGCCTGCGGCTGCGCAAACGGGCTGTCGCCAGGTTTCGTGACCGGGTACGGAAACCTCGTCGAGGTGTAGCTCGAAAAACCCAGACCGGCCAGGAGGATGCAGGTGCTCACTCCCAGCATGGACGGCAGCACCGTCCAGTCTCCGTAGAACCAGATACTGATGGCCGACCCGATACCGATAACGGGGATGGCCATGACCAATGCGGGAACAAGCCGACCGATGCGGTCGGCTACCCCGCGCGTACCGGAGGCAACGTGCAGCCAGATGGCCGTGCTGTCGTAGGCGACGTCGTTGTGCATAGTCCAGCCGAGGAAGACGCACATGAGCGGCACCGGGACCAGGGCGAGGTAGTGCACGGGCACACCGGCGATAATGAGTGGCAGGACCGCGATAATCGGAACGATCGGGATCATGATGAGCGATACCCAGTAGCGCGAGTCACGGGCCCAGTAAGTGAAGGTGCGCGCGGCGATGGCGCCGACGGCGTTGTGCGGCATGCGGTCGAACCAGCCCAGCCCGGAATACTGCTTCGCTGCCGCTTCGCGACCGGGCGACACGAGCATACGCGCCACGACCAGCTGCCAGATCAACCACAGGGTGTAGACCGACGCTGCAGCGATGACGAGCTTGAGAATGGCCGGGCCCCAGGCACCGGTGGAGGCGTCCCCGGGCACTGCCCAGGCTGCACCGAGCGGCGTCCAGCCCAGAATTGAGGCGAGCGTGCCGAGCAAGGTACGGCCGTGCCGGGCCCAGTCCGTGCTGATCAGCACCACGACCACCGGGGAAATCATGACCAGCACGACGACTCCGATGAGGCCGGTGAATTCTCGCGAACGCCGGGTGGAGAGCAGAAACGCTGCGAGGGATGCGCTCACTCGCGACAACAGAATGCAGGTGGCCAAGATGAGCCCGGCTGAGACGAGCGCGAGCAGCGTCTGGCCCACGCCACGCGACCAGGTGAACACCGTGCCGAGCAGGACAATGCTCAGAGTGACGGCCGGAACACCGATGAGAGCCGACCCTGCCAGGCCCAGCGACAGGGAACGATTCGGAATGCCCAGGAAGGCGAACTTGCGTGGGTCCATGCTGTCGTCGATTCCGGCGACGATCGGGATGAGCAGAAAGCCCAGCACCACCACCGATCCGGCCACGATGAGCGAATCACGAATCAGAACCGGGTCACCGACGAATCGCAGGGAGATCAGGGCGACGAGAAGAGTGATGGCAACGCCGAGCCCGTAGAGCAGGCCGACGACCAGGCCGACGACCTGCCAGGGACTCCGGCGAAACAGGTTAGCGAGCAGCCGGAGTTTCAATCCGAAAAATTGTGCAACCATTCCATGCCCTCCGCCACCTTGCGCCCACCGGCGAGTTCAACGAACCGGTCTTCGAGCGTCTTCTGACCACGCACCTCGTCAACGGTGCCGGCCGCCAGGACCCGCCCCTGCACGATGATCGCGACGTGATCGCAGACCCGCTGAATCAGATCCATACCGTGGCTGGACAGCACGACGGTGCCGCCGGCAGCAACATACTTCTGCAGAATTTCGGTGACGTTGACCGCGGAAACCGGGTCGACCGACTCGAAGGGTTCATCGAGCACGAGTACGCGGGGGGAATGGATCATGGCACAGGCCAGGGCGATCTTCTTGGTCATGCCGGCGGAGTAGTCGGCGACCAGCCGGTTGAGTGCGTCCTCGAGGCCGAACGCCGCGGCCAAATCCGCCGACCGGGTACGCACAGTGTCGTTGTCGAGCCCGCGGAGCGTGCCGGCGTAATAAAGCAGCTGCGCCCCGGTCAGCCGATCGAACAGCCGAAGCCGATCGGGCAGCACCCCGATGACGCGCTTGGCGTCGTTGGGTCGCTTCCACACGTCGATTCCGTGCACGGTGACGGTTCCGGCTGCCGGCCGAAGCAGCCCGGTGATCATGGACAGGGTCGTGGTCTTGCCGGCACCGTTCGGTCCGACGATGCCATAGAACGACCCGGCACGAACAGTCAGGTTGAGGTCGGAAACCGCGATGGTCTGTCCGAAGCGTTTGATCAGGCCACGGGCCTCGATCACAATCGGGGCCGGCTTGGCCACGGATGCGGGCACGGACTTCGGTTGTGCCTTCAGGCTCGCCTTCGGTCCGGCCTTCGGGGCCGCCTTCGGGGCCGTCCTGGGTGCCGTTTTGGGCGCTGATTGGGGCGCCGTTTGAAGCTCGGCTGGAACCTCGGTCTGTGGCTCTAGCTCGACTGGAACCTCGGTCTGGGGATCCGGCGCGGGCGGGTCTGTGGGCGCAGCGGTGCGGAGCCGGTCCTGGAGCGCATCGCGCGTCGCATAGGGACGAGTCGTTTCGTCGGTCGCGCTGTTGGCGAGCGACGACGTCGTGGCCGCGGATGGTGCCGGAGCGGTCGTTGACGCGGGGACGGATGCCTTTCGAACCGCCGGCTTGCGCACGGTCGGTTTACGTGCAGCCGGCTTGCGTGCGATCGGCTTGGCCGTTGTGGCCGTTGTGTCCGTTGTGTCCGTTGTGTCGGAGGAGGTTGATGCGTTCGGTCCAGGCGCGGTCGATTTCTTAGCCGTGGCCGCAGCCGATGCCCCAGCGGCTGGCTTGCGTACAGCTGGTTTACGCACGGCAGGTTTACGCGCGGCAGGCTTACCTGCAGCCGGCTTCGGAACAGGAGGTTCCAGCGTGGCGGGTTTGACGAGAGCTGACTCAATTGCCGCCGGACCCGCGGAGTTGAGTTCCACGATCTTTCGTTCCACGGCGTTCGGCGCTTTCGATTCAGCGGAAGTGACAGTTACAGATTCGTCGTCAGGTTCGGAGTCGAGCGGCACAAAAGTCACTCAGCTAACCTACCAAGGACCACCGACCTGAGGGCGCGGAAGGCCGCTTGACAGCCATTTCAACCTGTGAGTACGCTCCATGCCGGGTCACGAAATGGACACGTGCTGCGACGTTTCTGCCCGCGGAACGACCCGACGGGTTATGGTGAGATTGACATAACGGTGTGTCTTTACGTGAACATGTGGGTGAATCCTAAGCAAACTCTTCGCAAGCGAGTGGGTTTTCAGGCGTAGCCCCAACCATTCTTGAGGAGATAATCGTGACGACACAGGCAGGTAAGACGCAGTCGGTCAAGACGCAGGTCGTTATTCTGGCCGCCGGCATGGGCAGCCGCCTCGGACGCTCGCTGCCGAAGCCGCTCACCGAACTTAACGATGGCCGCACCATCATGCAGCAGCAGTTCGACAACATCGCCCACGCCTTCGGCAAAGCCGCCAAGGTCACCATCGTCGTCGGCTACAAGCTCGAGCACATCATCGAAGCGTTCCCACAGGCATCCTTCGTTTACAACGAAGAATACGACCAGACCAACACGTCGAAAAGCCTGCTGCGTGCCCTGCAGGCGTCGAAGTCGGGCGGCGTGCTCTGGATGAACGGTGACGTCGTCTTCGACCCGGCCATTCTCGACCGCGCGGCCGCCATGATGGCCCGCGACCAGTCCTTCGTCACCGTGAACACCGACAAGGTGTCCGATGAAGAGGTCAAGTACACGACGAGCGCCGAGGGCTATATCAAGGAGCTGTCCAAGACTGTCAAGGGCGGACTCGGCGAAGCCGTCGGCATCAACTACGTGTCGAGTGCCGACAAGGCGACGCTGATCCGCCAGCTGAGCAAGGTAGCCGACCAGGACTACTTCGAGCGCGGCATTGAGCTTGCGATCGAGCAGAACCGCATGCTGGTGGAGCCGGTGAACATCTCCGACTTCTACGCCGTCGAGGTGGATTTCGCCGAAGACCTCGAGCGCGCGAACTTGTTCGTCTAACCGACACCACATGGCCCGACCGAACCCCCGCGCCTCGGCGTGGGGGTTTTCTGGTGCCTCAACATAGTTTGCGCGCCGCTGGCGTAGATTTGACGTAGGAAAATTCAGAGGATGGACAGACGTGGCGCACAATTCCATAACCGATGATCGGGATGTTCTGGCAGGAGAGACCGTGGTGCTCGTTGCCGAGGACGGAACGCCGATCGGCACGGCCGACAAGGCGCTCGTGCACGACCGTGATACCGCGCTGCACCTGGCATTCTCCTGCCACGTCTTCGATGAGAACGAGCGCATTTTGGTCACCCGCCGTGCGCTGACCAAGAAAGCCTGGCCCGGCGTGTGGACCAATTCTTTCTGCGGTCACCCGGCGCCCGGTGAGACTCTGGCGAATGCGGCGCTGCGCCGGGCCAGCCACGAACTCGGCATCGAACTGACCGAACTCACCCTCTCTTTACCTGATTTTCGCTACCGTGCGATCGATGCGTCCGGAATCGTGGAGAACGAAATCTGCCCGGTGTTCACGGCAGTGACCCAGACGCCCGTTGCGCCGCGAGCCGACGAGGTCATGGAATGGCGGTGGGTGCCTCTCGACGACCTCTTCCTGGCGGTGCGTGCCACGCCGTGGGCGTTCAGCCCGTGGCTGACTCTGCAGCTCCCGCTGCTCTTTCCGCAGGTCTAAATCGTTTCGGCACTCGCCAACAGCTCGGCCGAGCAACATCAATCGTTCAGAGCCTGGCCTCGTTTCTCGGGGAGCCCGAAGGTACCGAGCGCGGCGACCACGAAAAATGCCGCGAAAACAGTGAACAACAACCCGGTTCCGCCGGTCTCGCGCAGTATGGGAACGGCCAGTGGCGCCACGATAGCGGCGATTCGACCGCTGCCAGCCGCCCACCCAGCTCCAGTTGCCCGAATGCGAGTGGGATACACTTCCGGCGTCACGGCGTAGAGCGCGCCCCACGCGCCCAGATTGAAGAACGAGAGCAGCATACCGGCCGCGATCACCTGGCTGGCGTCGGTTGCGGTGCCAAACAGGGCAGCCGAAATAGCTGAGCCGATCAGGAACACAGCAAGGGTGCTGCGCCGCCCCCACCGTTCGATCAGATAGGCCGATGCGGCATAGCCAGGAAGCTGCGCCACCGTGATGATCAGCGTATAGCCGAAGGAATGTACCAGAGAGAAGCCGGAGGCGACCAGCAGGGTAGGCAACCAGATGAAAGCACCGTAATAAGAAAAGTTCACGCAGAACCAGACCAACCACAGGGCGGCGGTGCGGCCACGCAGCCCCGGCGACCACAAAGCGGCCAAGCCCCCCGTGCGAGCTCGTCGATCTGGCCTGTCACGATCGGACGGGTTCAATTCTGGGTGTGCCACCGCTACTCCGGCCGAGCGTTCGAATCGGCGAACGGTTGACTCTGCCTGCACAAATCTCCCCCGCGATTCGAGAAAACGAACCGATTCCGGAAGGCCCAGGCGCACGAACATGGCGTACAGTGCCGGTGCAGCGCCGACGGCCAGGGCCCAGCGCCATCCGTTTTCCGACGACGGCACCACGAGATATCCGATCACGGCCGCGATGGTCCAGCCAACTGCCCAGAACGATTCCAGCAGCACGATGATGCGACCGCGAATTCGTGGCGGCGCAAACTCGCTGACCAGCGTCGAAGCGACCGGAAGCTCGGCTCCGAGACCCAGCCCCACGAGGAATCTCCAGGCGATCAGCACGGCCACCGATCCGGACAGAGCGGATGCTCCCGTCGCCAGGCCGTAGACGAGGAGGGTCAGAGCAAAGACCTGGCGTCGTCCGATGCGATCGGCCAGGAGCCCACCGAGAACGGCGCCTACGGCCATGCCGACGAAACCTGCGGAAGCGATCCAGGACAATTCCACGTCGGTTGTGTTCCATTGCACCGCCAATTGGGCCAAAACGAACGAGATCAGTCCCACGTCCATGGCGTCCAACGCCCAGCCCAGGCCGGAGCCGACCAACAGGCGGCGATGCTCGCGCGTAAACGGCAGGGCGTCTAATCGCGCCGTACGCGTCCATCGTGCCGGGACGTTCGCGGGCACTGCTCGATTCACATTTGCCGGAACTTCGGCCACAGGGTTTCCACTTCGCTTGGACCAGCACAATCAACAAATACTTTACGCGCGTGACGGCGGAACCTATTCAGCGTGCGTCAGTACATTCCGAGCTGGAGCTTTGCCGCCGGCGACATCCGGTCCTGGCCCCACGGTGGATCCCAGACCAGTTCAATATCGATTTCGCTGACGCCGGAGACCGATTTGATCGCGGTTCGGGCATCCTCTTTAAGCACATCGCCCATGCCGCAGCCCGGAGCGGTCATGGACATTTTCACCTCGACCCGGTGGGTGCCATCGGGCAACAACTCGTCTTGGCACAGGTAAATCAGCCCCAGGTCGACGACATTGATCGGTATTTCCGGGTCGAACACGTTCTTGAGCGCGTCCAGTACGTGATCCAGCTCGAACGGGCCTTCCTTCACCATCATGGATCCGACGCTGGAGGTGGCGGGCTGGCTCAGGCCCAGCGCTGCGGAATCCTCAGCGCCTATGCGCACGAGGTAACCCATCGCGGTCTGCACGGTCACGCTGTCGCCCAGGGTCTGCGTCACGACCACCTGCTCGCCGGCCTGCAACAACATGGGCGATCCGCCCGGAATCACGGTTGCCTGACAGTTCTGACTGAGTTCCACTATCTGGTAACCGCTGGAGCCCATGATCAGTCTTCCTTCGTTTCCAGCGCGTTGCGCAGCGCCTGCCAGGCCAGGGAGGCACACTTGACCCGCGCCGGATATTCCCAGACACCGGAGAGCACGGCAAGCTTGCCTACCTCGGCCAGGGAATCGTCGCCGGAGGGTTCGGTCGTGAGCATGGCGTGGACGCGATCGAACAGCTCCAAAGCCTCATCTTCGTGCAGCCCCTTGACGGCCATGGTCAGCAGTGAGGCGGATGCTTGCGAGATGGTACATCCGTCGCCCAGAAAGGCCACGTCGGCAAGGACACCATCGCTGATCTGAACGGAGAGCACCACCTGGTCGCCGCAAATCGGATTGACCGCCTCGACCGTGCGGGTCGCGCGCTCGATCGTGCAAAAGTTGCGTGGTCGGCGCCCGTGGTCGATGATCATGTCCTGGTAGAGACCCCTAATACCCGCACTGACCGAAGAGCCCGCTGGCTCGCCCGGGCGTTCCGCCCGTGCCCGCCTCTGACCGGGGCTCGTCGTCACGGCGCGAACGGGCGTCACGATGCAACCAGATGGGCGTCATTTCCGAACCGACCGGCGACCACGCGTTCCAGCTGTGCCCGCAAGGGCAACAAGTCGATCCGGTCGACCATCTCGTGCACAAACGCGTAGATGAGCAGGCCCCGGGCTTCCTCGAGTGGGATAGCCCGCGCCCGCAAGTACATCAAGGCCTCGTCGTCCATCTGACCGACGGCGGCACCGTGTGTGCATTTCACGTCGTCGGTGTAAATCTCCAGTCGGGGACGAGTGTCGACCTCGGCCCGGTCGGAGAGCAGCAAATTCTTGTTCTTCTGGTTCGCATCCGTTCCGTCTGCACCGTGCCGCACCATGATATGACCGTTGAATACCCCGTGGGAACGCCCATCCAACACCCCCTTGTAGAGCTGGTGACTGGTGCAGTCGGTCGCTGCGTGGTCGACGAAGATCGTGTTGTCGTGGAGTTGATCGCCCCGCGGCAGGTAGATACCGTCGAGGCTGACCTCGGCCCCGACGCCGTCCAGCACAACGCGCACCTCGTGCCGGGCGATGGCGCCGCCCAGCATGATCGAGCGGGAGGAGAATCGGCTACCGCGCCCTTGCCGCACGGAGAGCAGCGCCACGTGGAAGGCCGTCACCGGCTCGTTCTGAACCTTGTAGTGCTCGATCTGCGCGTCCTCGGCCAGGACGACTTCGGTGACAGCGTTGGTGCAATACACGTCGGCCTCGATCCCGGCGTAGGTCTCGACGATCGTTGCTCGCGAGCCGGGGTCGGCGATCAGCACCGATCTGGGGCTGGAGATCAGTGGCACTCCGCCCGCGTCAGAAAAGAACACGAGTTGGATCGGTTCGTCCACGATGGCGCCGGCCGTGAGGTGTATGAATGCGCCGTCTTCGGCGAGCGCATCGTTGAATGCGGCGAAGGCGTGGCGCGCCCCAGGCGTGTGGGCGAAGAAGGGTTCGAGGCGGTCAGGCCCGGCTGCCAGCACGGCGGCCAGGGTAGTGACTACGGCACCGGCTGGCAGCCCGGTCAGTCGGGAGAATTGCGCCGAATAGTGGCCGTTAATGAAGACCAGGCGTAGTCCACCGAGATCGACCGCTGCAGCGTCGATCAGTTCTGCCGTGACCCGACCGCCGGAGGCGACGGTAGCGGCAGCGAACGGCACGGCCAGGAGGGGGGCCAACCCGGTGTACTTCCAATCCTCGTTCTTGTGGGTCGGGAAGCCGTGTTCGCCCACCCAGTGCAGGGCGTCCACCCGCGCGTCATTGAGCCAGGCAGGGTCGCGCGTTCCGAGCCGAGGTTCGAAACCGGCGAGCACCCCGCCGGCCGCCCGCTGCAGGGTCACCGGGACACCCCGACCGGGGTCGAACGCCCAGAATCCACCGGCTGCGTGTCCGTGTAGCCATGCGCTTCGAGCTCCAGCGCCAGGTCTTTGCCGCCGGAACGCACGATGCGGCCGGCGGTCATGACGTGCACTTGATCGGGAATGATGTAGTCGAGCAGCCTCTGGTGATGCGTGATGACGAGCATACTCCGGCCTTCGCTCCGCAGAGCGTTCACCCCGCTGGCGACAACCCGCAGCGCATCGATGTCCAGACCGGAATCCGTCTCATCCAGGATGGCGAGCTTGGGTTCGAGGATCGCCATCTGCAAGATTTCGTTTCGTTTCTTCTCGCCGCCGGAGAAGCCCTCATTCACCGAGCGGTTCATGAACGTCTGGTCCATCTCAACCAGTTTCATTTTCTCCTGGGCCAGCTCAAGAAAATCCACCGGATCAAGTTCGTCCTGCCCGCGCTGACGACGGAGGGAGTTCAGTGCGGTGCGCATGAAGTACATGTTGCCGACGCCCGGGATCTCAACCGGATGCTGGAAGGCCAGGAATACGCCAGCGGCAGCGCGGTCCTCTGGTGACAGAGCCAGTAGGTCCTGCCCCTCATAGCTGACGCTGCCCGAGATCTGGTAACCGTCTCGACCGATCAGCACACTGGCCAGGGTGCTTTTCCCCGACCCGTTGGGACCCATGATCGCGTGAACCTCGCCCGGTTTGAGCTGCAGGTTCACTCCTCGCAGAATTTCTTTGTCCTCGATACTGGCGTGCAATTCTTCGATTTTCAGCATTATCCAACGCTTCCTTCCAGGCTTACGGTTAACAGTTTTTGCGCCTCGACGGCGAACTCCATCGGCAGCATCTTGAACACTTCCCGGCAGAAACCGTTCACGATCATCGACACCGCTTCTTCTTCGGGGATGCCGCGCTGGCGGCAATACAGGAGTTGTTCCTCGCCGATTTTGGAGGTGGAGGCCTCGTGTTCGACCTGTCCGGTTTTGTTCTTCACCTCGATGTAGGGCAGGGTGTGTGCGCCGCTGTCCTTGCCGATCAACAATGAATCGCACTGCGTGAAGTTGCGCGCACCGACTGCCGAATGTCGCATATTCACCAGCCCCCGGTAGGTGTTCTGGCCGTGTCCGGCCGAAATCGCTTTGGAGATGATGGTGCTCTTGGTGTTCTTACCGATGTGCACCATCTTGCTGCCGGTGTCGGCTTGCTGATGCCGGGCCGTCAGCGCCACTGAGTAGAACTCTCCGACCGAGTTGTCACCCTTCAAGACGACGCCGGGGTACTTCCAGGTGATCGCCGAACCGGTCTCGACCTGAGTCCAGGAAATTCGGGAATTGCGCCCGGCGGCCATGCCTCGTTTGGTGACGAAGTTGTAGACACCGCCGTTTCCGTCAGCGTCCCCCGGGTACCAGTTCTGCACGGTCGAATACTTGATCTGAGCGTCATCGAGGGCCACCAGCTCGACCACGGCGGCGTGCAGTTGGTTCGTGTCCCGCACCGGCGCGGTGCACCCCTCGAGGTAGCTCACGTAGGCGCCCTCCTCGGCAATGATCAGGGTGCGTTCAAACTGACCGGTATCCGCAGCATTGATCCGGAAGTAGGTGGAGAGTTCCATCGGGCAATGCACGCCCTTGGGGATGTAGCAGAACGAGCCGTCGGTAAACACTGCAGCGTTCAGGGACGCGAAGAAGTTGTCGTTGTACGGGACCACCGTGCCGAGGTATTTCCGCACCAGGTCGGGATGATCTTGCACGGCCTCAGAGAAGGAGCAGAAAATGACACCGACCTCGGCCAGCTTGTCCTTGAACGTGGTCGCAACCGAGACCGAATCGACAATGGCATCGACCGCTACTCCGCTGAGTCGTTCTTGCTCCCCCAGAGAAATGCCGAGCTTGTCGAACATCTCCCGCAACTCCGGATCGACTTCGTCGAGGCTCGCCAGGTTCTTTTTCGGCTTCGGGGCGGCGTAGTAAATAATGTCCTGATAGTCGACCGGTCCGTAGGAGACATGCTGCCAGGTGGGTGCCGTCAACGTGATCCAATGCCGGTAGGCACGCAGACGCGAATCCAATAACCATTCCGGCTCGTTCTTCTTGCTCGAAATCAGCCTGATGATGTCTTCGTCCAGGCCTCGGGGTGCCACATCGGTGTCCAGATCGGTGACGAACCCGTACTTGTAATCTTGATTCGCTAATTCACGGACCTCGTCCGAGATACCGGGCGTTATTGTCGGTGCACTCATCTTCGTCTCCAGTTGTTGTGTGATACTTCCGGGCACGTTCGATCGAGCCATGCCTGTCGCTCAGTCAGTGGCTGTCGATCAGTCAGTGGCTGTCGATCAGTCAGTGGCTGTCGATCAATGCCCCTGTGGGGGCAGGGCCGCCACCAGCGGATGATCCTTGGCGTATGGACCGACCTTGGCCGCTCCGCCAGGGGAACCGATATCGTCGAAAAACTCTACGTTTGCCTTGTAGTAGTCGGCCCACTCTTCCGGTACGTCGTCTTCGTAGAAGATCGCTTCCACCGGGCAGACTGGCTCGCAGGCACCGCAGTCGATGCACTCGTCGGGGTGGATGTAGAGTGCCCGGTCACCCTCATAAATGCAATCGACCGGGCATTCATCAATACAAGCCCGGTCCTTGACGTCGACGCACGGCAAGGCAATGACGTAGGTCACAGTGCGGTCGGCTTGGTCTGGATGACTTCCAGCGGAATGAAGGTGGTGCACACGTGCTCACCGTCGACTAACCGAGATTGTCGTTCAACGGGCACTCCGAGCAGTCGCGAGAAGACATCGGCCTCGACGTCGCAGAACACCGGAAACTCCGCCGCGACGTGCAGTACCGGGCAATGCCCCTGGCACAGGTGCACGCCGGCGATTGGCGTCTTCGCTTCAACCGGCCGGATCGATGCGGAGAAGCCATCAGAACTCAGTGCCGAGGCGAGCGCCTCAGCGCGGGAACGAACATCTCCGCCGGTCGAGGGCAGCTGGGTGGCATACCGTCGTTCCAGCTGTGCGCCACGTTCGCGCGCGAATTCGGCCACGGCATCCGGCCCGGCCCGTTCTGCGAGAAAGCGCAACGCCGAGGTGGCCACATCGTCATAGGCGGTGCGCATTCCGGCATGACCGGCCGCGGAGAGCACGTACGCGCGGGCCGGCCGACCACGGCCGCCGGCCGTCGCGGGCTCGCGCTCCTCGACAGCACCCTCTTCGGCAAGCTGGTCCAGGTGGCGCCGCACGGCCGCCGGCGTCAACTGCAACCGCGAGGCGAGTTCGGCAGCGGTCAGCGGGCCGTCTTCGGCGAGCAGCTCCCGCACTCGGTCCCAGGTGCGGGTTTCCAGAACGTTCGGCCCGGGGCTTGACCCGTCGGCGTCCACGGATCCACGGCGGTGATTTATTAACATTACATAAGCATGTCTTAATTCAGCTTCGACAGCAACGGTAATGCGTCAAACAGTTATCGAATCTCGGTGAGATAGGTGATGTAGCCGGCCTGGTGCAGAGCGGTACGGATCGGTTCGGCGCCAGCGGGCCCGGCCAGGGCGATAATTGCGCCACCGCCGCCCCCGCCGGTGAGCTTGGCACCGAGCGCACCGGCCCGGCGCGCGATGGCGACCATCTGCTCGAGCTCAGGGCTCGACACCTGCAGGGCATTGAGCAGGCCCTGGTTGATGTTCATGAGCTCGCCCAGTTCGGCCGTGTCGCCCCGGCGCAGGGCGTCGGCCCCCTCCCCCACCAGGGAGTCGATCTGATCGAAGATCGCATCGTAACGCGCGCGGTTGTGCAGCCACGCCGCGCGCACCGCGGCCACGGTGTGCGCGGTCAGGGCGTGCACACCGCTGAGACCGATCACGATCGGGATCGGATGCGGTGTGACAATGTCGCTTATTTCGTGACCGCTCGGGGCATCCGTTTTTTTAAACAGGATCGGCCGACCGAAGGTGGCAACGGTGTTGTCGATGCCCGAGGGTGTGCCGTGCACGATCTGTTCGCACTCAAAGGCCAGGCTCGACACCTGTTCGTCGCTGAGCTCGATCGAGAAGCACTCGGCGGTCGCTCGAATCAGTGCGACGGCGAACGCGGCCGACGCTCCCAGGCCGCTCGCGCGCGGAAGCTTGGAAAACACGTCGACCCGCACGCCGGATTCGGGCAGCCCGAGACGCGCCGCGATCAACGCGGCGACCTGATGTGAGACGTCGGGGCTGATCGTTTCCTGCGTCGAACCATCAACGTTCCAGTCGGTGATGACCGGCGCCTGCCCCGGTTCGCCGCGAACGACCTCGGCTCGCACGGTGAGGCCGATCGGCGCGGCAATAGCGCGGCGGCCGTAGACCACGGAGTGCTCGCCGAGCAGGATGATTTTTCCGTAGCCGACCTGCGAGCGGGCACCGAGCGGCGCACGCGTCGGCATTGCTGCGGCCGGCATTGCTGCAGCCGGCATCGCTGCAGCCGGCATCGCTGCAGCCGGCATCGCTGCGGTCGGGGGCACTGCGGCCTGGGGCGCTGCAGCCCGGGGCACTGCGGTCGGGGGTGCGCGGACCGGCGACGGCCGGGCTTCGAGTTCGGCCAGAATCTGCCGCGCCTTCCACACCTTGATCTCGCCGCCGACGAGGAGTCGCTCGACGACCTCATCGAACCGCGCCGGGCCGGTACCGGCGGCCACCGCGACCGCTCGGGCGTGCAGGCGCATGTGGCCGTGTTGGATCCCCGTGGTCGAGAGTGCTTTGAGCGCAGCCAGGTTCTGGGCCAGCCCGACGGCCGCCATTACCTCGGCCAGTTCGCGCGCCGAGGCGACATCCAAAATTGTATGGGCGATGCGCACGGCCGGGTTCGATTCCACCTGACCGCCGACCGTGCCGACCTTCAGCGGCATGGTCAGTTCGCCGACCAGGTCGCCGGCGTCGTTGGTACTCCAGGTCGACAACGGTGCATAACGTGGCCCGCGGGCGGCGTACGCGTGGGCGGCGGCCTCGATGGCGCGCCAGTCGTTGCCGGTGGCGATCGCGACGGCGTCGATGCCGTTCATGATGCCCTTGTTATGGGTGGTGGCCCGATAGGGGTCCATGGCGGCGAATTCGCTGGCCAGAATGATCCCGTCGCGCACCCGGTCGCCGGGATAGTCCACGGTTGCCAGCAGGGCTTCCGGGATGACCGCCCGGGCACGCACGAGGGCGCGATCGGTCAGGTTTGAGAGGATGCGCAGGAACACCCGACCAGCGCTGATCTGCTCGATCAGGGGTGCGATGCTTTCGCACATGGAGTTGACCAGGTTCGCGCCCATCGCATCGCGGGTGTCGACGAGCAGATGTACCACCAGCAGCTCGCCGTTTTGCGCCGTCGCTCCGCGCAGGTGCACCTCGATACCGCGGGCGCCGCCGCCGCGGGCGACCATGTTCGCGTGGCCGCTGTTGGCCAGCTGCAGAATGTGCTCGGATTGCGCAAGCAGAGCCTGGCGAGCACGCGCCGGATCGGCAACGTCGACGATCTGCACCTGGCCGATCAGCAGCGGCTCGTCGGAGCTGCTGGCGAACCCACCCGCCTGGCGCACCAGAAGCGCGGTGGAACTGACCGCAGCCACGACGGACGGCTCCTCCACCACCATGGGAACCAGATAGTCCAGGCCGTTGATCTGAAAATTCAGTCCGAGCCCGAGTGGCATCGAAAATACGCCAATCACGTTTTCAGTGAGACGATCGGCGGTTTCGGCGTTCAGCAGGCCGGCACCGGGCTGCAGCATGGCGTAGTCAGCATCGTTCAACGTTCCGCGTTCGTGTAGCAACTCCAGTCGTTTCTGCACCGACATCCGATAGAACTTCGCGATGCGTGAGCCGCTCATGACCTTGTCCCCTCTGCGCCAAGGACCAGCGGTACAACGGATGCGCCGGCGTCGGTCAGTGCTGCCGCGAGCCGTTCGGCGGCCAAGCCGCTTGCGCTGAAGGCGAGTCCGACATCGCCGCCGCCAGCTCCGGAAGTCTTGAATACGCCACCAGCCCGCTGGGCCACGACGCGCAGCTCCCGGTGACGCGCGGTAACGATGCCGGCCTCGGCGTGGCTGTCGAGCCGGGCCAGCGCGGTGAAGTAGTCGTCGATCAGGCGCAGAAATTCGGCGCGGTCGGCGAGCGCTGATTGTGCCGTGTGCGCAAGCCGGGTCAGCCTCGCCACGTCCTGGGCGTGTTGCAGCGGATGCTCGGCACCAAAGTGGTTCACCCGACCGACCAGGTCGGTTGTTACCGACCCTTCACCGGTGACCACGGCCTGCATGGTGAGATCGGTGGGCCACTGCAGCGGCACCGGCGTCGCACCGACGGCATAGGAGAGCAGACCGCCGTAGACGCTTGCGGCGACATCTCCGCCGCTACCCGTGCCGTTTTGGGCGGCCCGATGGGCCGACTGGGCCAGCGTGAACAGCGCCGCGCGATCGAGGTACAGCCTCGAGGCCGCGGCCAGGGCGGCCGTGAGCGCGCTGGCCACCGCAGCGCTCGAGCCGAGCCCTAACTTGTGGCCATCGCGGGAGAGTTCCGCGCTGTCGATGCTGATCTCGAACGGGCCGCCGCCGGCTCGGGCTCGCACTGCCGCTCGCACCGAATCAAACAGGCGCAGGGTCGACCGGGTCTGGGCGTTGAGAGCGGCCGGTAGTTTCCCCTCATCGTCGAGGTCGAGGTGCTGGATACCAATGCTTTGGGCGTGCAGCCGCCAGGACCCGGCCGGTGCGACCGTGATGGTGACTCGGCGATCGACGGCCGCCAGCAGCGCCGGTGCGCCGTGCAAAACCGCGTATTCACCGAGCAGAAAAAGTTTTCCAGGGGCCGATGACGTTATCACTGTCACGTCAGTCCAGCCGGTAGGCGTCGGGGCCGAGCGCGCTCTGGCGCACCTCGAGCACGCCGCCCACGGTCGACAGTGCGGCGTGCACCCGGGACGCATCGGTCGGCAGGCAGAGCACCTTCACCTGCGGTCCGGCATCAATGGTGAAGTAGGCCGCAATGCCAGACGCGCGCAGGTCGTGAACGGCGTGCATCACGGCGACCGTCGCGGCGTTCCAATAGATCAACGCTGGCCGGGTGGTGAGCATCAGGGCGTGCAGCTTGAGGCAGTTGTACTCGGCGAGTTCGCCGACACGCACGAAGTCGAAAGCGGCGATCGCGGCCCGCATATCGGCGAGATCAGTCGGGGCCGTCGCCAGCCAGGCCGGGTAGAACGGCGAACTGACCGCGGTCGCGCCCATGCCGATGGTCGAATTGATCGGCTTCGCCCCGTGCTCGGTGATAGCGACCAAAATGGCGAGCGGCCAGTCCGCGCCGGGCAGCAGCTGCTCGGCGTAGGAGTCCAAACCGTCGGCGGCACTGCCGGCGTGCATCTCGGCGAAACCACCGAAAATGGAACGGGCGGCCGAACCGGAGCCATGCCTGGCCAGGATGGACAGCTCCCGCACGGTCGGCGTGAGCCCGGCTGCGCCGGTCGCGGCGACGGCGAGAGCGGCGAAACCGGACGCCGACGAGGCCAGCCCGGCTCCGGTCGGGAAATTATTCGCGGACTCCACGATCGCGCACAGGGTGGCACCTCGGGAATAACGCACCAGGTCGAGAACGCGACTGGCCTTGGTGGCGTCGTGCCGGCATCCATTGAGCCATAATTCATCGGTCGCGAGCCCGGCGCGAAAGGTCACTCGGGTGTCGGTGTAGAGGGCGTCGAGGGTGATCGAGATCGACCCGACCGCCGGGGTATTGAGAACGGCATCGTTCTTGCCCCAGTACTTGACCAGTGCAATATTGCTGTGTGCGCGGGCGCGGGCCGTAGCGCCGGCCTCAAGGGTCTGTGACACAGGACTGCTCCGATCGGTTCTGCCTCCATTTTAGCCGGGCCCCCCGACGTTATCCGTTCGAACCGGCCCGCGCCCCGACTCGCAGCTTGGCCGACTAAAATAACGTGACCGTCGCGGCCCCGCAATCACCTGAAAGTTAAGTGGACACAGTTGGCTCCTGGAATTAGTGGTTTCTCCCTGTATCTCCCGCCGTATCGCGTTCAGCTCGAATCGTGGTGCGAGTGGAATGACCAACCGTGGGAGAAATTCCGTTCGGTGGTCGGACGCAGTTTTCGCATGCGCGCACCCCGGCAGAGTGTCTATACCTTCGCGGCTACCGCGGTCTGGCGGCTGATTAGGGACTATGACATCGACCCGACCCAGGTCGGACTGCTCGCCCTCGGAACCGAATCAAGCACCGACAATTCGGCTGGTGCTGTCATCGTGAAGGGCATGGTCAATGAGGCCCTCGCCGCCGCCGGCCTGCCATTGTTGGCCAGAGACTGCGAAGTGCCTGAATTCAAGCAGGCCTGCCTCGGCGGCGTGTACGGCATGAAAGCTGCGCTGCGCTATCTGGCAACGGATGGCCGCGGTCGCCAGGCCATCGTCGTCTGCGCCGACATCGCCGAGTACGCGCGCGGTGGCAGCGGCGAGCCCACCCAGGGAGCAGGGGCCGTCGCCATGTTGCTGGAGAGCGACGCCCGGCTACTGGAGGTGGACCTCGCCGGGGCTGGCAGCGACTCCGACTACCGGGTGGCCGACTTTCGCAAGCCGTTTACACGTTTTCGCAATCAGCCCGACCGCGACGACGGCCAGCTGCAGGACCTGCCCATGTTCAACGGGCATTACTCCACCAGCTGCTACATCGATGCCACCCACCACGCGATGACGGCGATGCTCGACAAACGCCCCGGCCGAAATCTCGACTATTTTCACGACATCGACGCGGTGTTCATGCACCGCCCGTACCACCAGATGCCCACCACCGGGTGGGTCATGGCCTACCTGTTCGCTCTCGCGCACGATACTGACGGTCACGACGAGCTGCGCGCACTCGCCGCCGGAGCCGGCGTCGACGCCGATCGGCTGAGCGCTGAGCTGCTGGCTCCAAAACCATTCGGCATCATCGGTGCGCAGCTCGCCGAAAACACCGGCGATGCCTTTCCGCTGGCGCGCCGGGCGCGCAACCAGCTGCGCAAAACCCCGCTTTGGGACACCCTCGTTCGGGAAAAGCTCGGACTCGGCTCGGAAGCCATGCGCGACCTCGGTAATCTCTACACCGCTGCCCTGCCGGCCTGGCTCGCCGCTGGCCTGCACCAGGCCCTGACCGACGGCCTGGATCTGGCCGATCAGGACTGGCTGGCCCTCGGCTATGGCAGTGGCGACGCGGCGGAGGCCCTGCCGCTGCGGGTTGTGGCCGGGTGGCAAGACGCGGCGGCGCGAATCAATTTCGACCGTGCGCTGCTCGGAGCTGTCGATCTGAACGAAACGCAATATATCGACGTGCACGCGGGACGCCTGATCGACGTCACCGCGCCCGCCCACGACGAGTTCGTGGTCGATCATGTCGGAACATCGAACGGACCCGACTTCTTCGATGAGGGCGTCGAGTATTACCGATACGTGGTCGACAGCACCGAATAATCAGAACGGGGCCGGCGGGAGCCGGTCCCGTTCTTTGTACCGCTACTCGGCTGCGCCGATCTCGGGCTCGCCCTGCGCGTGCCGGGCACGCAGCCACGGAATGAGACCGCCGACCAGCAGCATCTCAATCTGGCGGGTGGAGAGTTCGTGCCGCACCGCATAGGTCTCGTTGCGGGTGGTGTTGCGAACGAGAATCTCGGTGCCGTTGGCGAGCGCCTCCCGAATGCCATCGAGCACCAGGACGTCGTCACGCTGGATGCGATCGTGATCGGCGGCATCCGTGAATTGCAGCGCGAGCGCGCCGAAGTTCGCCAGGTTCTGCCAGTGGATGCGCGCGAATGACACCGCCAGCACCACCCGCAGGCCGAGGAATCGGGGCGTGATCGCGGCGTGCTCGCGGGATGACCCCTGCCCGTAGTTGGCACCGGCGACAATCATATGGCCGGTCGTGTCCCGGCTGAGCGCGGCGCGGGTCGGGTAGGTCGGGTCGACCTGATCAAAGGTGAATTCGGCAAGTTTGGGCACGTTGCTGCGAAACGGCAAGACACGCGCACCGGCCGGAAGAATCTCATCCGTTGAAATATCGTCGCCTACGATCAGCGCTACGGGCGCCTCAATACGCTCGGCGAGCGGGCCGAAGACCGGCAGGGATGAAATATTCTCGCCCTTGACCAGCGCGATGGTGAGCGATTCCACCGCCGGCAGCGGCGCCTCAAGCATGGTCAGGTTCACACTGGAGAACTCGGGCAGGACGATCTCGGGATAGTCCATACCGAACAAGTCGGCGAGGTCGCGCGGATCGGTGATTTTTCCGGTCAACGCGGCCGCAGCACCGGTTTCCGGCGAGCAGAGGTAGACCGAGTCCTCCTGGGTGCCCGAGCGACCCGGAAAGTTGCGCGGCATGGTGCGCAGGCTGATGCTGCCGTTGGCGGGTGCCTGCCCCATGCCGATGCAGCCCATGCAGCCGGACTGGTGCAGCCGCGCGCCGGCGCCGATTAGATCCAGCGTGGCGCCCATTTTGGTCAGGTCCTGCAGAATCTGGCGTGAACTCGGATTGACGTCAAGGCTCAGCCCGGGAAAGGACTGACGTCCCTTGGTGATCGCCGCGACGATCGCGAAGTCACGCAGACCAGGGTTAGCGGATGACCCGATCACCACCTGCTCGACCGGCCGGCCGGCGACCTCGCTTACCGGAACGACATTGCCCGGAGAACTCGGCAGCGCGATCAACGGCACGATCGTCGCGAGATCGATCTCCTCGTTCACGTCATAGGTCGCATCAGCGTCGGCGAGCAGTTCGACGAAGTCGTCCTGACGCGCCTCGGCGCGCAAGAATGTGCGAACCTGATCATCGGCGGGGAACACCGTAGTCGTTGCTCCGAGCTCTGCGCCCATATTGGCAATCACGTGCCGGTCCATCGCGGTCAGCGATGCCAGCCCCGGACCGTAGTACTCGACGATCCGGTTGACACCGCCCTTCACACCGTGGCGACGGAGCATTTCAAGGATGACGTCCTTGGCGCTCGTCCACGGCGGCAGTTGTCCGGTGAGACGAACCCCCCAGATTTCGGGCATGCGAATGTAGAGCGGTTCGCCGGCGATCGCCAGCGCGACCTCGGTGCCGCCAACGCCGATGGCGAGCATGCCGAGAGAGCCAGCCGCGGGGGTGTGGCTGTCCGAGCCGACCATGGTCTTGCCCGGGATGCCGAAGCGCTGCATATGCGTCGGGTGCGATACCCCGTTGCCGGCCTTGGAAAACCAGATGCCAAAGCGTTGGCAGGCAGAACGCAGAAAGTCATGGTCTTCGGCGTTCTTGCTGTCGGCCTGCAGCAGGTTGTGGTCGACATACTGCACGGAAACCTCTGTGCGTGCGTAATCCAGGCCGAGAGCTTCCAGCTCGAGCATGACCAGGGTGCCCGTTGCATCCTGGGTGAGGGTCTGGTCGATGCGGATGCCGATTTCGGTGCCGGGGATCATCTTTCCGACTATCAGGTGCGAGGAGATTAATTTCTGGGCGACGTTGTAGGCCATGCGGGCTCCCTTGCTTGTGTGCTGGTGGCTGCGTCGACAAGCACCAATCCACGCAACCCGCTGATCCTTAACCTATGCGATTGCGAGGCTGACGACCACTGTTTGGGGGCGTTTGGGCCAGAACCCAGTAGGTGTGGGCTGGCACGAGACCAAGTCCGGCTCCCATACGATAGACGGCGTGAGTAGTTACGCCCTGGTGCGCCCCGAACAGCGCACGCCGATCGCGCGATATCGGCATTCCCTTTGGCTGCTGACGCAGCGCGATCTTCGCGTGCGCTACTCCACCTCGGTACTCGGCTATTTCTGGTCCATCCTCGATCCGCTCGTGATGGCCGGAATCTACTGGTTCGTCTTCACCCAGGTATTTGACAAAAACGTCGGCAACGAGCCCTATATCGTGTTCCTGTTGGCCGCCCTGCTGCCCTGGATGTGGTTCAACGGGGCTGTCTCCGATTGCACGAGGGCATTTCTGCGCGAGGCCAAGCTCATCCGTTCCACCCGCATTCCCCGCACCATCTGGGTGAACCGCCTCGTGCTCTCCAAGGGCATCGAGTTTCTCGCTTCGATACCGGTACTGGTTCTCTTCGCCATTGTGTACGGCGCGCAAGTGCACATCGACGCGCTGTTCTTTCCCCTCGCCATCGTGATTCAGGCAGCGCTGACCGCGGGCGTCGGCCTGCTCGTCGCACCGCTCGTCGTGTTCTTTCGGGACCTGGAACGGGCCGTCAAACTCATCCTTCGATTTCTCTTCTACGCCTCCCCCATCATCTACAGCACCACCGATCTTCCGCCCGAACTGCAGTTCTGGGCTACTTTCAACCCACTGACCGGCATCTTCAGCCTCTACCGGGCAGCGTTTTTTCCGGAGCAACTCGACTGGTTCGCCGTTGCGATCAGCGTTGTCATGTCCCTGGTCTTTCTCGGGCTGGGGCTGCTGGTCTTCCGCCGCACCGAGCGCGCCGTTCTGAAGGAGATCTAGTGGTGAACCAGACAGCCGCGGTGCTGCCGGTGATTTCGCTAGTGGATGTCGGCATCCGCTTTCGCAGGAATCGTCGCGGTCGCCGCAATTTCAAGGACCTCTTCGGTGCCAGAAACCGGCGCAGCCGTCCGGGCGAATTCTGGGCCCTGCAGCACGTGAGCTTCACCGTGCAGCCGGGGGAAGCCATCGGTGTCGTCGGCCGCAATGGCCAGGGCAAGTCCACCCTGCTCAAACTCGTCACCGGAGTCGTACTTCCCGATACGGGAACGGTGCACGTGACCGAGGGCGTCGCACCGCTGATCGAGATCACCGGCGGATTCGTCGACGACCTGAGCGTACGCGACAACGTCTATCTCACTGCGGGATTGCACGGCATGACCCGCAAGCAAATTGCCGAACGCTTTGACGAGATCATCGACTTCGCCGAGATCGCCGATTTCATCGATACGCCGTACAAACATCTGTCCAGCGGCATGAAGGTGCGCATCGCTTTCGCCGTGATCTCCCGGTTGGAAGAACCGATTCTGCTGGTCGACGAGGTACTGGCCGTGGGAGATAAGGCCTTTCGGGAGAAGTGCTATCAGCGCATCGAAGAGCTTCTCGCCGGCGGCCGAACGCTGTTCATCGTGTCGCACAATGAGCGAGACCTGCGTCGGTTCTGCACCCGCGGCCTCTACCTCGACCGGGGCGATCTTGTGCTCGATGCCCCGATCACCGACGTGCTTGAGCGCTACAACGCGGACTACGCCGTCAAGCCCAAGGCCTGACCAGAAGCATCGTCAGCGAAAGTTGATGGCCAGGTAGGCGTCCCGGGTGGGCGGAAGCTGTTCGACCTCCAGGCCGATCACCAGCTCACTGAGTTCGAGTTGCAGTACGGCGGCGAGTCGAATGAGGGTGTACATCGTCGGGTTTCCATACCCCCGATCGATCCGGGCATAATTCGACACGTTGAGTCCGGCGAGCAGGGCCACCGACTCCTGATTGAAGCCAAGAGTCAGGCGCCGTTCGCGCAGACGGCGGCCAAGCAGTCTGGATGCTTCTGATTTCGGCTCGGGCATTCCTCAGTTGTAGCCGCCCGCCCCGGTCTTGACTAGCGGCTGGACAATTGCCCAGACGTGGTATTTGATGTCTTGCCGGAGTCGCCGCGCGGCACAGCGTGTGCCCCGGCGCACCACGTACACTCGACGAGACGGGCGAGGGGAAGGCGATCAATGGCCAGGAAAAGCACACCGATGCTGTCGTCGACCGGCGGGAATCCGCAGGGCGGCGCCCTACCGACCGGGTTTGTGAAGGGAATCGACCGGGTTCTGGCCATTCACCGGCCAGTCGTCCTGGCCCACATCCGCAGCATCCGTCGCCGCAATCCCCACGCCTCGCCGGAGCAGATCGTGCGCATCCTGGAGAAGCGCTATCTCGCGGCGGTCACCGCCGGGGGCGCAGCAGTGGGCGCGACCGCCGTCATTCCCGGGGTCGGCACGGGCGTGACCATCGCCCTGTCTGGCCTGGAGACCGCCGGCTTTCTCGAGGCGACGGCGCTGTTCACGCAGTCAGTCAGCGAGGTACACGGTATCGCCGTGGAGGATCCGGAGCGAGCCCGCGCCCTGGTCATGACCATGATGCTGGGCCGGGAGGGCAGCGATCTGGTGCGCCAGCTCGCTGGCCAGGTCACCGGTTCGGGCACGGCCCGCACCACCTACTGGGGCGAACTCATCACGAACAGCCTCCCCCGGGCGGTTTTGGGCCCCCTGACCGACCGGCTCAAGAGCGCTTTTCTGCGTCAGTTCGCCACCCGTGGCAGCGCCAGCCTGCTCGGCAAAGTCCTCCCGTTTGGCATCGGAGCGGTCATCGGCGGTGTCGGCAATCACATTCTGGGCAATAAGGTCATGCACGCGTCACGACTCGCGTTCGGCCCGCCGCCCACCGGGTTTCAGCCGGATTTGGACCCACGACTGCGGGAGATCCGAGTGCGGGAAACGCACCGGGGCAAGCCGGTGGCGGCCGGACCGGCCGAGCCTTTGGCATCCGCTTCGTGGCCGACTGCGCAGCCGCAGCAGCTCGAATCGCCGCCCGACCCCGCACGGGAGTAGCGCGTCGGTCGTGCTGGTGCTGCTCGCGCAACCCCAAGCCGCTCGCGCGCGCGGCCGGCCCGGCGCGCGAGCCACAATCGGGCGCCCGTGCAGCACAGCAGCGCGCAAGGCTCGCGGGGAGGCGCAACACCCAGTCAGAACCCGACGCTATAGCTCGTCGTCGGGGATCGTGGCGGGATCGGGCACAATGGGTGCATCGTGGCCGTGCACGGCCGCGAACCGATCCCATTCGTCCATGAGGTGCTGCACGGCCGTGTGCAGGCGCTCCGTTGCGACGCCGGGGGTGGTGTCGCCGAAATAGCGCTGCACCCAGCCCTGCAGTCGTTCGACCGCCGCGCCATCGTGGGTGAGCCGGTCGACGGCGGCCACGATGTCCCCGGCCTTCTCTGCGGGCAGCCACTCACAGTCAGAGAGATACCCGCTCGTATCGATCACGGCCGTCGGGTTTACCGGGCGGGTGATAATGAGCGGCTTGCCGGTGGCAAGACGGTCGTACACCATCGCCGAAATGTCGACGATGGCGACGTCAGCGGCGGCCAACTGCCAGCCCAGGTCTGGGCCGGAATCGTAGACGTGCTGCGCGCGCGGATCGCGGGCGTTCGCCGCGGCGATGGCGCTGATGATGGTCTTATTGGCGGCACCATAGAGGTGGTCGACAACGCCGCTGCGCGGGTGCGGACGATAGATGACCCGATGCGTTCCGGTGGCCAGCAGAGCGCTGACCAGCGCGACCCCGTGGGTGGCTACGGAGCCATAGGCGGCGGCGGCCCGATCGCCCTCCCAGGTGGGGGCGTAGAGCACGACCTGGCGTTCGTCGCGCGTGTACGGCAGTTCGCCGCTGAAATAGTCGGCCTGCGGGCGCCCGATTTTGATGGCGCGCTTGTCGAAGTCGTAGTCCCAGAGCACCCGGTCCAGTCGGGCCAGCGCGGCGTCCCCGGCGACGAAGGAGTAGTCGTAGGCCTTGAACTGGTTGGTGATCATATACATCTTGTCGCTCTCACCGTGGTTGATGAAAACGTGCCAGCAGCGCCCGTAGCGCATCATCTGAAAGTTGCGCGGGTTCTGGTTGACATAGAACACGATGCGGATGTCCTGCTCGGCGACGATCCGCTCGAGCTGCGGAACCGTGCGCGCGTAGGCGACCGGAACCGGCGACTCGTCCATGAGTTTGAGGGTGCCGCCGCCGGTGCGGCTGAGCACAAGCACCGGCCAGGTCTTGGCGAGGGTGGCGAGCGGCCGGTACCACTGCCGCATCTGGTACATGTTGACCGGCCCGTCAGCAAAGTAGACGGCGATCTTGAAGTGGTTGTCCTCGCGTATGTCCCGCGATTTCAGCGGGCCGCGCAGCGCGTGTTGCGCCTTGCGGGATGCCACAACATCCTTGACCAGCTTGACGGCACGCCTGACATCTTTCCGAATTACCACCGAATCAGCTTACCGTCCCTCAGATAATCGGCGGTCGCCCGGCGACGGTCATGCGCCAGATCGTGCGTGCTCGAAGCGGATGCCGCGGCCCCGGATCGCTGCGCCAGCCCTCGCGCCAGCCGCCGAACCAGGCGCGCAGGGCCGGCCGGTTGTTCGGGGCCCAGCGCAGCACCTGAATTGCCGTCCAGGCGCCGACATAGAGCGGCACCAACAGGGCTGGCAGGTTGCGACGGGCGAGCCAAACCCGATTGCGGGCATTCAGGCGATAGTAGTCGGCGTGCCGGGTCTGCAGGATCACCGGATGGTTGGCCACGAGGTCGCCGGCATACCAGGCGACCCGGCCCTGGTCCCAGACCCGCCAGGCCAGTTCGATGCCCTCGTGGGCGTAGAAGAACGGCTCGGCCCAGCCGCCGGTCGCGTCGAAGACGGCCCGCGGCAGCAACACGGCGCCCTCCCAGACCGAGAACACCGGTCCGGGCGTGGTGGCCTCTCCCTTGCGGATGCGCGGAATCCACCGCCGGGGCGATTCGACGCCGGTCGGGTCCTCGACCCGCGGCTGCAGCAGGCCGATCGTGGGGTCGGCGCGCAGCTTGCCGATCGCGTTGATCAGAAAGTTCGGGTCGGGAATGCTCGCATCGTCGTCGAGAAAGAACAGGTAGTCCCCGGTGACGAGCGACACCCCGCGATTGCGTCCGGCCGGAATGCCGAGGTTCGTCGGCAGCCCGAGCGATTGCACGCCGACGGGAAGGCCGGTCGGCTGCCAGCCGTTGCCGACACAGATTACGTCGAGGGTAACCCCCTGCTGGGCCAGCACCGAGCGGATTCCGCGGTCGAGGTCCTCCGGCCGGGTGCCCTGGGTGAGCACCACGACACCGACCGTCGGGGTACCGGAGCCAAAGCTAGGAACGGACACGCTTGGACGCCATAATGGCCACGAAATGACCGATGAGCGACAGAAATGCGAGCGGAACCAGGATGCTCAGCACGGCCCGGTCGACGATCGGCTGCCCGATCACCAGCCCAACGACGGCCGCGGCGAAGATGACCATGGTCAACTCGACGGAGTGGTACAGCCGGTGGAACGGCACAAAGCGGGCCAAGCGGCGCACCCGGGCGATCAGGCTCGACGTTGGCGTCTTCTCACCGTGGGTATCAGCGAGCTTGGTCAGGCCGGCGTTGGCGCGGGCGACGTGCACCATGTCGTTGAGCGCTTTGTTCAGCACGATGATCAGGGCGAGCAGCAGCGCGAGGCTGGTCCAGAGAAATTCCTCGGGCGACTCGAACGGGTACGCGGCTGCCCTAAAGCCGAGGGCAATGGGAATGAGCGACTCGGTGGAATAGTGCCCGACCTTGTCGAGAAACACCCCCGCGGGTGAGGACGTGCCGCGCCAGCGGGCGACTTCACCGTCGCAGCAATCGATCAGCATTTGCACCTGGCTGAGGGCGAGGGCCAGCAGTGCGCCCCAGATTCCGGGAATCAGCAGCGCTGCGGCGGTCGACCAGCCAGCCAGGATCATCAGAGCGGTCACACCGTTGGCGGAGATGCGGGTTTTCAGCAGCATCCAGGTCAGGTACGGCGACAGGTCCCGCAGGTAGAGGCTCGCGGTCCAGTGCTCAGCGTTAGCACGCAGGCGCACCTCCGGCGGCTGGGCGACGGCTCGGAGCTGGGCGATCGACTCCGGTCGGGCCGGCCGGTTGGGCGAGATGTGGGGCGAACTGGTCATCTGCTCACCTTCCCGTGTGTGCCGTGATGTTGCTGGTGAGCTTGAGATATCCGAGGACGAAGCCGATTCCCCAGCAGAAGTGAATGCACGGCAAGACTACGAGAAAATGCAGTCCTGCACGAAATCCGTCTGGTCGGGCCACCGCAAGAGTCGCGGCGACGACGATGAACAGGTACCCGGCCGGAACAATCAGGCCAAGGAGCAGCCACGGCGTTGCGCCGAGAGCCAGCTGCAGGAGCCCCCCGAGGCCGAGGAGCACCCCGAGAGTCACACCGAGCACCATGGCCGGCGGCACGAAATAACGGATGCCGTTGGCCGCCGGGTAGCGCCGCGCGAGTTCCCCGCGCCACAGCCCGGTCGACAGCATCTGCCGCGCCAATTGGGCCAGGGTCGGCCGGGGCCGGTAGAGCACCCGCAGCTTCGGCGTGAACCAGACCAGGCCACCGGCCTCGCGCAGCCGACGGTTGAGGTCCCAGTCCTGGCCGCGTTTCACACCCTCGTCGAAGAGACCGACGTCGAGGATGCTCTGGGTGCGAAAACAGCCCAGGTAGACCGTTTCGGCGGCCCCTTCCGCTCCGCCCACGTGGTGCGGTGTGCCGCCGAGGCCGATGCGGGTGCCGTAGGCACGGGCTACGGCCCGTTCAAAGGCGCTGATTCCGCGAGCATCCATGATGCCGCCGACGTTGTCGGCGCCGGTGCGTTCGAGCGTTTCAACCGCGACGCGGGCGTACTCGGGGGGCAACACCGAGTGAGCGTCCACGCGAATGACGACCGCATATTGGGACGCGCGAATGGCCGTGTTCAGGCCGGCCGGAGTCGACCCCACGTCGTTGGCCACGACACGAATGCGAGCATCTACGGCGGCCATTTCCTCGACCAGTTCGGTCGTTCCGTCGATGCTCGGTCCGAGTGCCAGGGTGACCTCGAACGGTCCCTGGTAGTCCTGCCCCAGCAGGCTCTCGACTGCAGCTCGCACGTGTGTCGCCTCGTTCAGCACGGGCATCACGTACGAGACCCCGGGCAGAAATCCCGTACTACCTTGGTGCACCTGGCTGGCCAGCTTTCCGATAAGGGGGTAGGACGATCGAGCCTACCAGCCCGGCAATTCGCCACGCACCGACGTTCCGTCACCCGCCTGCAGACGAACACATCGCGTCGCCGGCGAGCCGGCGACGCGATGTGCAGTGCAGGAAGGAGCGGGGCTTAGCTGGTCAGCTCGCCGACCGTGACCGAGACGGTGAACGACTTGCCGTCTCGCACATAGGTGAGGTCAGCGGTTCCACCGGCCGGGAGTACCCGCACCTGGGCGGTGAGGTCGATCGCGTCGGTGATCGGCACACCGTTGAAGTTGGTGATCACGTCGTCGGCTTGCAGGCCGGCCTGTTCGGCCGCACCACCGGAGCTGGCTTCGACGATGAGGGCGCCCACCGTGCTGCTGGTCGAGCTCGACGCGTCTCTGACGCTCGCACCGAGCAGGCCGTGCGTGGCCGTTCCATTGGCGATGATCTCATCGGAGATGCGCTGGGCGAAGTTCGACGGGATCGAGAATCCCACGCCGATGCTTCCGGCCGCCGACGACGCGGTCGTGCTGCCGGCGCTCGCGATGGCCACGTTGATGCCGATCAACTCACCGGCGTCATTCAGCAGGGCGCCACCGGAGTTACCGGGGTTGATGGCGGCATCCGTTTGAATCACGGGGAGGGAGATGCTCGCGGTGGCACCCTGGGAGCCCTGCGACTGTTCGCCGTTCTGGTTGGGGAAGTCGAAGAAGAACGGGTTCTGGCTGTCGCCCTCGTCGGGTACCGTCTGGTCGGGCGAGCTCGGTGCGGCCGAGCTTGCGACGGTGATGCTGCGGTTGAGGGCGCTGACGATGCCGTCAGTGACCGTGCCGGACAGGCCGAGGGGGGCGCCGATGGCGATGGCGCTATCGCCGACGTTGAGCTCAGAGGAGTCACCCCAGGTGATCGGGGTCAGGCCGCTGGCGTCGGTCAGTTTGATGACGGCGAGGTCGGAGATGGGGTCGGTGCCGACGAGCGTAGCGGTGTACAGCTTGCCGTCGTTGCTCTTGACCTCGATCGTGACGTCCGAGGCGGCCCCGTCGAGCGTGACGACATGGGTGTTGGTGAGCACGTAGCCGTCTTCGGTGAGGATGACCCCTGAGCCGGTACCGCCCGAGGAGCCATTGGCGACATCGATGGTCACGACGCTCGGCGAGGCCTTCGCTGCGACAGCGGTGATCTGATTGACGCTCGTGGAGTCATTGACCACGACGTTGCTCGGGCCGGAGGCTTCGCTGACCCGGACTCCGTTGCTCTGATTGCTCATCATCAGAGCGGTGATGCCGGCACCGGAAGATCCGCCGACCAGGGCGCCGATGGCGAGGGCGGCGATGAGCGCGACGCTGCCCTTGCGGCGACCGGATTCCTTGGTCTTGCCGGCCGTGAACGGCTGCCCGGGGTAGGAATTAGCGGTGGCGTAGTCCTGCGGGGCGACGCTGGGGGCGTAGGCAGAGGCCGTGGCGGTCTCGACGGGGCGACCGAAGGCATCCGTCGGGTAAGTGGAGGTCGGGTTCGCGGCCGGGTAGCCGGTCTCAGTCGCGGCAGGCTGGGTCGGTGCGTTGACGACCGGCACGGCGGGCTCGGAATTCGTCGGCGGGGCGGTCGGGGCCGAGGGTGCGGCCGGCGCTTCGGTGGGTGGCACCGGCGGTACCGTGGGCGGAGTAGCCTCGCCGGACTCATTCACGGCAAAGGCTGCTGCGTCATCAGCCGGATCGGGGGTGGTGCCAGAATCTTTATTGTTGTCGGTCATCGGGTGCTCCTTCCAAGCGTTGCCAGCTTTGCGCCCGAACCTGAACGTTCGGTATGTACGGCCTGAGAGCATTCAATGATCAAGCCGAGACCTTGCCGAGGCGATAGTTTGGAGCCCATGCAGGACTCTTTCCACACAGAACATACCCCGATCGTCTCGGGTGCCTGGCGACGCACAGCCCGCGGGGCCGGGCTCCTCGCGGAAGACGGCAGCGTTGCAGCGAGTATATTCGCCGAGATGAGCGCGCTCGCCGCGCGCACCGGTGCCATCAATCTCGGACAGGGATTTCCGGATGAAGACGGACCGGCCGAGGTTCTCGAGGCCGCCCGCCAGGCGATCAGCGACGGGGTGAACCAATATCCGCCTGGGCGCGGCCAGCCAGTCCTCCTCGAGGCGATTGCCCGGCACCAGCAGCGGTTCTACGGGCTGACGCTCGACCCCGGCAGTGAGATTCTGGTCACGGCCGGCGCAACCGAGGCGCTTGCGGCAACCATTCTGGCGCTGATCGAACCGGGTGACGAGGTCGTGACCTTCGAGCCGTTCTACGATGCCTACGGCGGACTGATCGGCCTGGGTGGCGGCATCCATCGAACGGTTCCGCTGCGTGCTCCCGACTTCCAGCCCGACCTCGACGCCCTGCGCGCCGCCGTGACCGATCGCACCCGACTGATCATCGTGAACGATCCGCACAACCCGACCGGCGCGATATTTCCCCGGGAGACTTTGGAGCTGATTGTCAAGCTCGCGCACCAGCACGACGCGTTGATCGTCACGGATGAGGTGTACGAACACCTCACTTTCGGGGCGCCACACATTCCGATCGCGACGCTGCCGGGGGCGTGGGAGCGCACGGTCACCATTTCATCCGGAGGCAAGACGTTCAGCCTGACCGGCTGGAAGGTGGGGTGGCTGAGTGCACCCGCCAAAATCGTGACCGCCATTCTCGCGGTCAAGCAGTTTCTCACCTATGTCAACGCGGCGCCGTTTCAGCCGGCCATCGCGGTGGGGCTCGACTTGCCGGACGCGTATTTTGCGCACATCGCCGCCGAGATGAAGGGCAAGCGCGATGTCCTGGCCACGGGGCTTCGCGCGGCCGGATTCGGCATCAGTGTGCCGCAGGGCTCGTATTTCATCGTGGCGGACGCGACGCCGCTCGGTTTCACCGACGGCGCCGAACTCTGCCGTCGGCTCCCCGAACTGGCCGGGGTGGTCGCGGTGCCGATTGCGGC
The DNA here is from genome assembly GCF_004404045.1 of Cryobacterium sp. Hh11. Lineage (NCBI taxonomy): Bacteria > Bacillati > Actinomycetota > Actinomycetes > Micrococcales > Microbacteriaceae > Cryobacterium > Cryobacterium sp. Hh11. The sequence goes on along the minus strand of NZ_SOHF01000011.1, from coordinate 155,282 downwards.
GTTCTGCTCCCCCACGCACCGGGCCGAATATGCGCCGCTCGTGCGGTTCGCCTACTGCAAGAAGGTCGGTCTGCTCGAGCAAGCCTCGGCGCAGTTGGCCGCATTTAACCCACGCTAAGTTTCGCGAGAGCGCAAAAAGTGCCCGATTGAGAGTGTCAATCGGGCACTTTTTGCGCTCTCGCGGGGTAGTTAGGAAGCTAAGGCGGGGTAGTCGGTGTAGTCGGTGTAGTCGGTGTAGCCGCGGGCGCCGTCGGCGTAGTAGGTGAGCGGGTTGGGCTCGTTGACCGGCAGGTCCTCCTGCCAGCGACGCAGCAGGTCGGGGTTTGCGATGGCCGCGCGACCGACCACGACGGCGTCCGCGACGTCGTCACGAACCAGGGCGAGGGCTTCGTCGCGCGAGGTGATCACGCCGAATCCGCTGTTCACCAGGAAGTTTCCACCGAAGCGCGCCCGCAGGTGTTGCACGAACTCCCCGGCCGGGTCGGCGTGCAGCACGCTCAGGTAAGCCAGGCCCAGCGGGGCGATCCCGCCGAGGAGGGCGCCATAGGTGGCCGCGAGGTCGTCGGCATCCGTTTCGAGGGCATCCTGAATGTTGTGCTCGGGCGAGATGCGCAGGCCCACCTTGCCGGCACCGATCGCCGCGGCGACCGCCGTGACAACGTCGATCACGAAACGGGCACGATTCTCGGGCGACCCGCCGAAGGAGTCGCCCCGCACGTTGGAGGCCGGCGAGAGGAATTCGTGCAACAGGTAGCCGTTGGCGCCGTGCACCTCCACGCCGTCGAATCCGGCCGCGATGGCGTTCTTCGACGCGCGCACGAAGTCCTCGATAATGCCGGGCAACTCCTCGGCGGTCAGTGCGTGGGGCACGGGAAAGTCCTGCTTGCCGTCGTAGGTGCGGGTACTTCCGGTGATGGCGATCGCGCTGGGCCCAACGACGCGGTAGCCGCCGGTGGTGGCTTCGTGCGTGACCCGACCGGCGTGCATGACCTGGGCGACGATGCGTCCGCCGGCGGCGTGCACGGAGTCGGTCACGGCCTGCCAGCCTGCGAGCTGCTCCGGTTCAACCAGACCGGGCTGGCCGGGAAAGCCCTGGCCGGCGTGGCTCGGGTAGGTGCCCTCGCTCACGATCAGGCCGAGTGTGGCTCGCTGCGTGTAGTGCAGGGCCACCAGCTCGCCGGGGACCCCAGACTGGCCAGAACGGATGCGGGTCAGCGGCGCCATCACGAGGCGGTTGGGCAGCTGCAGGTCGCCGAGGGTCAGCGGGGAAAAGAGGTTCACGGGTACTTCTTTCTGAAAATAACGAGTCAGCCGGTCAGTCAGATCGACAGGTCCAGGGAGGACGGGCGAGCGGTCGTCGCTCTTCGCCCGTAGGCGGCAACGGCCGCGGCGCACTCGATATTCCTGCCTGTTAATTGGCTCAACGCGTGCGCTTCCTGCGCGTTGAGATTTCGTGCCCCATCTTTGTCAGGGCTGGGAGCAATCCGGCGCGGTCTGCGCACCGAACTATGCACATGAGCATCTTGATGACCCGACCAACGAGCAGAAGCCTCTCCGTCGCGACCGCCCTTGATACTCCGGTGCCGCGGCCGAAGCCCGGCCCGCGCCCGGCGCAACCCGTGCCGGCACCGATCCCCAAGCCGGCCGCCCAGCCCCGACCGGCACCCCCGGCGACCGTGCTGGGCTACAGCCCCTTCGCGCTCGACCCGGATGCGCGTCATTTTGGACTGACGACCAGTTCGATGCGACTGCGCGGCGGCACCGTCGTCGTGCGGCACGGGCGCCGCACGACCAGCCAGACCGCGACCATTCTGCTGCACGGTGCTGCCGGATCCTGGACGACCTGGACGCCCCTGCTGCAGGCGGCCCACGCCACCGAACGTGATCTGCCCGATCTGATCATTCCCGACCTGCCAGGATGGGGCGACTCGCCGCTTCCCGCGGATGAAGCAAGCCTGACCGTCGAGTCGATGGCCGAGACAGTCGCCGAGGTGGCGCGCGCCCTCGGCTATGAGCGGTGGAACGTCGTGGGTCATTCCATGGGAGGGTTCATCGCGTTGCAGCTGGCGGCGAGCGAGACGCGGGCGACAGCCTCCGTCGGTCTGGTCTCGGCCACGTCGTTTTCAATCCAGGACAGCGTGCGCCACCCGATTCGCCACTTCTTCGTGTTGCCGGCGTTCACCACGCTGCTGCTGACGATGCGGATGCTGCGGCTGGGCGGCAGCGCCAGCCGTAGCCTGATCACGGCCCTCGCCCGACTGAATCTACTGCGCGGCCTCGTTGCGCCGCTGTTTCGCCGCCCCGGAATCATCGACGGGGCCGTGGTCGCCGCGATCGGAACCGAACTGCGTCCAGCCGGGTTCGTGCTGGCCGCTGTCCGCGCCGGCGCCTACGACGCAACCCGGCGGTGGGCTCAGATCGTGTGCCCGGTGCGCGCCGTGCACGGTGACGACGACGTGTTCGTCACTGCGGCCGACGACGCGAAGCTGCGCGAGGTTGTGCCCCAGTGTGTGATCAGCACGATTGCGGGAGCCGGGCATTTCGGTCAGATCGAACGCCCGCTCGAAGTGCTGCTCCGGCTCGAATTCGCCGCTCCGCTGCCGGTCGACCCCGCCACGACGTGACAATGCGCTGGGCACTTGCTGAACTGCTTGTATTTGTCCCCCAAACGGAGGACACTGATTAGCAGTACCCGGCTCCACGCTAAAGTGCAGGCTTCGCTTTCAATCGTTACTGCGCCAATGTTTCAACACCCTCCTCTTCTCGCTGCGGGCAGCACGACCGACCGAAGGTAGCACTCATGGGCTCGCTCACGTATGACCGCGTCGTCGTGGAATTCGAAGACCGAATGTTGGCACATCTGCAACTCGTGATCGTTCAGAAACTGCGCCGCGGTGAGAGCTTTCTGCTCTCTTGGCGCGACGCCGCAGTGGTTGGCGACGGGCGGAGTTCGGCTTGGCTGCACCCGGCAATCCCGCTCTATTTCAAGTTCGCCGGTGGCCATGCCCCGACCATCAATCCGAACTGGGTCGCTCAGCTCACCCGTTCGGCTAACAGCTCCCAGGGGCTCGTCGTGACCGCCGAAGAGAGTGCGGCCGTCGACTCCAACCACACACCCAAGATTGAACCGGCCATCGGCATTCGGGCGGCCGCCCAGACCCGCGCGACCAAGGCGAGCGTCAGCGAACGCTAGCCGGGTCAGCGCCGTCAGAATCAGCGCGGCACTACGGCGAACCGGCGCAGCGCCAGGGCCGGGTTGATCGCGCGCACCGTTGCAACGCGGGCCGGTTCCAGAAAGGCGATCGCGACATCCGCTGCCTCACCAAGACTCACCAACGCAACGCCCATCGGGTCGATGATCAGGCTCGTACCCACGCCGATCGGCGGCGTGTGATCGGCGGCGGCCACGAACACGGTGTTCTCGAGCGCCCGGGCCGTCAGCAGCGTGCGCCAATGGTGCTCCTTGAGGGGACCGCGCACCCACTCGGCCGGCACCAGCACCAGGGTCACTCCGGCATCGACGAGGCGACGGGTTACTTCGGGAAAGCGAACGTCGTAACAGGTCTGCAGGCCCACCCGCAGTCCACCGACCTCGAAGATCTCGGGATCGTCGATGTCCCCCGGCAGCACCCAGTCGGATTCGCGATCGCCGAAGGCGTCGTACAGGTGCAGTTTGCGATAGCTCGCGACGAGGCGTCCGGTCGGATCGACGGCAACGAGGGTGTTCGAAAACCGGGCCGGGTCCTCCGTCGTCTCGAGCATGCCGGCGACAACGTGGATGCCCAGCTCGGCTGCGAGCGCGGCGAGCGCCGTCCCGAACGGGCCATCGAGAGGCTCCGCGGCGGCCACGAAGGCCGGCCCGAGTTTGGGCTCGAAGAAGGCCGAGTACTCCGGGAACACGACCAGGTGGGCACCACGCCGGGCTGCGGTCGTGGCCAGCTGGCGAATCACGGCCCGGTTCTGCGCTTTATCGGCCCCCGGCGCGAACTGGGCGACGGCAACGCCCACCGCGGTTGGCTGGTCTGGCTGCGCTGTTGGGCTCATGGCAAAAGCCTAGCTGGCGGCCGATGCCGACACGGTGGGGCAAACGGATTGGTCTTTGCGGCAAATTCGGGGCGTTTCGATGGCTACCGTTAACAATTGCTGGGTAGGTTGACCGGGTGACCTCCGCTATCGCGCCTCATCCCCTGGCTTCTCGCGCGCTGGCCCGACCCGATTTCACCCTCCGGTCAACCGGATGGTCAACCTTTCTCGTGGGTCTCGTCGCCTTCGTCGTGTCGGTCGCTTGGTCCTGGCAGCCGTCGTACTGGGGCGATGAAGCGGCCAGTGTGATGTCCGCCGAGCGCTCACTGCCCTCACTGTTTCTGATGCTCGGCAACATCGATGCGGTGCACGGCGCCTACTACCTGTTTCTACACGGCTGGATTGACCTGTTCGGCGCCTCCGAGTTCTCCACTCGGCTGCCGAGCGCGATCGCGATCGGCGCTGCCGCCGCCGGCACCGTCGTTCTGGCCGAAAAATTCATCTCCCGCCCGGCCGCGATCGGCGCCGGCCTGATCTTCGCCGTGCTGCCCCGGGTGACTTACATGGGGTCTGAGGCGCGATCGACGGCGATCGCGACGGCGATCGGCGTGTGGCTGACCGTGCTGCTGGTGCTCGCGGTGCGCAGCCGCACCGCGAGTCGCCGACGGCAGATCGCCCTGTGGGGTGGCTACTCCCTGCTGCTCGCATTGGGAATGTACGTCTTCCTTTACCTGGCCCTGCTGCTTCCGGTACATGCCGTGGCGGTCGTGGCGCTGGCCCGCCGGCATCCGCTTCGCCGACCCACTGCCCGACTCTGGTGGAGCCTGGCACTCTGGCTGGGGGCAAGCCTGCTCGGGCTGCTGCTGGCCCTGCCCATTCTGCTCGCGGGCTCAGCCCAGCGGGAGCAGATCGCGTTCATCGGCCGCCGCCCAAGGGTCACCGTCTCGGAAGCCGCGGTCATGCAGTGGTTCGACACCGTTCCGGTCGCGATCATGGCCTGGGCGCTCATTATCGTGGCCGTAATGGCCGTATTTTTTCGGCTCCGCGGCACGCACTATCAGGCTGGTCTGCCCAGCCGCGGTGCGCTGAGCATTTTCCTGGCCTGGATGCTGCTGCCGAGCGGCATCCTCTTGATCGGCAACGAGTTAGTCACCCCCATGTACTCGACGCGCTACCTGTCGATCTGTGCCCCGGCGGTGGCCATCGTGATCGCCGTGGGGCTGGCCGCTCTGGCCAATAATTGGCTGCGCGCCGCAAGCGTTGCCCTGCTCGTGGCCACCATCGTGCCCGCCTACACCGTGCAACGCGGTGAATTCGGCAAGAACGAGGGCAGCGACTGGCGTCAGGCGGCGGCCGTGCTGGCCGCCGAGGCGCTGCCCGGCGACGGCGTCGTCTTCGACCAGAGCGTGCGCCCGTCGCGCATTCCGCGGCTGGCCATGCACCTCTACCCCGAGGCGTTCGCCGGCCTGCACGACGTGACATTGACCCGCGCCTACAGCGACACGGCCTGGCTCTGGGACGAAGTAGCCCCGCTGCCCGACGCGCTTCCGGCCGTAGCGAACCTCAACACGGTCTGGCTGCTGCAATACTCGGGGAGTGCGGACTGGCGGCAAGAAACGGATGTCCGCACGCTGCAACTGCAAGGATTCCGCGTCGACGAGACGACGCTGGTCAACCGCACCATCATTATTGAAATGACGAGGTAAGCCAGTGCCCCTGAACTCCGCAGCCACCACGCTGGTCATCATTCCCACCTACAACGAGGCCGAGAACGTGGCCAGCATTGTTGGACGCGTTCGCTCGAGCGTCCCCGCGGCGCACATTTTGGTCGTCGACGACGCCTCCCCCGACGGCACCGGCAGCCTCGCCGATCAGCTTGCCGTCTCGGATTCGGCCGTACACGTTCTGCATCGCACCGACAAGACCGGCCTCGGCGCCGCCTACCTCGAGGGTTTCGGCTGGGCGCTCAGCCACGGCTATACCCAGCTTGTGCAACTCGACGCCGATGGATCCCACCGGCCGGAGCAACTCGCCAGTCTGCTGACCGCGGCCGAAACGGCCGACGTGGTGCTGGGATCGCGCTGGGTACCGGGTGGGGCCATCGAGAATTGGCCCTGGCATCGACGCGCGCTCTCCCGCGGCGGGTCCTTCTACTCCCGGATACTGCTGCGACTGCCCCAACGCGACGCCACCGGCGGTTACCGGGTGTATTCGGCCCGCGCCCTGTCACGCATGGACCTCTCCAGCGTCGACAGCCTCGGCTACTGCTTTCAGATCGAGATGCTGCTGCACGCCGTGCGCGCCGACCTGCGCGTCGTCGAGGTGCCAATCACCTTCGTCGAGCGGGTACGCGGGTCGTCGAAGATGAGCCCGCGCATCGCGATCGAGGCGATGGCCCGGGTGACGCTCTGGGGTGTGACAGGCATGGGCATCAGCCGAGCTGGCGCGCGCGCAGCTGCCGCAGCCCGCGGAGCCTGACTCCCAACGAATTTCGTTGCGGACCTGTGTGCGCAACAGCAACAGCGGACGACCGCCGTGGAAGAGTTGTGCCAGCCGGACAACGACGGGTTTTCGTCACATTCGGGTGTTTGAGTCAGTTTGACTATATGATGGATCCAGCAGTTAGAGTCAATTAGACCTTTACGACTGGATCCCCGTGCTGGAACATTCCGTACAGACACCCCCGATCGCGCAGCCGAGCCCGCTCGCCGTCGGAGACGCCCCGGCGAGCGCTGCGCGGTCAGGCGCTGCGGGGTCAAGCGCTGCGGGGTCAAGCGCTGCGGGGTCAAGCGCTGCGGGGTCAAGCCTGGCCGTGTCGACCGTGATCTTCGCCCTGCGCCCCGACGACGAGTCCGGGCTCAAGACCCTGTGGCTGCCCCTCGTTCGGCGCACCCGCGACCCACACCGAGACCTCTGGGCGCTGCCCGGCGGATGGCTGCCGGCCGACGAAGAACTTGCCGCAGCCGCAGCCCGCACCCTGCGCGAGACCACGGAGCTGTCGCCGCGCTACCTCGAGCAGCTGTACACCTTCGGCGATATCGACCGCTCCCCCGGGCTGCGCGTGGTCTCCGTCGTGTACTGGGCGCTGGTGCGCTCGGAGGTCGCGGAACGGGCATCCGTTGGTGAAAACGTGCGCTGGTTTGCGGCCGACCAACTGCCGCCGCTGGCGTTTGACCACAACCGCATCGTGGAATACGCGCTCTGGCGGCTGCGCACCAAGGTCGAATACGCCCGCATCGCGCACGCCTTTCTCGGTGACACGTTCACCCTCGCCCAGCTGCGCGAGGTACACGAGGCCGTGCTGCAGAAAGCACTCGACCCGGCCAATTTTCGGCGATCAATGGAGGCGAGCGGCACCCTGATCAGCACCGATCAGCACGTGGCCGGTGCCCGACATCGACCAGCGCGGCTCTACCGCTATGACGGTCGCGCCAGCGAGCACGACCCGCCGGGGCCGACGCTCTAACCTCCTTCTCACTTCCCATCACTTCCCTAGGAGCACGACCATGACTATTCCCTCGGTCGAGACCACTATTCGTCTCATCGGCACCGGCAAAGCCGCCGGCAGCACGTGCAGCCCCGACCTGGCAACAGATCCGTGGGAATTCGATACCCGAGCCCCGGGCTACGGCCCCGGATCGTCGATGGGTGACGTTATTCCGGCCGGCTCTCCCCGCCAGGGCGCACTGCCCGAGCGCTACCGCACTGCCTCGCCGGAGGAACTCAGCGCCCGCATCGTCGAGGCCAAGAACGTGCTCGGCGACTCGGTCGTCATTCTCGGACACTTCTACCAGCGCGATGAGGTGCTGCGGCACGCCGATTTCGTCGGCGACAGCTTTCAGCTCGCCCAGGCCACCCAGAGCCGCCCCGACGCCGCCGCTATCGTGTTCTGTGGCGTGCACTTCATGGCCGAAACCGCCGACCTGCTCTCCGGGCCCGACCAGGCCGTGATTCTGCCGAACCTCGCGGCCGGCTGCTCGATGGCCGACATGGCCGACATCGACTCGGTCACCGAGTGTTGGGAACAGCTCGAAGACCTCTACGGCACCGAAGCGGATGCCTCCGGCCGGGTTCCGGTAATTCCGGTCACCTACATGAATTCCTCCGCCGCACTCAAGGGCTTCTGCGGCGAGCACGGCGGCATCGTCTGCACCTCGTCGAACGCCAAGGCCGTGCTCGAATGGGCCTTCGAACGCGGCCAGCGCGTATTGTTCTTCCCCGACCAGCACCTCGGCCGCAACACCGCCAAGGCGATGGGGGTGCCGCTCGACCAAATGCCGATGTGGAACCCGACCAAGCCGCTCGGCGGCAACACGGCCGAGCAACTCGACACCGCCCGCGTCGTGCTCTGGCACGGATTCTGCAGCGTGCACCGCCGCTTCACCGTGCCGCAGATCGACGCCGCCCGCGCCGAGCACCCCGGTGTGCAGGTCATCGTGCACCCGGAATGCCCGATGGCGGTCGTCGACGCCGCCGACTCGGCCGGATCCACCGACTTCATCGCCAAGGCCATCGCCGCAGCTCCGGCCGGTACAACCTTCGCCATCGGCACCGAGATCAACCTCGTGAACCGGCTCGCCGCCCAGCACCCCGAGCACAAGATATTCTGCCTCGACCCGGTGATCTGCCCCTGCTCGACCATGTACCGCATCCACGCCGGCTACCTGGCCTGGGTGCTCGAGGCGCTCGTCGGGGGCGGTGAGGCGCCGGGCCAGGTCCTCAACCAGATCACGGTGTCGGCCGATGTCGCCGTACACGCGCGCGTCGCCCTCGAGCGGATGCTGGCGGCCCGACCGCCGGCATCCGTTGCGCCCACTGCTTTGCCGGACTCACACCTGGTCGGCGCCTGACATGGCCGCGATCCTCGTGATCGGCAGCGGCCTCGGCGGCCTGCTGGCCGCAGTGCGAGCAGCGGATGCCGGCCACCAGGTGGTGCTGGTCACCAAGTCGGTACTGCCCGAGAGTAATACCCGCTATGCCCAGGGCGGAATCGCCGCCGCCCTGTTTCGGGACGACTCGGTGGACGCCCACGTGCTCGACACGCTGCGCGCCGGCGCCGGTCTGTGCGACCCGGCGGCCGTGCGCGTGCTCTGTGAGGAGGGTCCGGCGCGGGTGCGCGACCTGATTCGATTCGGCGTGGACTTCGACCGGGATGAATCCGGCGTGGCCCGCGGCCTCGAAGCCGCCCACTCCCGCTCCCGCGTCGTGCACGCCGGCGGTGACGCCACCGGCGCCGCGGTCGAGGCAGCGCTCGTGGCGACCGTGCAACGCCGCGCCACGATCGAGGTGCGGGAGCACACCATGCTGATCGACCTGATCGTGGACGATGACCGGGTGACCGGCGCCCGCGTGCTCGGCCCGGACGGCGTGCAGCTTTCGCTGGCCGCTGACGCCGTGATCCTAGCCACCGGCGGCGCCGGCGCGCTGTACACGCACACCACCAATCCCTCCGTCGCAACCGGGGACGGGGTGGCGGCGGCGTGGCGAGCGGGAGCATCCGTTACCGATCTGGAGTTTTACCAGTTTCACCCGACCGCACTCGCCGTGCCCGGCACACCGCTCGTGTCGGAGGCGGTGCGCGGTGAAGGCGCCGTGCTGCGCGATCAACTCGGCGATCGTTTTATGCTCGCCCAGCACGCCGACGCCGAGCTCGCGCCGCGCGACGTCGTCGCCCGGGCGATCGCCAGCCAGATGGAGCAGCAGGGCGGCACGCCGGTGCTGCTCGACGCCACCGCACTGGGCCGCGAGCTGCTCGAAACCCGGTTTCCCACGATCACAGCGGCCTGCCGGGCTGCTGGTTTGGACTGGGCGGTCGATCCGATTCCGGTGGCCCCGGCCGCGCACTACTGGATGGGCGGCGTGGAAACGGATGCCTGGGGCCGAACCACCCTGCCCGGCCTCTTCGCCGTCGGCGAGGTCGCCCGTACCGGAGCGCACGGCGCCAACCGGCTCGCCTCCAACTCCCTGCTCGAGGCAGCCGTGTTCGCGGACCGAGCCGTACGCGCGCTCGGCGAGCCCTGGCGGGCGAGCACGACGCTGTCCCCATTCACAGTGCTCTCCCCCAGCTTCGCCAACGCGACCCGCTCTGAACACCGCCCCCACCCGCTGTTCGACCCGGCCAACGCGAGCCAACCTGCGGATACCTCCCCCTCGCTGGTCGAGCCTGCCGAGACCGCCACGAGAACACCACCGGCCGGTCTCGGCACGCTGGTCAACCGCCAAACGCTGCAGCAGCTCCTCTGGGACTCCGCCGGAGTACACCGCTCCGGCGTCGGCCTCCGGCACGCCGCTCACAGCCTCACCCAGTGGGTCTCGCCACCAGCGACCAGCCGCGACGTCACCGCCCTCGAGGACCGCAACCTGCTCGACCTGGCCCGCCTGCTCGTGAGCGCAGCCCTGGCCCGCGAGGAGTCACGCGGCGCGCACTACCGCTCCGACTTCACCGACACCCGGCCCGAACTCGCCATGTCTTACTCGCAATCCCGCTCACTCATTCCGGCCAAGGAGGCCATCGCATGCTGACCGCACACTCCATCGACGTTGTCGTGCAGGCCGCCCTCGACGAGGACGCGCCCTGGGGCGATCTCACTTCGGCCGTACTCATTCCGGAAGACGCCGTCGCGATCGCCCGGCTCGAGGCGCGCGAACCCGGCGTATTCAGCGGCACCGCCGTCTTCGCGGCGGCCTTTCGACTGACCGACCCGCGCATTGAGGTGCGTCCCTTCGTCCAAGACGGCGATTCGTTCGACACCGGCGCCACGCTGGCCGAGGTGACCGGCCCCGCCCGCGGCATCCTGCAGGCGGAGCGCATCGGGCTGAACTTCGTGCAGCGGATGAGCGGAATCGCCACCCTGACCGCCCGGTACGTCGCCGAGACGGCCGGCACCACGGCCCGCATCGTCGACACCCGCAAGACCACGCCCGGGCTGCGCGCCCTGGAGCGCCAGGCCGTGCGCGATGGCGGCGGCCACAACCACCGGTTCAGCCTCTCCGACACGGTGATGGCCAAGGACAACCACCTCGCCGTCCTCGCGGCCGGCCCGCTCGGCCTGACCGAGGCCCTGCTTGAAGTGCGGGCGAAGCTTTCGCACACCACCCACTTCGAGGTGGAGGTCGACCGGCTCGACCAGATCGACGACGTGCTTGCGGCCGGCATCGACACGATCATGCTCGACAATTTCTCTTCGGAGGATCTGCTGAAAGGCGTTCAGCAGATCGCCGGTCGGGCCATCGTCGAGGCCAGCGGCGGAGTCTCGCTCGACACGGTACGTGCCATCGCGGCATCCGGTGTCGACGTCATCTCGGTCGGTGCGCTCACCCACAGCGTGCACTCGCTCGACCTCGGGCTCGACGTGGCCATTCGGGTCAGCGTGCCGGCCGGATTCGCACTCTGACTCCATGATCTACCTGGACAACGCCGCAACGACCCCGGTGCGCCGCGAAGTGCTTGAGGCGATGTGGCCGCACCTCACGAGCGGCTTCGGTAACCCGTCGAGTCACCACCAGGTCGGTGAGGCGGCCGCCGCCGCGCTGCGGGAGGCGCGGCGCAGCGTCGCCCGGTCGCTCGACTGCCGCCCCGGCGAGGTGACGTTCACGAGCGGCGGCACCGAAAGCGACAACCTCGCCGTCAAGGGGGTCGCCCTCGGCGCCCCGCGCGGCCGCCACATCGTCACGACTCCGATCGAACACGAGGCCGTGCTCGATTCCTGCGATTACCTGCGCCGACTGCACGGTTTTGAGATCACCCTGCTGCCAGTGGATGCCGCCGGCCGCGTCGACCCCGCCGACCTGGCCCACGCGCTCCGCCCCGACACGACCCTGGTCTCGGTGCACTACGCCAACAACGAGGTCGGCACCGTGCAGCCCCTGGCTGAACTGGCCGCTGTCGCGCAGGGTGTCCCCTTTCACACCGACGCGGTGCAGGCCGGTGGCTGGCTCGACCTCAACGTAAAAGCCCTCGGCGTGGACGCACTGAGCCTCTCCGGCCACAAGCTCGGTGCTCCCCCCGGCATCGGCGCCGTCTTTCTGCGTGGCCGCCTCGTGATCGAGCCGCTGCTGCACGGCGGTGGCCAGGAGCGCGGCAAGCGCAGCGGCACCGAGAACGTCGCCGGTGCGGTGGCCCTCGCCGTGGCGCTCTGCCTGGCCGGCGAGGAACGGGCTCTCACTGCCCAGCGCACCAGCGCCCTCCGCGACGAGTTCATCGGCACGGTGCTGCGCGAGACGCCGTCGGCCCGGCTCACCGGGCACCCGACCGACCGCCTGCCGGGCACCGCATCGTTCGTCTTTCCGGGCACCAGCGGCGAGGCGGTGTTGCTCGAGCTCGAAGCGCGCGGCATCGTCTGTTCGAGCGGGTCCGCCTGCGCGGCCGGCAGCAGCGAGCCTTCGCATGTGCTCACTGCCATGGGCCTATCGGCCGACGTGGCGTTGACCGCTGTTCGGTTCACGCTGGGTGCTGGCACGTCGGCGGCGGAGGCTGCCGAGGCGGCGGCATCCGTTCGTGCGGCGGTAGCTGCGGTCGCCAGTCTCGGCACCTGACGCGAACCAAGTCGGCACGGTGCGGCCAACGCTAGAGTCATCGTTATGAGCAGATCTCAGGTCGGGCGTGCGCTGGTACTCGTGAGCCTGGGCCTCACGCTCATGCTGAGCGTGACTGCGTGTGCGCCCCTGAACCTGCCCCGGTCGCCATCGTCGTCGACGACACCGCGAGTGATACCTACCCCCCAACTCGCCGAGGCGCCCACGGCACGCGACGTTGCAGGTTGCCCGCGCGCGACGATCAACGTGGCATCCGCTGACGAGCTGTCCTCGGCACTCATCGACGCCGCGCCCGGGGACGTCATCGGGCTGGCGGACGGAAACTATCAGGGCAACTTCGTCGCGACGACGTCAGGCACCGTCGACGAGCCGATCACTCTGTGCGGCGGAACCGACAGTGTGCTCGACGGCGGCGACCCGATGAACGGCTACGTGATGCATCTCGACGGCGCCCAGTATTGGAATCTGGTGGGGTTTTCTGTCACCAACGGGCAAAAAGGTGTCATGGCTGACGGTACTGTCGGGTCCACCATTCGCGCACTGACCGTCTCTACGATCGGTGACGAAGCCATCCACCTGCGCCGGTTCAGCACCGACAACACCGTCGCCGACAACACCGTTTTCGACACCGGGTTGCGCAAACCGAAGTTCGGCGAGGGTGTCTATATCGGCACAGCCGACAGCAACTGGTGCGAAATCAGCGGATGCCAGCCAGACCGGAGCGATCGCAACACGGTGACGGGCAACTCGTTCTCGCAGACGACCTCGGAAGCCGTCGATGTAAAGGAGGGCACGAGCAACGGAATTGTCAGCCACAATACCTTCGACGGGTCGGCGCTGAGCGAGGCCGACTCCTGGGTGGATATCAAGGGAAACGGCTGGGTCATCGACTCGAACACCGGCACGAATTCGCTCCGTGACGGTTTTCAGACCCACGAGATCCTCGACGGGTGGGGCACAGACAATATCTTCCGCAATAACACCGCCGCCGTGAACGGTCCGGGCTTTGGCTATTCGATGACGCCGGAGCTCAGCAACATTGTTGAATGCAATAACACCGCCACCGGCGCCGCGGAGGGCGTCATGAATGTGACCTGCCGCGCCTCCTGACAACGTTGCTATGACCTGATATTGTCATGACAATCAGCTAAATCTCTTGGCATGTCAGTGAAGGGGTCACATGAGCGCGAAGGAAGAAAACACGCTCCCCATGGGAATGTTCATGGATCTGGAACGGTCCGGCCCGATTCCGCTGTATTTTCAAGTCTCGCAGCGCATCGAGAAGGCCATTCTCAGTGGTGAGCTGCCGGCCGGATCACGCTTGGAGAACGAGGTCGCCCTCGGCCAGCGCCTGGGCCTCAGCCGCCCAACAGTGCGCCGCGCCATCCAAGAAATCGTCGACAAGGGCCTGCTGGTACGCCGACGCGGCATCGGAACCCAGGTCGTGCACGGCCAGGTGACGCGCAAGGTCGAACTGACCAGCCTCTACGACGACCTCACCAACACGCATAAGGTGCCCTCGACGCACCTTCTCGCTCTCGAAACCCGGGTAGCGGATGCGAAAACGGCTGAGCGACTCAGCGTGGCCGAGGGCAGTCCCACCCTGTACATTCGGCGCGTGCGCCTGGCCGATGACGTGCCGGTCGCCGTGATGGAAAACTGGCTCCCCGAGGAATTCATCGGAATCGAACCCAACGATCTCGTCGCGCACGGGCTCTACCAGGTGCTGCGTTCGCGCGGTGTGACGATGCGGGTCGCCCGCCAGCACATCGGAGCACGCAAATCCACCAACGAGGAGTCCGTGCTGCTGGAGATCGAGAAGAATGCGGCGCTGCTCACGATGGACCGCACGGCCTTCGACAACTCCGGACGCGCGGTCGAGTTCGGCCAGCACTGCTACCGCCCCGACCTGTACTCCTTCGAAGTGACGCTGGTTGAGAAGTAGCAGTCCTGCCAAAAGCATCAAAAAAGTCTGGCCGCCTAACCCCGAAGGGTCAGATGGCCAGACTTTTTTGTAGATCCAGCGGGTTAGGCGCGAGCGAGTTCGTGGGCGAGAGCGTCGAGTTCCGCTCCCCCGGCCATGAGCTTGGTCATCTCTTCGATCGTGATCTCGCTCTTCTTGAAACCGCCGAGGCTGGTTCCACGCTTGAGCAGCAGAAACCGGTCGCCGAGCGGGTAAGCGTGGTGCGGGTTGTGCGTAATGAAGACCACGCCGAGGCCGCGATCGCGGGCCTGAGCGATGTATTTCAGCACGACACCGGCCTGCTTGACTCCCAGAGCAGAGGTCGGCTCGTCGAGGATGACAACCTTCGCGCCGAAATACACGGCTCGGGCGATGGCCACCGACTGGCGTTCACCGCCCGACAGGGTGCCGATCGGCTGGTCGACATCGCGCAGGTCGATGCCCATCTTGGCGAGTTCTTCCTTGGTGATCCGGCGCATCCCCTTGACGTCCAGCTGGCTGAACGGGCCGAACCCGCGCGTCAATTCGGAGCCGAGAAAGAAGTTGCGCCAGACCGGCATCAGCGGAACCACGGCGAGGTCCTGATACACCGTGGCGATACCCAGGTCCAGTGCCTCGCGCGGGCTGCCGAAGGTGCGCTCGACACCGTAGGCGAGAAGCTTGCCGTGGGTGTGCGCGTGCGCCCCGGAGAGAATCTTGATGAAGGTCGACTTGCCGGCACCGTTGTCCCCCAACACACAGAGCACCTCACCTGCCCCAACCGAAGCCGATACTCCCTGCAGCGCCAGAATCGAACCATACGTCTTGCCGATATCCCTAACCTCAAGAATGGGCGGGGCAGCGGATGTGTCTCCCCGCGTCATGAGCGAACTCCTGCCTGGCGGCGTACATAAAGGTTGACGAGCACGGCCAGCAGCAGCATCCCACCGAGGAACGCCTTGAGCCAGTTGTTATCCCACTGGGCGAAGACGATGCCCTGCAGGGTCATGCCGTAGATGAGCGCGCCGAGGGCCGCACCGATGGCCGATCCGTAGCCGCCGGTCAGCAGGCATCCGCCGACCACAGCGCAGATGATGTAGATGAATTCCTGGCCGATTCCGGTCGTGGCCTGCACCGTCGAGACGTCGAACAGCTGGAGCATTCCGACGAGCCAGCCTGCACCGGCGGTGGTCATGAACAGGCCCAATTTGACCTTCATGACCGGCACGCCCACTTGGCGTGAGCTTTCGATCTGGCCACCAACCGCGAAGATCCAGTTTCCGGAGCGAGTACGCAGCAGAATCCAGGTGGCGAGAGCGGTTATCGCGATCCACCAGACGATGGAGATCTTCACGTCCATGCCGAATAATGCGAACGAGGAGCCGAAGAACACCTTGACAGCATCGAAGCCGGGAACGGCGCTCATGCCCTGAATCGACACCGTGCCGGTGATGATCTTGGTGACCGCCAGGTTCACTCCCTGCAGAATAAAGAAGGTGGCGAGGGTGACGATGAAGCTCGGCAGCCCGGTCTTCATCACCACGAAGGCGTTCGCCGCACCGATGGCCAGGGCCATCGCCAGGGCAATCACGAGGGCGAGCCAGATAGTGACGCCCCACTCGGTCGTGACGATTCCGACGATCAGTCCGGTCGTACCGACCATGGCGCCGGCGGAGAGGTCGAACTCCCCGCCGATCATGAGCAGGGCAACCGCGACGGCCATGATGCCGAACAGCGATGCCGAGTAGAGCCAGGTGGCCACGCCGGCAGGCGTCAGAAACGCCTGCGTCGAGACCGAGAAGAAGATAAAGATGGCGAGGGCGGCCACCGCTGCGCCGACCTCGGGTCGGCGCAGCAGCGTGATGATGAGACCGGCTGGCTTGAGCCTTTCATCGATCATCCGTTCATCAATCACCGCGGGTGCGGTACGGGTCATCGCGTTCCATTCTTCGCGAACTTCGCGACCTCGGCTGCGTTGTCTTTCGTGACGAAGCCGGGGCCGGAGTAGACCGGCAGACCGCCGCCGACAACATCGCCGTTGCGAGCCTGCAGGGTGAGGAAGGTCACCGGGAGGTAGCCCTGGGAGTAGGGCTGCTGGTCGACGGCGAACAGGATCTTGTCGACGAGTATCAACTGGGTGACGTCGGAAGACACGTCAAAGGTCGCCAGTTGCGCCGTGCTGGCGGCTTCCTCGATGGCCTGGCTGGCCGCGACGGCGATGCCCGGGTTCAGGGTGAGCACGCCATCGATGGACGAGTCGGCCAGAAGGCTGCTCTTGATGGTGTTCTGAGCGTCCGCGATGTTCGCGACGTCAACCTGAACGTTGGTGACCGTGCCGCCGAGGGTGTCAGCTGCTCCATCGCAGCGTTCTTCCAGCCCGGTGTTGCCGGCCTCGTGAATGACGCAGATGACGTTGCTGACACCAGCTTCGGCGAGCTGCTCGCCCGCGCCCTGGCCGGCGATGAACTCACTCTGACCGATGTGGGTCTGGGCACCGAATTCCTTGGACTGATCAAGGCCGGAGTTGATGGTGATCACCGGGATGCCAGCGGCGACCGCCTTTTCAACCGCATTCCGAACGCCGTCGGGGTTGGCCATCGAGACGATGAGGCCATCCGGATTCGTGGCGATGGCTGCAGCGATCAACTGGCTCTGCTTCACCGGGTCGCCATCGCCCTGGTACGTGACGGTCACCCCGAGGTCGGTGCCGGCCTGCTCCGCGCCGCTCTTGACGACGTCCCAGAAGGTGTCGCCCGGTGTTCCGTGCGTGACGACGGCGATGACAATCTCCGCGGATGCGGCGGTCGTCGTGTCTGCCGAATTGGCCGTACATCCTGCCAGCGCCAGGGGAATGACGATGAGCGCGGCGAGCCAGTTTCTGTTCTTCTTCATGTCTGCAACCTTCGTTGCATCAATTGTCGCCTGTCCAGCGTGAAATCGACGTACGCGATCCAAATCGCAGTCACGCGCCCGATTCGCTCCCGACCTTCTCATCTTGCCCAAAAGTGATCTCGCCAAGACCTGGATCGAGCCTGTCGAGACTTCGATCAGCAAAAGTCAGGCGCCCAGCGGGCGGAAGGTACAAAAAAGCCCCCGGAACCAAGGGTTCCGGGGGCATCTGTTGCGGGGGCAGGATTTGAACCTACGACCTCTGGGTTATGAGCCCAGCGAGCTACCGAACTGCTCCACCCCGCGCTACAAGTACAAATTTAGCACACCCTGAAAGTTCGGTCGACCACTTGTGGCGATATTGCCAATTGGGCACCGAAAATTGGTTCCTCTACTGGCATCAAACACCATCAAGCAGGACAGCCGCAAGGGATCGCCATTCTCCGCACCAACAGGTGTTCAGGTATGGACAGCTGCTCTAACTCGGTGAAGTCGGAATCGATTCACGGGAAGATCCACGGCCTTCCACCTTGCCGCTGCACGCCACGGGTCTGCGGCGTTTCCAGTGCACCACTTCCGGGCGTCTCAGCGCTCCCGGCCTCGCCGCGTCTCAGAGACGCTCTATTCCGGGCCCAGCGGTGGCTGGGTCCACTGTCCGATCCTCGGCCCGGTATCGCGGCTCGCCCGAAGTGTCGCGTGGAATACATTACTCCGCAGTGTTGGCCAAATAAACAAACAGTGTAAAAGTTTCATTTATATATTCGATTTACTATCAACTTGACCATCCGCCTCAGATGATGGCCGCCAGTGAACTCCTGCTCATTCAAAGGTGAATCACGTAGAACTGCGGATCAGACCTCTGGAGTTTGAAATTTCTCCGCACAAATCAAAAATGAGTTGCGCTCGCTTTTGTGTTCGATTCGGAGTAGAATCGTTGCGAAGGAGGCAATGGCGCCCATGTTCATGGAAAACACCGGTGAGGCCAGTTCGAATGCTGTCATTGTGGCGGTCGGGCAGGCTCGGGAGATTCTCCTGAAAGCGTTGGGTTCGGTGTCGTTTGGGTCGCTGGGAGATGAAGAATCCTTGAGCATATTGCTCGCCCTCGAGAGCGTCGGCCGGGTTGTTGATGGTGCCCGGGTGCTGTCCACGACGGATGTGCTGCGCCGCTCCGAATACCTTGATGCGTCCGTTGCTAAGACTGCTGCGGCAAAGACGGCCGATCAGACCGAGATAGAAGCGGCTGGCGCGGTGTCTCTGGCCCGCCGGCTCGGCTGCCGCAGCGGCCTCGTGCTGGTGTCCACCCTGGCGCGGTTGTCGCGCAGTGAGGTGCGGCAGCGCGCGTCGCTCGGCAAGAATGCCGGCGAGCGGATGCTGCTCGGCCGACCCCTCGCACCGACCTACCCCGTGGTGGGTGAGGCGTTGCAGGGCGGGGAGCTCGGAGTGGAGCAAGCCCGCGTCATCGTGTCCGTGCTCGACGGCCTGCGCGCCTCGGTGCTGGTGGACGACCTCGACCGCGTCGAGCGCTCCTTGGTAGCGAGCGCGTCCGGCGCCATTACCCCGGAGACCGAGGGGCTGCCCGGTGCCGGTATCGCATTTGCGCCGGAGTTACTCCGGCAGCAGGGCATCGCGTGGCAGGCGCGCCTCGCGCCCGACGGGTGCGCTCCGGGTGAGGCCACGGCGGAACGGCGCAGCTGGTTCACCTTCGGTGGACTGAATAACGGCGGCTACAGCCTGAACGGCTGGCTGACCACCCTCGACCGGGCCATCATCGGCACCGTCTTCGACGCCTACCTCTCCTCCGCTGCCGTAAACCCCGTTCCCGGCGCGATTCCCCGAGCCACGGTCGCCTTCCACGAGACCGAACCGTGCGAACTATCCGATGCGGACAGCACGCACAACGATGAAACCGACGGCATCACGGACAGCGACGGTAATGACAGCAAAGCAAGCACCAGCACTGATAGCAGCGCCAGTGACGTCCTCACGATTTGCGCCAACGATGACCGTAGCGCGCAGGCCTCGAACGATGTCCCGGTCGAGCACTGCGAAAGCGGCGAGCAGACCGGGGGCCAGCACGGGCAGGCCGACGACGAGAACGGCCCGATCGGCCATGCCCAGGGCTACGACCAGGGCTACGACGAGCGGACCGGAGCAAACGCGGGCCAGGCCCTCAGCCCCTGCCCGCAGGAACCCGCCGATACCCGCTCGATCAGTGAGAAGCAGGCCGGGATCCTCCGCGCGGTGTTCGAAGCGGCCGCCCGGCAGCCGGGCACCCCAACGATGGGCGGCGCGGCACCGACGGTACTCGTGCACATCACTATCAACGACCTCCTCGCCGGCCGCGGCGCCGGCTGGATCGACGGCATCGACGGACCCCTCACCGTGAAACAAGTCGATGAGCTGCTCTGCGCCGGCGGGTATCAGCCCGTGTTGTTCGGCCACAAGGGTCAGGTTGTTCACCTCGGCGACAGCAACCGGTTCTTCACCGCTAGTCAGCGCCGCGCATTGGCCGCCCGCGACGGCGGCTGCGTCATCCCCGGCTGCACCGTGCCACCGCAGCTAACCCAAGCGCACCACGTCGTGCCCTGGCGCAAGGGCGGCCTCACCAACATCGACAACGCCGTACTGATCTGTAACGCCGGGCATGCGAGCATCGAGACCTCCGGCTGGGACATCGACATGCGAGACGGACGCCCCTGGGTCCGCGGCCCCCTCATCTTCGACCCCACCCACACCTGGCGCCCCGCCGGACAAAACCGCGCCGCCACCCCGGCCGAGAAACCCAACTGGGAAAAGTAGGCCCGCGCGGTCGCGTGCTCGACCAACGGGATGGCCGGGCTGAGCAGACAGCCAGCGCAGGGCTGAGGTCTCGACCCGGTTGTCGAGCTTGTCGAGAGACGACCGACGGAATGGTGGCGTTGTCGAGATTGGTAAGTTTCGTGACTGTGGCGGTTTCGGCAGCCTCGGAGAGTGGAAGGGCGCCGTTGTCGAGACCGGCCGAATCTTCGGCTTCTCACATCGCTCGCTCACGTCTGGCGGGCGCACTCTGCCCTCCAATGCCAAAGGCCGCAAGCCCCCACCCGAGAGAGTGAAGGCTTGCGGCCTGTGTGGTGCGGTCTGGCTACTCGCCGAGCAGGGCCAGCATGCTTGCGATCGTGTCTTCGAGCTTCGCGTCGGCGGTGCCATAGTCGGCGAAGTTACCGGCGGCGAGTGCGGCCGCCTTTTCTGCCAGCGCCGTCTTGGCGACGGCGAGCAGCGACTTGAGCTCGGCATCCGTTGTGGCATCGCCGGTCGACCCGGTCGGTACGTCGGTGCTGCCGCCGGTCGAACCGCCGGTGCTCGGGTCGGTGGAGGCACCGTTATTCGTGGTCGCATCTTCGGGCACGTCGGTATCACCAGCGGTGGCACCAGAGTCACCGCCGAACAGCACATCGAGGGCGCCGTCGAGGGTGTCCTCGAACGCGATCTGGTCACCGAAAGCCACAAGCACCTTCTGCAGCAGCGGATAGCTGGTCTCGCCCGTGGACTGCACGTAAACCGGCTGCACGTAGAGCAGTCCGCCACCAACCGGAAGGGTCAGCAGGTTACCGTTCAGCACGGTCGACGAGCCCTGACGCAGCAGGTTGAGCTCGGTCGACACTGTCGGGTCGGCGTTGAACACGTTCTGCACCTGACCGGGTCCAGGTACCGTGCCGTCCTTGGGCAGGTTGAGCAGCCTCAGCTGGCCATAGCCATCCGCTCTGACGCCGTCTACCGATCCGGCGTCTGCGTCTACAGCGAGGTAACCGTAGAGCACGTTACGGCTGGATTCACCCGTCGCTTCCGGCTGGAAAGTGGAGTACAGCGAGAACGACGGCTGGTCCGAGCCGGGTACCTGCATGGTGAGGTAGTACGGCGGCTGCAGCGTCGGGTTGGTCGCCGGCGAGTCAGGGTCGTTGGGCGAGATCCAGGCGTCGTCCTTCGAGTAGAACGAACCGGGGTCGGTCACGTGGTACTGACCAAGAATGGAACGCTGCACCTTGAACAGATCAGCCGGGTAGCGCACGTGGCTCATCAGGTCGCCACTCATCTCACTCATCGGCTTGAGCGACGACGGGAAGATCTTCTGCCAGGTCTGCAGCAGCGGCTCTTCGTCGTCCCAGGCGTAGAGGGTGACCTCGCCGCTGTAGGCGTCGACGGTGGCCTTGACCGAGTTGCGCATGTAGTTGATGCTGTCCAGCGCATACGGCTGGGCCGGTGTCTGCGTGTCGGCGATGGCCTCACTGAGGCTCACCGGGGTGGAATAGGGGTAATCCGCCGAGGTGGTGTAGCCGTCAACAATCCACATAACTCGACCGTCAACGACCGAGGGGTAGGCGTCGGAGTCGAGCGTCAGGTACGGCGCGACCTTCTGCACGCGGGTGACCGGGTCACGGTCGTAGAGAATCTCCGACTTGTCGTTGACCGAGGCGGCGAGGAAGATCTGCTCCGACTGGAACTTCAGCGCGTAGATCAGCTTTTTGAACGCATTGTCCAGTTTCGGTCCGCCGTCTCCGGAGAACGTCGTGTAGGTCTGGCCAGCGCCCTCTTCACCCGACGGATAGTCGAGCTCGATCGGGTTGGCGCCCTCTTCGTCACCGACGATGGAGTATTCGGGCGAGGTCTCACCAAAGTAGATGCGCGGTTCGAACTTGCCGAGCGCACCACTGGTGGGAATGCCGGATTCCAGGAACACCGGCTGGCCGTCGACCGAGCGCTGGTTGCCGTATGCGGCGACCATGCCATAGCCGTGGGTATAAACGGTCTTCGAGTTGACCCAGGTGTTACCGGTGTTCAAGCCGTCGATATTCAGGTCACGCACGGCGACGACGGTGTCCTGCGAAGTACCGTCGATCACGTAGCGGTCAACGTCGAGGTTGTCCGGGAACTGGTAGTACTGGCGGAACTGCTCGAGCTGGCCGAAGGAGTCACTGACCAGGGCCGGGTCAAGAATACGAATGTTGGCAGTGGTCGCGGCGTCGGCGCGCAGCGCGCCCGGCTCGGCGGTGGTCTTCGCGTCGTACGCAATTTCCTCGATGTCCGCGACGCCGTAGGCATCCCGGGTGAGGTCGATATTGCGTTCGATATATTCGGCCTCGAGTGCCTTCGCGCTCGGCTCCACCTGGAAGCGCTCCACGACCCACGGGTACAGCGAACCGATGAGCAGGCTCGACACGATAAGCAGCGCGGTGCCGATGACCGGCAGACGCCAGCGGCCGATGATGGCCGTCAGGATGAAGAGCAGGGCGACGACGGCGGCAATGCCGGCAAGGATCGCGCGGCCAGGAATGGTCGCGTTGACGTCGGTGTAGCCGGCACCGGTGATCAGGGCGTTGTTGTTGGTCAGGGTGGAGTACTGGTCGAACCAGATACTCACGGCCTGCAGCAGCAGATAGAGGGCTGCGGTGATGGCGATCTGCACGCGCGCGGCCTTGGAGATGAGCACTTCACGCCCGGACACCCGAATGGATCCGTACAGGTAGCTGGTCGCGACCGAGACGAGCGCCGAAATCAGCACAACAGCGGATGCGAAGGCGAGCACGGCCTGATAGAACGGCAGGTCCATCAGATAGAAGGAGATGTCGAAGTTGAACTGCGGGTCAACCCGCCCGGTTTCGGTGCGGTTGAGCCACATGAGCACGGTCTGCCAGCGGGTGGCAGCGGCCACACCGGCAAACAGCCCGAGGAGGGCCGGGATGCCATACATCGCGAGGCGACGCAGCGGCTCGATGACCTGCTGGTAGCGATCAAGCTGTGAGTTGAGCTTCGCGTAGACCGGGCGCAGACGGTAGGCCAGCTGAATACTCACCCAGACCGGAACGGCCATCGTGACGAAGCCGATCAAAAACAACACGGTGCCGGCGATCCACTGGGTGGTCAGAACGTTGACGAACCCCAGCTGGTCGAACCACAGCACATCGGTATACAGTCCGGCGAAGATAAAGAACAGGATCACCAACCCTGCGATAATGGCTGCGGTAATTGCTAGCGGGGCTCGGCTACGCCGTGGGGCGTTGTCGGCTGATGATGAAGTCACGAATTGGCCTCTTGCGCTCAGTTATTAGATACAGGGTGATCATTTGCTGCAGGATCAGGGTCTGTAACCATCATACTTTGGCGGCCCTGAGAGAGTCATCACTACTGCTCGTTCGCCACGGATCAACTGGCCGGGCAGCTCGGCAGGTCGCTCGTGTCGGCACCGGTCTTGATCGCGTCGAGCGCGTCGAGCGCTTCGTCGAGGGTGGCGACTGAGAACACGGTCAGGCCGTCGGGGATATTTCCGGTTACCTCGCCGCAATTCTCGGCGGGGGCGAGAAACCAGGTCGCGCCGCTCTCGAGCGCGCCATAGAGCTTCTGCTGGATGCCGCCGATCGGGCCGATCGCGCCGGATTGGTCGATGGTTCCGGTGCCGGCCACGTTCTCGCCGCCCTGCAGCTCGCCGGGAGTGAGCTTGTCGATGATTCCGAGGGCGAACATCATGCCGGCGCTCGGGCCGCCGACCTTGTCGAGCTGGATCTGCACCTCGAACGGAAATTCGTAGGCGACCGATACGTTGACGCCGGCCACGATCGTGCCGTTGTTGTCGATCGGGGTGACCTCGACGATCCGGGCGAGGCCGCCCCGCACAATGTCGACGCTCGCCGCGGTCTCGGCACCGTTGACCTGCAAGGCCGCGCGCAGTTCGGCGACATTGGCCACCGGGGTCCCATTGACGGCGGTCACTTCATCGTCGGGTTCGATCACGCCCGCGGCCGGAGAACCGTCGGGCAGGCTCACCACCGACACCGTCGTGGGGTAGTCGTAGCCGAGGTGGGTGAGTGCGGCGGCGATGGCATCCTGTTGGGAATTAATCATGTCGGCGCTGCTGCGAGCGTCGCGCTGCTCGGTGCTGACATTGTCGGGAAAAACCTGGTCAATGGGGAGGACGGCCTCGCTCGGGTCGAGCCAGGCGCCGGCCACGGCGAGCCAGCTCGGCCGGTCTTCCCGGTTACCGAAGAGCGACACGGTGAGCAGATCGAGGGTGCCGCCGGTCGGGTAGACGGTCTCGTCGGGGATGGTGATGAGAGCGGTTTCGACGTCGTCGTAGGTGGCGGTGCCGAGGGTGTTGAAAACCGGACCCGGCTTCTCGATGACGTAGGGCGCCGGCATGATGCCGAGAATCACTCCGGCGACGAGGGCGATCAGCAGTGCCGTCCAACCGAGGGACGGGCCAGAGCGTCCGGCACGTCGAGGTGCCGGTGCATTGGTGAAGAGCGCCATCGTGGTCCTTTGAGTGTTGATTCGTGCCAGGTTGCGGGTCGTGTTCGCGGCGGGCGCACAGCAAGCCATTCAGCCTAGGATATTTCCCAGCCCCGAGCGGGCTACTCGCACTAGCGTAGAAGTATGCGACTGAGAGGGGCCTGAAGTGGCCGACGACTCCCTACCCCCGAACGATCAGAACCCGAACAATCAGAATCCCGGCGAACCCAGCGACGAGTTTCGTGACATGCTGCGCGACATTCTGAGCGGCAAGAGCGGCATCGACCCGAGCCAGCTCGCCGGCGCTGCCGGTCTGCCCAACGACCCGGCCAGCGTCGCCGCGCTCATGCAGCAGCTGCAGGGCGCCATGAACTCCCAGGGCACCGGCGTCGACTGGAAGATCGCCCTCACCCAGGGTGAACAGCGAGCAGCCACCGGTCAGCTCAGCGCGACCGATGAACAGCAGACCCAGCTGCGCCAGGCCTTTCACATTGCGGCCCTCTGGCTCGATGACGTCATTACCGTGGCCGAACTCACCGTCGAACCGCGCCTGATGACCCGCCGCGAATGGGTCACCGTGACCATGCCGCTCTGGACCCAGCTCGCCGAACCCGTCGCCACGAGCATCTCCGACTCCCTCACCCGGGTCTTCGCCGAACAGGTTCCCGAAGAGATGCAGGGCATGGTCGCCAACGCGAGCCAGCTCGTGCGCAGCATCGGCGGCACCCTGTTCGCCATGCAACTCGGCCAGGTCGTCGGCCAGCTGGCGAGCGAGGTCGTCAGCGGCGGCGATGTCGGCATTCCGCTGCTCGGTGAGCAGCAGGCCGCCCTGCTCCCCCAGAACGTTGCCGACTTCGGAGCCGGCATCGACGTTCCGGCCGACCAGGTGCAGATCTACCTCGCCGTGCGCGAGATCGCCCACGCGCGACTGTTCCGCCACGCCCGCTGGCTGCGCCTGCACCTGACCAGCGCGGTCACCGCCTATGCACGCGGCATCAGCATCGACTCCAGCCGGCTCGAAGACCTGGCCGGAAGTTTCGACCCATCCAACCCCGAAGACCTGCGCCAGGCGATGGTCGACGGTTCGCTCATTCAGCAGAAGTCCGAGTCGCAGCTTGCTGCTCTGTCCCGCCTAGAAACGATGCTCGCCCTGGTCGAGGGCTGGGTCGACGTCGTCACCGCTCGTGCCACGATTCGACTTCCCAAAGCGGATGCCATCGCCGAGACGGTCAAACGCCGCCGGGCCTCAGGCGGTCCGGCGGAGTCCGCTTTCGCGACCCTGGTCGGTCTCGAATTGCGTCCCCGCCGGCTGCGGGAGGCCGCAGCGATGTGGCAGGCCGTGACGGATGCCGTTGGCAATGAGGCGCGCGACGCGCTCTGGTCGCACCCCGACCTGTTGCCCACTTCGGAAGACATCGACGATCCCCAGCCGCTGATCATTCGGCTGACCAGCGCAGCCCGCGGGGGGCCCGCGGTGCTCGACGACGTCGACCAGGCTCTCGAAGACCTGCTGCGGGACGACGGAGCCGAGCGCCCGCACGAGGAGTAGCGGCGCGCAACGTTGCCGCAACCTGTGCCGATCTACCGTCGTTCAACGGACGAAATGTCCCAAACGAAGGAGTTTGGCAATGACGATAACCGAGACCACCACCGGCGCGACGGACGAGTCCAAGGCGCGCTACGAATCCACCCGGCTGCCAACGACCATGCACGCGGCCGTCGTGCACGAGTTCGGCCAGGGCCTCACCATTGACGAAGTGCCCGTTCCGACCCCCGGCCCCGGCCAGGCCCTGGTCAAACTGATCAGCAGCGGAGTTTGCCACACCGATCTGCACGCTGTGGAAGGCGACTGGCCGGTTAAGCCGAGCCCACCGTTCATTCCGGGCCACGAAGGGGTCGGCAAAGTCGTCGCCCTCGGTGACGGCGTCAAGGACCTCGAAATCGGCGACCTGGTCGGTAACGCCTGGCTCTGGAGCGCCTGCGGCAGCTGCCAGTATTGCCGCACCGGCTGGGAAACCCTGTGCGAAGCGCAGCAGAACGGCGGCTACAGCGTGGACGGTTCGTTCGGGCAGTACATGCTCGTCGACGCCCGCTTCGCCGTGCGCATTCCCCACGGCGCCGACCCGATCGAGATCGCCCCGGTGCTGTGCGCCGGCGTCACCGTCTACAAGGGCCTCAAAATGACCGAGGCCCGCCCGGGCCAGTGGGTCGTCATCTCCGGCATCGGCGGCCTCGGCCACATCGCCGTGCAATACGCCAAGGCGATGGGGCTGCGCATCGCGGCCGTCGATATCGCCGACGACAAGCTCGCCCTGGCCCGCAAACACGGCGCCGAGCTCGTAATCAATGCGCTGGACGAAGACCCGGTCGCCGCCATTCAAAAAGCCACCGGTGGTGTGCACGGCGTGCTCGTGACCGCTGTACACCCGGCCGCATTCGGCCAGGCTATCGGCATGACCCGCCGTGGCGGCACCATCGTCTTCAACGGTCTGCCGCCGGGAGACTTCCCCGCCCCGATCTTCGACATCGTGCTCAAGGGCCTCACCATTCGCGGCTCCATCGTGGGCACCCGCCAGGACATGGAGGAAGCCCTGCAGTTCTACGCGCGCGGCCAGATCCACCCCACGGTCTCTGAGCGCCGCATCGACGAGGTCAACGAGGTGCTCGACGAGATGAAGCACGGCAAGATCGACGGTCGCGTCGTCATCCGCTACTGAAGAAATCTGACGGTGCGGGCCGCGTGACCACCGAATCCCAATATTCGGTGCAAGCGGGCCCGCACCCGTCTGTGGATAACTTTTACGCGCGACCGCCAGACGCGTCATCATGTCGGCATGGCCCTCAGACTGAATCCGCGGTATCCGCTCGTGTGGCGCACACCGAATTGCGTGCAGCTCGGCATCGACCAAGCCATTGTCACGATCGGCGGGTTGACGCCCGCTCATGAGGCTGTGCTGTCCGCGCTTTCTGCGGGGGTGCATCGATCGGGCGCGATGCTGCTCGGAACGGCCGCCGGGGCATCCGCTGTCGAAGTGACGCATCTGCTCGACCTGCTCGAACCGGCACTGTTGTACGTGCCAGACGATGCGCCGGCACCGGTAACCCCGCTGCCCCGCACCGTGCTGGTTGACGGCCACGGACCGACCGCGACCCGGCTGCGCGCGCTGCTGGCCAACCTCGGAATCGAGGAGCCTGCTCCGGGAGACGACCCCGAGCTGGCCGTGTTGATCGGCCAGTACGTCTTCGCGCCTGAACGGCACGGGCATTGGCTGCGCCGCGACATTCCGCACCTGCCGGTGGTCTTCAGCGACAGCGCCGCGCGGGTGGGTCCGCTCGTCGAACCCGGCCGCGGACCCTGCCTGACCTGTCTGGAGCTCGCCCACGTCGACACGGATCCGTCCTGGCCCGCCATGGCCTGTCAGCTCGTGCTGCGCGAGGCCCCAAGCGAAACTCCACGGCTGAGCTTCGAGCTCGCCGCCCGGGTGGCCGGACTCGTTCAGGATCGCCTGGAAACAGGCCGATCGGTGTTGTTCACCCGGTCACTGCGCCTGGACGCGCGGGGCGGTGCGGTCACGGGCTCCGTACACCGGCTGCACGAGCGGTGCGGCTGCCAAGCTCTTCCAGAAAACGCGAGCGTTCGCGAGCTGCCCGCGCCTGTGCCCCAGAGGATGACCAGCTCAGCGCGAGTCGCTTCCGGGCGCGGGTGATGCCGACGTAGAGCAGCCGGCGTTCCTCGTCGATCTGCTCGAACGTGCTCGCATAGCTGATCGGCACCAGGCCCTCGCTCAGGCCGACCACGTACACCGCGTCCCACTCAAGGCCCTTGGCGGAGTGCATCGTGGCGAGCGTCACGGCCGACACCGTCGGTTCGTGCTGGCCGGCCTGACGTTCCATCAGCTCGTCGGTGAACTGTCGGAACGTGGTTCCGGCAGCGGCCTGGTCGACCAGGCCCATCAGTGCGTTGAGCGATTCCCACCGCGCCTGCACGGCGCCGCGGGTCTCCGGGGCGGTCTGGCTCCAGCCCAGCGACCGCAGCACGTCACTGACCGATTTGAACAGTGGTTCCCCAATGATTGAAACGGATGCCGCCCGCAGGCTCATCACCGCCTGCTTCACCTCTGGGAGGTCGAAGAACCGTTTGGCACCGCGAATCTGGTAGCTCACCCCCACCTCGGTCAGAGCCGTTTCGAGCAGCGCGGCCTGCACGTTGACTCGGAACAAGATGGCCACGTCTTCGGGTTTGGTGCCAGCCGAGATGAGCTGCAGAATCTGCTCGGCCACGCCGCGGGCCTCGGCCATGTCGGAGGCGTAGCCGCGCACCGTTGGGTCGGGGCCGCTATCGGTCTGGGCAGCCTGCAGGGTCAGGGCGCCGGACCGGCCACGCATCAGCTGGTTCGCGGTGGCGACGATCGGCGCGGTCGAGCGATAGTTCTGTTCGAGCCGCACCACGGTGGCGTCTTCGTAGTGCTTCGGAAAGTCCAGCAGGTAGTCGCTGCGAGCACCGGCGAAGGAGTAAATGGTCTGGCTCGCGTCGCCGACGACGCAGAGATCGCGGCGGTCGCCAAGCCAGAGGGCGAGCAGGTCGTGTTGCAGCGGCGAGACGTCCTGGTATTCGTCGACGACGAAGAACCGGTACTGCTCGCGCACCTGCAGGGCCACGGAGGGTTCGGTCTCGATCATGCCGGCCATGGCGAGCAGGACGTCTTCGAAGTCGATCTGCTTGCGATCGTCTTTGAGCTTCTCGTAGGTCTGCTGCAGGGCGACGACCTGATCGACGTCGAGTCGGCCCGGCAGGCTGCGGCGGGCTATGCCGGCCGCGTACTGCTCGATGCTCAGGCCGCTGGTTTTGCGCCATTCCACCTCGGCGGCGAGGTCGCGCAGTGTGGCGGTGTCGAGTTTGAGGTGCAGAGCCTCGGCGGCGTGCCCGAGAATGCGGCCCTTGCCGTCGAGGATGCGCGGCGCCTGCCCGCCGACGACGTGCGGCCAGAAGTAGTTCAGCTGGGACAGCGCTGCGGCGTGAAAGGTGCGCGCAGCCACTCCCCCGGCGCCGAGCTGACGCAGGCGCCCGCGCAGTTCCGCGGCCGAACGGCTCGTGAAGGTCAGCGCCATGACCCGGTTGGGGGCGTAGGCGCCGGTCAGCACGCCGAGCGCGATGCGGTGGGTAATGGCGCGCGTCTTGCCGGTTCCGGCGCCGGCAAGCATGCAGACCGGGCCGATCAGCGCTTCGGCGGCAATGCGCTGCTGTTCATCGAGGCCGTGGAGCAGCGAGTCGGCGGTGGCCGTCACGGACGAATCAATTCCGTCGCGGCGGGCAACGGCGCGCCAAGCCAACGCTCGATCATGGCGTGCGCGATGGAGGACGGGCCGGGCAGCAGCATCCACTCACCGGCATCGAGCAGGTCTTTTCGGCTGAACCAGCGCAGCGCGAGAATCTCGGCGCCGTCGGGCAGCAGCTCATGGGCCGCCTGGTCGTCGGCGAGGCGCGCGGTGAAGCCACACATGACCGAGGCCGGGAACGGCCACGGCTGGGAGCCGACGTAGGCCGGATCGGTCACGCGCAGGCCGGATTCTTCGAACATTTCGCGGATCACGGCCGTTTCGAGGGCCTCGCCGGGCTCGACGAATCCGGCCAGGAGCGAGTACCGATTGTTCTCCCACATGGCGTTGGAGCCGAGCAGAATGCGGTCGTCGGAGTCGGTGATGAGCACGATGACGGCCGGGTCTGTGCGCGGAAAGACCTGGCTGTTGTCGACCGGGCAGCGGCGTACCCAGCCACCTTCCTCGACCAGGGTGGCGGCGCCGCAGCGCGGGCAGTGGCCGTGCGAAGCGTGCCAGTTGAGCACGCCGAGGGCCTCGGTGAACAGGCCGGCGTCACGGTCATCGAGCACGGTCGCAACGGTGCGCAGGCCCACCCAGCGACTCTCGTCGGGCTCCAGCCGGGCTGCAGCGTCATCATCGAGCTGCACGGCAACGATGCGGGTACCGGCCGTCTCGGGCAGGTCGGCGGGCAGAGACCGGCCGAGGTAGACCCGCAGGCCGGCATTGTGCAGACTCGTGGGCGGCAGCAGGGCGAGGTGCACACCGGTGCTGGCCGGGTCGATGCTGGCCGGGTCGGTGCTGGCCGCATCGTGCGGCGCGAGCAGAATTTTGCCGTGCCAGACGGGCAGAACGCGGGTGGCGGCATCCGCCCAGAGCTGGTCGAACAGGTCCGGCAGGCCGCGGGTGAGGTGGTCACGGTCGACCGCCTGGCGAGACAGCGGCAACCGCGTCGTGAAAGTGAACGACATGGTATATCTCCGAGCTCTGCAAGAACGTGGGTGGAGGCGTGGCGAATAACCGCCAGACCGCAAGTCGATCTAACCTAGTAGGCATGGCCAGAACTCAACTCACTCTAGCCGCGTTAGCCACCTCCGCTGTTCCGGGGCTCGACGTGGCCTACGCCCGCAAGCACAGTGCCGGCGCGCACGGACTCTTCGACTCGGCGCTCGTCATCGACAAGGCCGGTCGGGCGCTCATTATTCGCGTTCCCACCAGTCAGTCGGCCGAAACCGAGCAGTCCGCGGACCTCGTGGCGCTGCGCGCGCTCACCACTGGCAATCGCAGCCGGCTGCCGTTCGACGTGCCCGAGTATGTCGGCCAGACGCCGATTCAGGGCACCCGTGCTGTGGTCTATGAGCTGCTGGCTGGTGACAGTTTTGATGCGGATGCCCTCACCGGGCATGAGGGCGTCGCCGGGTCGATCGGGCGCGCGATCGCCGCCATCCACTCGTTGCCGAGCGCCTTCATCGGCACCGCCGGGCTGCCGCAGCAGAGCGCCGAACAGTGCCGCAAGGACGCCATCGACCTGATCGATCGAGCCGCGGGCACCGGCTACCTGCCCGCCGCGTTGCTGCGCCGCTGGGAGCAGGCCACCGACGACGAGGCCCTGTGGCAGTTCGCGCCGGCCGTGGTGCACGGGTCGATGTCGGCCGATTCCATTCTGATCACCGACGACGCCGTGTCGGGGATTCTCGGCTGGTCCGGGCTGGCCGTCGGCGACCCGGCGCGCGACCTGCACTGGCTACTCGCCGCGCGCGGTGACGCCGCCGAACTGGCCATCGACGCCTATTCCAGCGCCCGCCAGGGCAGCGACACGCACATCACCCAGCGCGCCATGCTCTATGCCGAGCTGGAACTGGCCCGCTGGCTGCTGCACGGCTCCAGCAGCCACGACCAGTCCATCGTCGATGACGCCGTCGCCATGCTCGACGGCCTGGTCGACACGGTGCACAGCCACACCCAGCAGCCGCTCTCCCCCGAAACCGGCCCGATCATGAGCGTCGGCGACGTGGAGAATATGCTCGACCACATGCCGCGCGCCGCCCGCGATTACGACCAGCACGCGGCGATGCACACCGACAGCTACAACTTTTCGGGACTGACCGTCGATTCTGATTCTGATTCTGACGATTCCAGCACCGGGGCTATCGCCCCGGACCAGGCCGCCAAAAGGTCAGCCTCCGAGTAGAGCCGCTCGGGGGCGACGACGGTGTCGTCGGCGACGAAGTAGAAGACGGCGTCGACGATGCTCGGATCGATTCCCTTCCAGCGGGCGTAGGCGAGCCGGTACAGCGCAAGCTGAGTCTGCTTGAGTTCCAGGTCTGCAGCGCTCTTGGGTGCCCGCCCGGTTTTCCAGTCGACGACCTGGTAGCCGGTTTCGGTGCGGTAGACGGCGTCGAGCTTGCAGACGAAAACCTGCCCGGCGAGCACATGGTGAATTTCAATCTCCACGTCGACGGGTTTGCGCTCGGCCCATTCGGAGCGTTCGAAGGTGGCCTGGAGAACCGCGAACTGCTCTTGCTCCGGCACGTCAAGCTGCTCGAGTGTGCCGGTGCCCTGGTCTTCGTCTGCCAGATCGAGGTCAAACAGGCTGGCATCGACGCGGTCGGTGCCGGTGGCTCCTCCCGCCCGACGCTCGACCCAGGAATGGAACAGCGTGCCGAGCCGAGTGGCCCGGTACGGACGCTGCGGCATCGGGCGGCGCAGCTCCGCCGCGACACCGGCTGGATCGTCGACGTAGTCCTTGAACCGGGAGGCCGGGATGCGGGTGGGAACCGGGGCACCCTCGCCGCCGGTCAGGCGCAGGGCTCGCTCCGTAAGCAGCAGGGTGACGGCGTGCGACCAGCGAGTGGGGACATCCGCTTCGCTCGCGCTCACCCTCGCTGCGGCAGCCTCGACCAGCGCCCGTCGGCCGCCGAGTGGGTCGAACGGCCACAGTTCGGTGCCACTGGACGCCGAGGCGGGTTTCTCAGACTCGGCGGGCGCGTCGGGGATCTTAGCGATCAGCCCGGCCAGGGCGAGTTCCGTGAGGTAACGGCTGGGCTTGCGAGCGGTGACTCCGGGGCCCCAGAATGAGCCGGTCAACAGCAGTTCGCGCTTGGCGCGGGTGGTCGCGACGTAGATGAGGCGGCGCTCCTCGTCGTCGTGCCGGTCGGCCAGCTCGGCCTTATAGGCCTGGAACGCCAGGTCGAAGTCGAACTGGGTGTCGTGGCCGACGATATCGAGATCGGGCAGCTCGGACCGGTCGCCGCGGAACGCATAGGGCAGTTCGCCGAACCGCAGCCATCCGCTCGTATCGCGAGAGGCGGCGGGCAGGCTCTTCTCGGTCAGGTTGGGAATGGCGACGAAATCCCATTCGAGGCCCTTGGCGCCGTGAACGGTCAGCAGCTGCACGGTGCCCTGCTCCGACAGTTCAGCGCGCGGGCCGAGATCGTCCTGTAGTTCGGCCCGTTTGAGCCAGCGCAGAAAGCTCGCCAGTGTGCCCTGCTCGTCGCTGTCGAGAAAGGCCGAGACAGTGTCGTGGAAGGAATACAGGTTGGCCAGGCCGAGGTCGTTGGCCTCGTTCGCGATCAGCTCGACGTCGAGCCGAAATTCCTGCTCGATCAGGCGTACAAAGTCGAGCAGAGGCAGGCCTGCGCGGGAGCGCAGCCAGGCCAGCTGACGGCCGGCCGACTGCACCCGGGCCCGGCCGAGGTCGCTGAACCCGGCGAGCTGGCCGTGCGAGTCGGGCGCTGACCCGAGAAAGTCGAGTGCATCCACGAGTGAACTGCCCTCATCGCCGGCGACGGATGCCCGCAGCTTGCCGCGCAGATCGGCCGAGATCGCTTTCTGGGCCCAGTCATGCCCGGCCAGCCAGCGCGCCACGTCGGCGAGCGCTTGCAGGTCGCGCGCACCAACCCGGTAGCGGGCACCGCTGAGCAGACGCACGAGTTCGCTGCCGGCGGCGGGGTCGTGCACCACGCGCAGCACGCTCACAACGTCGGCGACCTCGGGGGTGGAGAGCAACCCACCGAGTCCGAGCACGTGGGCACGCACGCCATGCGCCCGCAGTACCTCGGCGAAGTATTCCATCTCGCGGCGGGCCCGAAACAGCATCGCGCCGCTGTGTTCGCCGACCAGACGGGTGGCGAACCAGTCGGCGATGGCTCCGGCCTCCTCAGCGATGGTTTCAGCCATGAGCGCGTCGACCGCGCCGGGCCGGGTGCCGGCGGGAACCTTGAGCGTTTCGACCTGGATTCCGCCCGGTTTTGCGCGAAGCGCGGCGCTCAGCGGGGCAACGAGGGCGTTGGCAGCGTCGAGGACGAGCGCCGGGTTGCGCCAGGTGAAGGACAGCGACATGGTCGGGGCTGCTGCTGCTGGGCTGAAGTCTCCGGTGTTGAAGTCTCGGCCGAAGCCGAGCAGGTTTGCACTGCTGGCGCCGCGCCATCCGTAGATGGATTGGTGGGGATCACCGACGGCCATCACCGGGTGGTTGCGAAACAGGGTGTGCAACAGCTCGGTTTGCAGGACCGAGGTGTCCTGGTATTCGTCGAGGAGCACCACGCGGTACTGGTCACGGTAGCGGTCGACGACGGCGTCGACCTTTTGGCAGACCTGCAGTGCCAGGGCTACTTGATCGGAGAACTCGATGAGTCCTAGGCGACGCTTCTCGCTGCTGTAGCGGGCGGCCAACTCTGCCAGCACCGGAAGCGGGGCGACCGCGGCCAGGGAATCAGTGACCGACCCGTACGGTGTCTTCTTGCGCGGATTACCGTAGGGCAAATCGGTCAGGTAGCCGAAACTGTCGACCAGTGCCCTGAGGTCGTGGGGAGCTCCGGGCTGACCAAGGTGAACGGCCGGCGGATTCTCGGCCAGGGCACGGCTGAGCTGCAGCACGGCATCGGTGACGAGGTCGAGGCTTTTGCCGAAGGGCACGAGCCGCCCGTCGCCGAAGTCGATGACGACGCGACGGGCCAGGAGCCAGGCGCTGGTTTCGCTCAGCAGCACCGACTCGGGTTCGCGGCCGAGCAACAGGGCGTTGTCGGTGAACAGGCGGCTGGCGAAGGAGTTGTAGGTGGACACGCTCGGGGTGTTGAACAGGTCGGACGACTCGGCGACCGTGCCATGGGCGGAGTCGGGGGCGGCGGCGATCGGCATGAGGCCGGCCGTTTCGAGATCGCTGATGCGTTTGTTGATGCGCTCACTGAGCTCGCCGGCGGCTTTGCGGGTGAAGGTGAGTCCGAGAATCTGGTCGGGGCGGGCGTGGCCGTTGGCGAGCAGCCAAAGCACCCGGTTGGCCATGGTCTCGGTCTTGCCGCTGCCGGCTCCGGCGACGACGAGGGTCGGCGTGAGCGGCGCTTCGATGACCGCCTGCTGCTCGATCGTCGGCGCAAACATGTTGAGCGCCGCCGCGATATCGAGGGCGGAGACCGTGGTGGCGGTGCTGAGAAGACTCATGAGCTGACCTGCTTGATGACGTGGATGCGGCAGGACCCGTGGGATCTGGGGTCGAGACAGTGCGAGGTGATTTCGGCGATGAAGGTGGCGCCGCCCATGCCGGCAGCGTCGTCACCGACGCGGGTGCGAAAGGCCTCGAGCTGCTCCGGAGTGAAAGCGGGCTGGGTGGGATTGCGATAGTTCTGCTTGACGGTGCCCGAGGAGACGATGACCAATCGTGCACCGGCCAGGGCCATATCCGAGGACACACCGTCGATGGCGCCTTCTTGAAAGGCCAGCTGGTAGGCGCCGAGCTGCGGATGCTCCGCGACTCCGGTATCGCTCGTCGCATCGCCCTTGCCCGTTTTGAGGTCGACGATCACGGCCCGGCCGTCGGCCTGGCGTTCGACCCGGTCGATGGTGCCCGACAGCACGGCACCGCTCACTTCGAGCTGAAAGGTGCCCTCCGCGCTCAACAGCTCTCCGCCGCCGTTCTCGAAATCCAGCAGATAGGAGGCGAGCCGATCGGTGAGCTCCCTGGCTGCAACTTTCTGCACCCGGGACTGCCAGTCGGCGTCGAAGTCGAGCTCGTTCCAGCGGGCCTCCACCCCCTGCCACAGGGCTTCTGGGCGCCGATCGGTGGCGTCTTCCATGACCTTGTGGATGATCGTGCCGAGGTTGGCTGCGGTGTTGGAATCGCCGCCACCGACCTGACCGATCAGCCAGTGCAGCGGGCAGGTTTCAAAGGCTGCCATGCGCGACGGCGATACCCGCACCGGTTGGTCGCCGGCCTCCGGGTCGTTGAGTGGGCGCACGGTGCTCGGGTCGGCCAGGCCGTACCATTCGTCGGGCGAGGCACCTGGCACGTTTTCGTCGGCGAGCCGGGCGAGCGTGGCTGCGGCATCCGCTGCCCGGGTGGCGGAGTCGACCCGACCCGGCGAGTGGATGGCGCGGGTCAGGTCGCGCCTCAGCCTTCCGGTCAGACCGCGAAGCGACACGGGGTAGTGGGCGGGGTCGTCGGCGCCCAGAGCGGGAGCAGGCTGCGGCAACAGGCGAAAGAACACCGATGGTTCGTTCTCTTCGTTATTGACGGCGGTGACGAGTAGTTCGGTCGTGGCCCGGCTGGCCGCCTGAGCGAACATGCGCAGTTCGTCGTGCAGCACCGCGGTGCGGGCGTCGGTACCGGATGCGTCTTGCCCGGAGGCGATGAGGGCGAGGTCGCCGGCGCCGAGCAGGGAGCCGCGAATGCGCAGGTCGGGCCAGACGTTGGCCTGCACACCGGCCAGCACGACGATGTCGAAGTCGCGCCCGATGGTGCCGCTCGGCGTGGACACGGTGACGGCCGCGCCGACGGCGCGCGGCGCCAGGGTGTCTTCGGGCACGTCGGTGTCGACGAGGTGTTCGAGGAACAAAACCGGCGGGGCCGACGGGGTTCGTTCGACGTAACGCTGGGCCGCGGAGAACAGAGCGACGACAGCATCGAGGTTGTGGTTGGCCTCGTCGGCGACGATTCCGGTGCCGGTGGATTGCTCCTTCCAATCACGGTCGAGACCGCTGCGCTGCCAGAGGCCCCAGAGCAGCTCTTCGATGGTCGCGCCGGCCGCGTACTCGATGGCGGCCTGGCGCAGGCTCGCTCCGCAACCGGCCGCACGGCGGGCGGTGCGGTTGTCGATGGTGGCGAGCAGCTCAGGGTCGTGCAGGGCGGCGACAAGGAGTTCATCGGCGCTGCGCGGGGTGGGGGTGTCGGTGGCCAGCTCCTGTTGACGCAACGCGGCGCGCAGCCGACGCAGGGTAATCGGGTCGAGGCCGCCGAGCGGACCGCGCAGCAACTCGATTGCGGCCTCGGGGTCGAGCGGTTTGCGGCCGAGGGTGACCTCCAGGGCGAGAATGAAGGCTTTCACCGCGTACTCGTCGCGGAGGGCCGTGCTCGCCGTGGACACCTGGGTCGGCACTTCGAGCGCGGCGAGCCCCTTGGAGATCGAGGGAACGAGTGAACCGGTGCGCACGATCACGGCCATGCGCGACCACGGAGTTTCGTCGATCACGTGGCGTTCGCGCAGCAGCCGAGCGATCACCGCGAGCTGGTCGGCCGGGCTGGTCGCGATGACGGTGTGCACGGACGGTTCGGGGACGGCGTCCGGCGTGGTCAGCGTCTCGGGCGCAGTCACGGCACTCGGAGCCGAGAGCGCAGGATCATCGGAGCCGTCGACAGCAATCTCGCTCACCGCGTCGGGTTCGGCCTGCACGCTGCCCGCCGCACGCTGGGTGCCGGCCGCAGCCGCGCCGATGCGACTCGTGATCTGCTGAATCACCTGACGGATGCCCGCGCCGTGTCGGTAGACGGTGCCGAGTACGATCGGCGGTGCGATCCCGCCGGACGGCGAAGCCGCCGCGTGGCCGGCCGATGACCCCACCGGCGCCCCGACCGGGCCCAAGCCGAGGTACTGACCGAGGCGACCGAGGGCATCCGGATGCGCACCGTGGAATGATCCGGTGCTGATATCCGGGTCGCCGACGGCGATGATCGCGACCCCGCGCGCCTGAAACTGGGCCAGCAGGGTGAGCGTGGCCTGGGTGACTTCCTGGGCATCGTCGAGCACGATCAGGCGCAGTCCGGCCAGGGTACCGAGCGTCGCCGCCCCGGCCGGGCCCACCTCGGCTCCGGCCACGATCGCCGCGGCATAGCGGGCCAGCTCTGTGGAGTCATACTGCCCGGGGCGGGCCTGGTCCTTGGCCTCTTCGTAACCGCGAATGAACTCGGCAGCGGCCACCCACTCCGGCCGCCCGAGGCCGAAACGCTCCAGCTGGTCCGGAGTGACGCCATATTCCACGGCGCGCATCATGAGATCGCGCAGTTCGGTACGAAATCCCCGCAACTGGCGTACGTCGGCGCCCAGGGTGTCTGGCCAGACCGGGCCGCTCGGCGCTCCGGCCGTCTCGTCGTCCAGGTGGCCCTGCAGCAGTTCGGCGATAATCTGGTCCTGCTCGCCGCCGGTGAGCAGGGTCGGAGTGGGCCCACCGGCCTGGGCGACCGCGGAGCGCACGATCTGAAAGGCCACGGAGTTGGCGCTGCGAGCGAGTGGCCCGTTGGTCGGCACGGCCAGGCGCAGCGCGATCCGGTCGCGCAGCGCGGTGGCACCGGCGCGCGTCGGCACCAACACCAGCACCGCGCTCGGCGAATACCCCCGGTTCAACACCCGGTCGGCGACGAGTTCAACGAGCGTGCTGGTCTTGCCGGAGCCGGGCGCGCCGATAACGGCGGCGCTCACCGCGTCGGGGAGATCGAGAACAGCCTGCTGGTCGGCGTCGAGGTCGTGGTTGGTCACATTTCAACGGTAACGGGTTGCGCCGACAGTGAAATCGGTCAGGGCGAGGGCGCGTTCTGTCGTAATCTGGGCGCAAGGCTACGAAAGGCAGTTCGGTGGATATTCGCATTGGTATTTTCAACTCTCCCCGTGAGATCGGTTTTGAGACTTCGCAGCCAGCGACCGAGATTGAGGAGACCGTTGCGGCGGCCCTCTCCGGTCAGACCGGCTATCTGAAGCTCAGCGACAGCAAGGGTCGCGTCTACATCGTTCCGACCGTGGGGCTCGCCTACGTCGAACTCGGCAGCGAAGAATCGCGCCGCGTCGGCTTCGTCGCCTAAAACGCCATGGAGCTGTTGTTCGTCGCGCTGTTCGGCACGCTCATCGGCCTCGGCGCACGGTACTTCCTGCCCGGACGCTCAACCCAGGGCTCGGTGCTGGTCCCCGCGATCGGAGCGGCCGCGGCATCCTTGGTCTGGGTCGGGCTGACCTGGCTCGGCTGGAATTGGGCCGGGGGGTGGATCTGGTGGGTGTCTCTCGGTGCCGCCGTCGCTGCATCCGTTGTGCTGAATCTTATGATCAGCCGGCGACGCATTCATGCCGATCAGCGGATGCTGCAGGCCCTGGCCAAAACCGGCACGGCCTAGTCTCACATTCTTAAGCCGTGAGGCCGAGGCCGTCCATGCGGCGGGTGTGCGCCGCGATGAGTTCGGTGAAGACCGGTTCGATGCGTGACTCATTGCTGCCCGCGCGATCGCTAGTGGGATCCGTCGCCGGCATGGCCGACCGTGCCACGAGCAGGGTGTCACCGACGAGCCGACGGCCCCACATCGCCAGCTGTGAGCCGAGCGCCTGGTCGTTTTCGATCGCGGTCTGGAGCTCGTGAACGAGCACGTCGGTACCGGAATCCTCGCCGAGCAATTGCGCGACGCGAGGCCCGATATCCCGCGGCAGGCCGTCGGACAGCCGAATGAAGAAGTCATCGAGCAAGCCACCGACGAGGTAGCAGCTCAGCAGTAATTCGTGCCAGTTGACACCGGCGGTCTTCGCGCGGAACGCATCGAGGCTCACGACGAACGGGGCCATCTCAACGGCCGGCTCGTGGCCGCGGCGACGAATCTCGGTGATCAGTCCGTGGTGCTTGCTAAGCGCCCGACCGGCAGCGGCGCTAAGGCCTTCTTTCACGGCGAGGTTCGGTGCGGTCGCCACCGCACGGGCCAGGCTTTCGAATTCGCCGAGCTCGCGATACGCGGCCTGACCAAGAAAATGCTGCACGCCCGGCGCGAGCGAACTGATGTCTACTTTTTCGGTTGGCCGGGGTGCCCCGCGGGCCGAAAGCCTCGGAGCTTCATTGCGCTGCGGGCGCCGACCGAACCACGTGACCACGGGCTTAGCTTAGAACAGCGCGCCTGTGGCCGCTGTCCAGACGGGGCAGTAAGGTGGAATTACGTCGCCGACAAGGATCGGCGACCGCTGCCCGAGACGCAAAAACGGGCGCACTTCGCTTCCAGTTAATGACAGGCATACATTCGTGACTTTCTCCGAACTTAATATTGACCAGGACATGGTCGACTCCCTTGCTGCCAAGGGCATCCTCGAACCGTTCCCCATTCAAACCCAGACCATCCCGCTCGCTCTCGCCGGCCAGGACATCATCGGCCAGGCCAAGACCGGCACCGGAAAGACCTTCGGCTTCGGGCTTCCGGTGATTCAGCGCCTCGGACTCGACCCGGAGCCCGGCGTGCAGGCGCTCATCGTCGTTCCGACGCGCGAACTGTGCGTGCAGGTCTCCGAAGACCTCGAGCTCGCCGCGACGGGCCGCAACACCAAGATCGTCTCCATTTACGGTGGCAAGGCCTACGAGGGCCAGATCGAACAACTCAAGGCCGGCGCTCAGATTGTCGTCGGAACTCCCGGCCGTCTGCTCGACCTTGCCGGCCAGCGCCTGCTCACTCTCGCCAACGTGCGCGAAATGGTGCTCGACGAAGCAGACAAGATGCTCGACCTCGGTTTTCTCTCCGACATCGAGAAGCTGTTCGCGCAGACCCCGGCGACCCGCCACACCATGCTGTTCTCGGCGACGATGCCCGGACCGATCGTTGCCCTGGCCCGCCGCTTCATGAACCGCCCGATTCATATTCGCGCGACCGACCCCGACGAAGGCCTCATGCAGGCCAACATCGAACACCTGGTCTACCGCGCGCACAATATGGACAAGGATGAGGTCATCGGCCGCATCCTCATGGCTGAGGGCCGTGGCAAGACCATCATCTTCACCCGCACCAAGCGTGCCGCCGCGAAGCTCGTCGAAGAACTCGGCGACCGTGGCTTCAACGCCACCGCCGTGCACGGCGACCTGAACCAGGAACAGCGCGAACGCGCCATGGCCAGCTTCAAGAGCGGCAAGAAAGAGATTCTGATCGCAACGGATGTCGCCGCTCGCGGCATCGACGTGGAAGACGTCACCCACGTGATCAACCACACCATCCCCGAAGACGAGAAGGCGTACCTGCACCGCGTCGGCCGCACGGGTCGCGCCGGCAAGACCGGAATCGCCGTGACCTTCGTCGACTGGGACGACCTGCACAAGTGGTCGCTCATCAACAAGGCCCTGGACTTCGGCCAGCCGGAACCGATGGAAACCTACTCCTCGTCACCGCACCTCTACACCGACCTGAACATTCCAGCCGGCTCCAAGGGCCGCCTGCGCGCCACCCCGGTGAAGGAGGTCACCGCGGGTGACGCTCGCACCGGCGGGGCCGGACGTACCGGCGGGTCGCGTTCCGCCGGAGCGGGCAGCCGATCCGGCGCGGCACGCTCTGGTCGCTCGGAGAGCGGGCGCTCCGAGGGCGGTCGTGGCTCCGGCCGTGGTGACTCTGCGCGCACCGGTTCTGACCGGTCAGCGACGAGTCCGGTTGCCGACGACGCCAGTCGCCCCGCCCGGTCACGCACCCGCGTCGGCTCCAGCACGAACCCGGACGCCCCGGCGGCAACTCCGGCCGCCGGCACGCACGATGGCGGCGGAGCCGAGCACCACGACGGCAACAACGCCCCGCTGCGTCGCAGCCGCACCCGTCGTCGCTCACCGCAGACCGGCAGCGCGATCTAATAGCTGCTCAGCACCGATCGCGCCCGGCACCCGGGCTGCCCTCGCTTCGGCTTCGGCAGCCTTGGGGGTCGGGCGCGTTTGCGTTCAATGCTGCGGCATCCGCTTCAGGGGATCAACCGTAAACCGGAGCCGCGCCGCGGCCCTCGGCGATGATGCGGTCGAGAACGTCGGGGGCGGTGGTGTTCTCGCCGAGCAGGTTGGGCTTGCCGGTGCCGTGATAGTCGCTCGAACCGGTGACGGACAGCCCGAATTTGGCGGCGAGCTCGTACAGCCGTTTGGTGGGTTCCGGATTATTCTCGCGATGCTCCAGTTCAAGCCCGAACAGTCCGGCCTCAACCATCGTCTTCAAGCTGGATTCAGCGACGACGTCGCCGATGCCACGGGTGGCGGGGTGGGCGATAACCGGCACTCCCCCGGCGGCGCGCACGAGCTCGATCGCTCGCACCGGATCGGGAGCGTAGTGCGGCTGAAAGTAGCCGGCCTTCCAGTGCAGAATGTCGGCGAAGGCCGCGCTGCGATTGAGGGCGTGCCCGCGGGCCACGAGGGCATCGGCGATATGTGGCCGGCCGACCGTGGCCTCAGGGGTGGTCTGGGCGAGCACATCGTCCCAGCTCAGGTCGTAGTCCGCGCCGATGCGGGCGACCATCTGCTCGGCCCGGCTGAGCCGGGCTGCGCGCACGCGGGTCATCTCCGCCAGCAGCGCCGAATCGTCAGGGTCAAAAAGATATGCCAAAAGGTGCACACTGGCGTACCGCACGCGGGTGCTGAATTCCATTCCCGGAATAAGTGTCAGGTGCTCGGTGCGTGCGGCCGCGGAAGCCTCGGCCCAGCCGACCGTCGAATCGTGGTCGGTGAGGGCGATCGTGCCGAGCCCCGCCACGGCTGCGGCGTGCACGAGCTCCGCCGGAGTCTCGGTGCCGTCCGACACGCTCGAGTGTGCGTGAAGGTCGATCGGACCCCGAAATTGCCGCGCGACTGCCATGCTCCCATGCTAGTTGGACACCTGCGCCCGTTCATTGCTGACCCGGCACTGGGGATTCCCCAGAATACTGATCTAGGGTTCAGAACAATGTTCTCCAGACTCCTTCGGGCACTGATTCTGATCGGTGCCGCCGTCATCCTGCTGGTGGTGACCTGGCCGCAGGCGTTCGGCCTGCACAACAGCTGGGTCGTCGCCCATCTGGTGTCCTTTCGCGCCGTGGCCGTCATCGGCGCGGTCGTCGGGCTCGTCCTGCTCGGGGTACTACGGTTTATGCGCCCGCTGCGTCGAACATTGGGAATGGCCATGGTGCTGCTCGCCCTGTTCGGTATCGCCAACGTCGGCATTCTGGCCTCCCGCGGTTTCACGACCACGGTTTCGCCCACCCACGGTCAGCTCGGCGCCGAAGCGGATGCCGACTCCGTCACCGTACTCAGTTGGAACACGCTCGGAGACGCTCCCGGCGCCGCGGTCATCGCCGCGCAAGCGCTGGCCCAAAACGCCGACGTCGTGACCCTGCCCGAAACGACGGAAGAAACCGGCATTCTAATCGCCGAAGCAATGCGCGACGCCGGCCGCCCAATGTGGGTGCACACCCTGGCCTTCGATCTGGTCTCCAAGGCCCGCTCCACCACCGTGCTGATCAGCCCCGACCTGGGCGACTACACGGTCACCAACGCGGCCGGATCCGGGCCGCCCGGCAACACCAACGTGCTGCCGACCGTGGTGGCCGAACCGGTCGACGGGACCGGCCCGACCATTGTGGCGGTGCATGCCGTTGCACCGATTCAGTATGAGATGTCGAACTGGCGCAGCGATCTCGACTGGCTCGCCACCCAGTGCCTGGGCGACGACGTGATCATGGCGGGCGACTTCAATTCCACGCTCGACCACATGGCGGGGCGCGCGAGCGTCGGCGGCTCGGTTCTCGGCAACTGCTCGGATGCTGCCCTGTCGGTCGGTGCGGCATCCGTCGGCACGTGGCCGACCGCGATGCCCGCGCTGCTCGGCAGCCCGATCGATCACGTGATGGCCACCCCGAACTGGCGGGTCTTGGACCTGCAGGTGATCGAGTCACTGGACGAGGCCGGAAGCGATCACCGACCGATCGTGGCGACGCTGACGCCGGCCAGTTAGTTTCGGACAGCCGCGCAGCATCCGCTCGTCGCAGCATCTGCAGCACCCGATCGGGCGCCGCCCAGAGTGCGGTGTGAGAATGGGGGAATGGCTGATACTACTGCTCCCGCACTTATTCCTGCCGCGCGTTCGAACGAGAACCGTTCGACCACTCCCGGGTCTACCGGCTTCAAAGCTTTCATCGCGAGCGGATGGGCCGAACGCACCGACGTTCTGCCGCCAGCTCGCGAGCAGGCACCGTTCGCCGCCGCACGTCGCGCCCGGCTATCCGCGCAGTACCCGGGCCAGCGACTGATCATTCCGGCCGGCCGCCTCAAGCAGCGCTCCAACGACACTGACTACGCCTTCCGCGCCCACTCGGCCTTCGCCCACCTCACAGGCTGGGGCAGCGACAGCGAACCCGGTGCTGTGCTCGTGCTGGAACCAGCGGCCGCTGTCGGCCACGACGCGACCCTGTACTTTCGCGAGCGGGCCGGCCGCGACTCCGACGAGTTCTACGCCAACCCCGACATCGGCGAATTCTGGATCGGACCGCGTCCATCCGTCGCCCAGGTCGCCAGCGACCTCGCCGTTACGGTGCGCGGCATCGCCGACCTCGCCGCAGTGCTGAAGGCGGTCGACAGCGAAACCCTCGTGTTGCGTGAAGCCGACCCGACCT
This sequence comes from Cryobacterium sp. Hh11, assembly GCF_004404045.1. Classification (NCBI taxonomy): domain Bacteria; kingdom Bacillati; phylum Actinomycetota; class Actinomycetes; order Micrococcales; family Microbacteriaceae; genus Cryobacterium; species Cryobacterium sp. Hh11. The sequence continues at coordinate 110,714 of NZ_SOHF01000011.1, read as the reverse complement.
TCACCGAGCAGGTCGACGAGGCCCGCCTGCGTTTCGCCGCCGAGCGGGTGCTCAGCAGCAACGCCACCGACTCTCCGTTCAGCATCGAGATCAATGCCGAGCATGAGCCCGACGCTGGCCTGGCCCGGGATCTGTCCGAACTGCGCCTCGTCAAGGACGCCTGGGAGATCGCGCAAATGCGCCTCGCTGTCGCCGCCACCGCCCGCGGATTCGACGACGTCATCGCCGACCTCCCCCGCTCCAGCCAGCACGCCCGCGGCGAACGCCTTGTCGAGGGTGTGTTCAACACCCGCGCCCGCAGCGACGGCAACACGGTCGGCTACGACACCATCGCCGCTTCGGGCCCGCACGCCTGCATTCTGCACTGGACCCGCAATGACGGCGTTGTCGCCGCCGGTGACCTCATTCTCATCGACGCCGGCGTCGAACTCGACAGCTACTACACCGCCGACATTACCCGCACCCTCCCGGTGAATGGCGTCTACAGCGACATCCAGCGCCAGGTCTACGAAACCGTGCGCGAGGCAGCGGATGCCGCCCTTGCCGTCGTTCGCCCCGGTGCCATCTTTCGCGACGTGCACGCCGCCGCGATGCAGGTCATCGCGAGGCGCACCGCGGAGTGGGGAATGCTCCCGGTCACCGCGGAGGAGGCACTTCTTCCGGACAACGGCCAACACCGCCGTTACATGGTGCACGGCACCAGCCACCACCTCGGCATCGACGTGCACGACTGCGCGCAGGCACGCCGCGACATGTATATGGACGGCGTGCTCGAACCGGGCATGGTCTTCACGATCGAACCCGGCCTGTACTTTCAGCCCGACGACCTCACGGTGCCGGCCGAATTCCGCGGCATCGGCGTGCGCATCGAAGACGACATCCTGGTGACCGCCACCGGAGCCGAAAACCTCTCCGCCGCTATTCCCCGCACCGCGAATGAAGTTGAAGCCTGGATCGCCGCGAAGCAAAGCTAAACAGGTTCGCGAGAGCGCAAAAAGTGCCCGATTGGGAGTCCCAATCGGGCACTTTTTGCGCTCTCGCGTGACTATTCGGAGGGGATTGGAGGATCTACCGGGGGCGCAGCAGGCGCTGTTGGCTCGGCCTCGCGGAATCCCGAGAGCAGGTTGCGGGCCCGGTTGACCAGTTCGACGTCGACGATGATCTGGTAGTTGGTCGCGATGACCTGCATGGTCGAGGTGAAGTCGCGGCGGCGGCGGTTGATCGCGTAGCTCGCAATGCCGAGCAGCATGCCGAATCCGGCACCCATGATCAGGGCGGCGAAGACGAACGGTAGGCTCGATCCGGTCGGCGAGAACAAAAAGAACAGAATCCCGAAGAAGATTCCCAACCAGGCACCGGATGCCGCGCCAGCGAGCGCGACCCGGCCGTAGGTGAGTTTGCCGGTCACTCGCTCGACACTCTTGAGGTCGTTGCCGACAATCGCCAGCTGCTTCACCGGAAAGTCCGCCTTGGCGAGCGTGTCGACCGCACTCTGCGCATCGGCGTAGGTGTTGTACGTCGCGAGTACCTCTCCGCGCGGCAACACGGGAGGCAAAACTGGGCGACGCCGGGGAAACAGACTCTGGTTGCTCATTTCGATATTCTTTCACGCAGACCTGTTGACATGCCCGATCGTGCCACCTCAGGTAATCCATTCAATGGACTCGGCGAACGTCTCCGCACCGTCGTCGTCGTCAAAGACATTGGCCACCATGTGGGTGACGAAGAGCGCAAAGCCCAGAGCAATGTCCTTGAAGAGCTCGCGGTCGAACGGGCCGTACCACGAGACACCGCCCGGGCTTTCGGGGTCCAGGTCGAGCCGGTTGATGGCGAAGTCGCCCTCCAAAGAGAGGATGACGATTCGGAGCGAGCGAAACGGCGGGTTCCCGCCGATCAGGTCGCCGAGACCCCGTGCCTCCTCAGCGTTGACCGCCAGGAGGTGGGACAGCGAGACGGCATTGTCTGCGGTGCGATCGGTTGCGACCGCAAATTTCAGGTAGCTCATCCGGTCGCCGGAGACCAGGTGGATTGATTCGGCCTTGACCGATAATTGCCGATAGGCGAGGATGTCGTGCGCTGCGTTCAGGAGACCGGTGAGCGCCCGGCCGGCGGCGGCGCTGTATTTGACTTTGCCGTAGTCGGGTGCCACTCCGCTCCAGATCAATTGCACGGCTCGCCTCGCCGGCGGAATACCGTCCTTCGCCGGAAAGCTCAACGTTCGCCCTGCGCCCGGAAAGCGGGCCCGGCCGAGCACCGCGCAGTGAACTTTTGTCGGGAATCATGGGCAAGTTCGCAAACGGTCATGAGCGCAACCCTATTCCGTGCCAGCAATTCGTGCCTGGTCACCATCGTCGGGCTGGTGGCCGACACGGGAAGTCGTGCCGGGCCACCAATGTCGGGCCAGTGGCCTACATTTATATTGTGAGTGCCACCAGAGTTTTTGTCGCCCGACTGGCCGGGTGCACCGTTTTCGACCCCGCGGGCGACCGCGTGGGCAAGGTGCGCGATGTTCTCGTGGTGTATCGAAAAAACGACCCGCCCAGCGTCGTCGGCCTGATCGTGGAGATCCCCGGTAAACGACGCGTCTTCGTGTCGATCAACCGGGTCACCAGCATCGGCAGCGGCCAGATCATCACGACCGGCCTCATCAATGTTCGCCGCTATGAGCAGCGCGGCGGCGAGGTGCGCGTCATCGCTGAACTCCTCGGCCGCAAGGTGCTCTTCACCGACGGCTCGGGCGACGCCACCATTGAAGACGTCGCGATCAAGGAGGGCACGGAGGCCGACTGGGCGATCAGCCAGCTGTTCGTGCGTCGCCCCAAGACCAGCGCCTCCCCCTTCGTCAAGGGCGTCACGACCTTTGCAACCTGGGCAGAGGTGCGCGAGAAAGCGACCGAAGGCCAGGCGCAGTCCGCCGAACACCTCATCGCGACCTATTCCGATTTGAAACCGGCCGACCTCGCCAATACTCTGCTCGACCTGCCGCGTGAGCGCATGTTCGAGGTGGCCGGCGAGCTGCCCGACGATCGCCTCGCCGACGTGCTCGAGGAGATGCCAGAGACCGATCAGGTCGGCATTCTGACCAGCCTCGGCGACGCCCGCGCCGCCGATGTGCTCGATCAGATGCAGCCCGACGATGCGGCCGACCTCATCGCCCAGCTGCCCGAGGAGCGCGGCGAGCAGCTGCTCGACCTAATGGAGCCCGAAGAAGCCGAAGACGTGCGGTTTCTGCTCTCCTACGCTCCCGACACGGCCGGCGGCCTCATGACGACCGAGCCGATCATCGTCTCGGCCGATGCCACCGTCGCCGAGGGGCTCGCGCGCATCCGTCGTCATGATCTTGCCCCGGCACTCGGTGCGGCGATCTGCGTGACCCTGCCCCCCTACGAAGCTCCCACCGGTCGTTTTCTGGGCATGGTGCATTTTCAGCGGATGCTGCGCTACCCGCCCCACGAGCGGCTCGGCACGCTGCTCGACGCGGGTCTGGATCCGGTGACCGCCGACACGTCGGCCGCCGAAGTCAGCCGTATTTTGGCAAGCTACGACCTTGTGTCGGTGCCCGTGGTCGATGAGAATTACCGACTGGTCGGGGTGGTGACGATTGATGACGTGCTCGACTACCTGCTGCCCGACGACTGGCGCAGCCACGACGGCAATGATGATGTGCGTCGCCGCGCCGCCGCCCGCAGCGAGCTGAGAACCGGCAGCATCCCGCTCCCTGGAGCGCAAAGGACGACTCGTGGCCCGCAATAATCGCGCCGACCTGCGCCTCGATGCGCCCAAGGGGCTGCGAACCGGCAACCTCGTGGGTCTCGGGCGCAACGGCGGCCACAGCCGGGACCGGTTCGGCCGGTTCACCGAGGCCATCGCCCGCGGTATGGGAACCCCCTGGTTTTTGCTCGGACTCACCCTGTTCGCCGTCGCCTGGATCTCCTGGAACACGCTCGCCCCGGTTGCCTGGCGATTCGACTCCGTCGCGCTCGGCTTCATCGCCCTGACCCTCGTGCTCTCGATGCAGGCCTCGTATGCCGCGCCGATGATTCTGCTCGCGCAGAACCGTCAGGACGACCGTGACCGGGTGCAGTTCGAGCAGGACCGCCAGCGGTCAGAACGCACCCTCGCTGACACCGAATATCTCGCCCGTGAGGTCGTAGCGCTGCGCATCGCCATCAAGGACATGGCCTCGAAAGACTTCATCCGCGCGGAACTGCGTGCGTTGCTCGAGCATCTGGATGAGCGCAGTGATGAGCGCAGCGACGAACGAGCAGCCCCAGACAGCGCCGACGAAAGCCGCCCCACCGCATGACTTCTGCACCTTTTCCTCCGGCCCCTCTGACTCCAGAGCCCGACAGCATCCGCTCCCGCGTCTTCACCGCCCTAGCCCGGGTGACCGACCCCGAGATTCGCAAGCCCATCACCGACCTCGACATGGTGTCCGGGGTGAGCGTGAGTGATGACGGTCAGGTGAGCGTCGGCATCCGTTTGACCATTGCCGGTTGTCCGGCCGCCCAGCGCATCGAGAGCGATGTTCTCGCCGCCGCCGAGTCGGTGTCCGGGCCGGGGCGCGCGAGCGTCGAGGTGGCGATCATGACCCGCGAGCAACGCACCGCGCTGACTGAGAAGCTGCGCGGCGGCCAGGTGGCACGCAGTGTGCAGTTCGGCCCGGAGTCGCTCACCCGCGTTTACGCGATCACGAGCGGCAAGGGCGGCGTCGGCAAGTCCACCGTCACCGCGAACCTGGCCGTGGCGCTGGCCGGCGAAGGCCTGCGAGTGGGAATCGTCGACGCCGACGTGCACGGCTTCAGCATTCCCGGCCTGCTCGGCCTGGTGCACGACGGCCTCGCGGTCAAACCAACCCAGGTCGGCGACATGATTTTGCCGCCGATCGCGCACGACGTGAAGGTCATCTCGATCGGCATGTTCATCGACGACGCGTCGGCCGCGGTCGCCTGGCGCGGACCGATGCTGCACCGCACGATCAAGCAGTTTCTCACCGATGTGTACTTCGGCGACCTCGACGTGCTGCTGCTCGACCTGCCACCGGGCACCGGCGACGTCGCCATCACGGTCGGCCAGCTGCTCCCCCACGCCGAGGTCATCGTCGTGACCACGCCGCAGTCCGCAGCGGCCGATGTGGCCGAACGCAGCGGCGTCGTGGCCCGCCAGACCGGGCAGAGCGTCTACGGCGTGATCGAGAACATGTCGGCGATGGTGCAGCCCGACGGCAGCTTGCTCGAGCTGTTCGGTTCGGGCGGCGGTGACGAGGTCGCCAGGCGCCTCTCCGTCGGGCAGCCCGCGCCGGTGCCGGTGCTAGCGCAGGTTCCGCTGAGCCTGGCCCTGCGCAGCGGCGGTGATGCCGGGCTCCCGGTCGTGCTCGGCGCGCCCGACGACCCGGCCGCTCGCGCCATTCTGGAGCTCGCGCACCGCATGAAGACGCGGGCCCGCGGACTGGCCGGCCTCAGCCTGGGCCTCACACCGCGCTAGCCGGCCCGGTGAAACCGCCCGGGAATCCTTATTCCTTCGGCTTCACCAGCGTCGCGGCATGGTCGGGAACCTGGTGGTTCTCCTCCCGCGGCGGCCGTTCATAGTCCGAAGCCGGCGGCCTGGGCGGAATGTGCACCTTCGGCGGGTCCGTTTTCTCGTACGGCACGAGCGAGAGCAGATGGCTGATCACGTTCAACCGGCTGGCCCGCTTGTCCTCGCTCTCAACCACCCACCAGGGCGCTTCGGCGATGTCGGTGTGCACGAACATCTCATCCTTCGCCTTGGAATACTCGACCCACTGGGTGATCGACAGCACATCCGTTTCGGAGAGCTTCCAACGCCGCATCGGGTCCTTCAGCCGGGAGCGAAACCGTCGTTCCTGCTCCAGGTCAGACACCGAGAACCAGTACTTGACCAGCAAAATTCCGTCTTCGACCAGCATCCGTTCGAACAGGGGTGCCTGGTGTAGAAACCGACGGTATTCATCGGAAGTGCAGTAGCCCATCACCCGCTCGACGCCAGCCCGGTTGTACCAGGAGCGGTCCATCAGCACGATCTCTCCGGTCGAGGGCAGGTGCTCGATGTAGCGCTGAAAATACCACTGGCCGCGCTGGCGCTCGGTCGGCATCGGCAGCGCGACGATGCGCGCCACCCGGGGGTTGAGATATTCGGTGATGCGCTTGATCGCCGAACCCTTGCCGGCAGCATCGCGGCCCTCGAAGATCACCACGATGCGGGCACCGGATGCCTTCACCCACTGCTGCATCGTGACCAGTTCGGCCTGCAGCCGGGCGAGTTCGGTCTCGTAGATGGACTTTTTTACTCGCTTGGGCTGCTTCAACTCGCTCATCGGTTCTCCTTGGAGCGTTACGTCGCCTCAGAGTCGAACGGGGCCGGCTCGAGCGCGGCCAGGGCGGCTTCCCTGGCACGTTTGCGTTTCAAATAGGCGCCGTCGGGGTTCGGCTCGGCCCGGGAAATTGACGCGGATTGCTCCTTGACCGGGTCTTCATCGGCGAGGGCTTCTCGGATGATGCGGCGGGGATCGTACTGGCGTGGGTCGAGTTTTTTCCAGTCCAGATCGTCGAACTCCGGACCCATCTCGTCGCGCATGCGATCTTTGGCACCATTGGCCATGTCGCGCAGCTGGCGTACCAGGCGAGCAAGCTGGGCGGCGTAGTGCGGCAACTTGTCTGGGCCAAGCAAGAAGACAGCGATGATCCCGATCAGCAGAATCTTTTCGAACGTCAGCCCAAACATGTCCCTAGAATATCTGCCCGGCGGGGCATCCATGGACCAGTCCACCTCGGCCCTAGTCTTGAGCTAATCATCTACTGGAGTTATTTGTGTCTGACATTGAATTGAACTGGAAGTTCTCCGACGACTGTGTCGTCGAATCCGAAGCCATCGCGCGCGCGCGTCAACAATCCCTCGAACTCGGGATCGACGCGATTGCCCCCTCGGTGGGCGCACAGTCCGCCGTGATCGCCGCCGCCACCGGGGCCCGCAGTATCCTCGAGGTCGGTACCGGGGCCGGAGTGTCGGGGATCTGGCTGCTCACCGGCGCGCCCGGCGCTACCCTGACCTCGATCGATACCGAAGTTGATCATCTACAGCACGCCAAAGCCAATTTCGCCGAGGCGAAGATTCCGGCCAACCGGGTTCGCCTGATCACAGGCAAGGCCGGTGAGGTGCTGCCCCGCATGAACGAGAATTCTTACGACATTGTGTTCGTTGACGCCGACCCGCAGTCGGTCATCGAATACGTTGAACACGGCCTGCGCCTGGCCCGCCCGGGCGGAACCGTACTCGTGGCGCACGCCCTGTGGCGCGGCCGCGTCGCCGACCCGGCGCAGCGCGACGACGTGGCCACCGGTTTTCGCACGCTGCTGACCGAGATCGCCGGGTCGAGTGCCGTGATCAGCGCGCTCTCCCCCGTCGGCGATGGGCTGCTGCAGATCACCAAGCTGAGCGCTTAACCGACCGCACATAGAAAAGAACGGCTGCGCGAGCAGCCGTTCTTTTCTGTTTCGAACTAGAGGAACGCTACTTCGCCGCAGCGACAACCCCTGCGAGTGCATCGTGAAGTTCCTTGGCCTCGGCGTCGTTGACTGATACAACGAGCCGACCCCCACCTTCGAGCGGTACACGCACGATGATCAGGCGCCCCTCTTTTACCGCCTCCATTGGACCGTCTCCGGTTCGTGGCTTCATGGCCGCCATGAACTCCCCTTCCATTCGTCTTTGTATATCCATTATCGACTATCTCGGCCCGAGACGTAAATTAGGGCCTGATCGCGGTCGTTTAAGGCGGTGTCCAGTCGTAGCCGTCGACACCCCAGCAGATCAGCAGCCAGCCCCACTGCCCGGCCACGCAGACCAGAACGATCGCCACGCGATAGGCCCGGTTACGCGGCATCGCGGCCGCGCCGAGCAGCGGAAACATCGGCATGAGCAGCCGAAACGTGCTGGACTGCGGAAAGAACACCGCAAGCAGGTACAGGGCGTAACTCGCCAGCCACAGCCGCAGGTCAACGCCGAGGCGTCGCACGGCGGGGGTGAACAGCAGTAGCGCGAAGGCCAGAATCAGGGCGGTCACCACGACGATACCCAACGGGCTGCCGAGCCACCAGACGCCGCTCTGGAACCAGGCCGTGAACGGCACGAGCTCCTGATAGCCGATGTACGGTGCTCGCCAAGCCAGTTCCGTGTCGGTATAGGCCATCAGGTCGCCGGTCGCCGCCCACGCAGCGAGCGGCCAGGCCAGTCCCATCAGAGCGCTGAACAGGGTAACGGATGCCGCCAGCATCCGCTCTCGAGGCGCAAAAGGATCACGCGCGCGCGTGACGAACCGATAGATCACGTGCAGCCCGAGCGCGAGCGCGAAGGCCAGCCCGCTCGGCCGGGTCAGGGCCATCACCGCGATCACCGGAAACAGCAGCCAGTAGCGGCGTTCGAGCAGCAGGTAGAGCGCGAGGGTCAGAAAGAAGAGGTACATCGACTCGGCGTAGGCGAACTGCAGCATGGGCGACAGCGGGGCGGCACAGAACAGAACGACCGCGAACAGGGCCGTGGCCGGCGACTGAACCCGGGCCATCAGCCGGTAGAACAGCAGCGCGGTGCCGAGGCTGAAGGCGACCGAGACGAACACCGCCACCGGCGCCCAGGATAACCCGGTCAGTTCCATAAGCAGGCGCGCCAGTACCGGGTACCCCGGCATGAACGCCCAGGCGTTCTCGCCGATCTGGCCGGTCGAGGTTTCCGGCAGCACACTCGGGTAGCCGACAACGGCGACGATGTTGTACCAGTTGCCGTCCCACATATTGGCGAAGTCGGTGTATTTCGGGCTCGCGCCGGTCCAGGCGTTGGGGCCCTGCACGCTCGCCAGAATGAGGACCAGGCTCGTCGTGACCACGCGCGACAGCGCCCAGACCACGATCACCTTGCCCCACCACGGCGTCAGCCGATAGCGGGCCTGCCACGCAGCGGGCAGCCGGCGGGCGGGCGGGCGGCGGGGGTCTGGGCTGCGGGTGGTTTGGTTGCGGGAGCGCAGCGTCCGCTCAGTCATCGTTCTGTCGCTGCGTTAGCGAACGGATGCGCTCAGCCAGGCGCGCAGTCCGATCTCGCAGGCCGTGATCTCTTCTACGGCCACGCGCTCGTCGTCGGCGTGCGCCTTCAGCGGGTCGCCGGGGCCGTAGTTGACGGCCGGAACGCCGAGGGCGGAGAAGCGCGCGACGTCGGTCCAACCGTATTTGGGCGTGGCCACGCCGCCGACGGCAGCGAGGAATTCGCGGGCGAGCGGGGCGTCGAGGCCGGGGCGCGCGCCCTCGGCCCGGTCCACGACCGTCAGATCGTAGCCGGCGAACAGCTCGCGCAGGTGGGCGACGGCCTCATCGCCGCTGCGGCTCGGCGCGAAACGGTAGTTGACGTGCACCATGCACTCGTCCGGGATGATATTGCCGGCGACACCGCCGGTGATGCCGACCGCGTTGAGTCCTTCGCGGTAGACCAGGCCCTCAACCTCAACCTCGCGGGCCTGATACCCGGCTAAAATGTTCAGGATGGGTGCGGCCTTGTGGATGGCGTTCTCGCCGACCCAGCTGCGCGCGGAGTGCGAGCGCAGTCCGAACGTGCGGATCTCGACCCGCAGGTTGCCGTTGCAACCGCCCTCGATCTGGCTCTTGGTCGGTTCGCCGAGAATAGCGAAGTCGCCCCGGAACAGGTCGGGACGATTGCGGGCCAGACGGCCGAGGCCGTTGAGCTCATCGGAGACCTCTTCGTGGTCGTACCACATCCAAGTCACGTCGACTCCGGGGTCGCTCAGTTCGGCGGCGAGCTTGAGCTGCACGGCCACCCCCGCCTTCATGTCGACGGTGCCGCGACCCCACAGGTAGTCGACGCCGTCGATGGTCTCGTAGCGGGTCGGCAGGTTGTCGTTGAGCGGCACGGTGTCGATGTGGCCGGCGATAACGACCCGCTGGGCACGATTCAGGTTGGTGCGAGCGACGACGGTGTCGCCGTCGCGAATGATTTCGAGGTGGTCGAAGCCCTCCAGCGCGGCGACGATCGCATCGGCCAGGGCGGTCTCATTGCCGGAGACCGACTCCATATCGCAAATTTGTCTGGTCAGTTCGATCGACGTTGCCGTCAGGTCAAGCACGGTGAATTTTGCTGGGGCCGGAAGTCTAGAAGTCACCCTACTAATCTAGAGGTATGCCCTCCGTTCTGACCAAAAACGCCCCTTCTGACGCCACTCCGACCCAGGCGTGGGGGTATGGTCTCGCTTCTGTCGCCACCGACGGCACCGTGCTCGACACCTGGTTTCCGACCCCGGCCCTCGGCGCCCTGCCGACCGGCCGCGATCGCTGGATTATTCCGGCCGAACTCAGCGAGGCAGCCGGTGACGACGTGCGTCGCGCGGTGCGCCTCGAAGCCGTCACCGTTGAGATCACCCTTGACGCGGCCCCAGCCAGCACCTCGGATGCCTATCTGCGGCTGCACCTGCTCTCCCACCTGCTCGTTCTGCCGAACAGCATTAACCTCGACGGTATCTTCGCGCACCTGCCCACCGTGGTCTGGACCAACGCCGGCCCCATGCTGCCGGTCGACTTCGCCCGGCTTCGCCCGGCCCTGCAGCGCGCCGGCATCCAGGCCAGCGGCGTCGACAAGTTTCCGCCGCTGCTCGACTACGTCGTACCGGCCGGCGTGAGAATAGCGGATGCCTCCCGCGTGCGGCTCGGCGCGCACCTCGCTCCCGGCACCACCGTGATGCACGAGGGCTTCGTCAACTTCAACGCCGGAACCCTCGGCTCCTCGATGGTCGAGGGCCGTATTTCGCAGGGTGTCGTGGTCGGTGACGGCGCCGATATCGGTGGCGGGGCATCCATTATGGGCACGCTCTCTGGCGGCGGCACCCAGCGCATTTCGATCGGTGCCCGCGCCCTGCTCGGCGCCAACTCCGGGGTCGGCATCGCCATCGGCGACGACAGCGTCGTCGAGGCCGGGCTCTACGTCACGGCCGGCACCAAGGTGATTCTGATCGGCGAGCCGGTCGGGGACGACGGCGCGCGGCCGACGGTGAAGGCCGTGGAGCTTTCCGGCGTGCCGAACCTGCTCTTTCGCCGCAATTCCATCTCCGGCGCCGTCGAGGTCCTCGCCCGCAGCGGCAGCGGCATCACGCTGAACGCCGCGCTGCACGCGTAGCAGCTGCAGAGCGGATGTCGGCGGGTTCCGCTAGCATCCGGGTAAGGGCAACACGCGAGGGAGTGATGTGGGCACCGACGCACCGCGCAGCAAGGGCCATCGCCGCATTAGGCGGTTGCTGATCGCGCTCGGTGTGGTGCTCAGCCTCGTCCTGGTCATGGCCGGGCTCGGGGTGTGGACGGTGACACGGTCGTTTCCGACGCTGTCGGGCACCGTCGACATCGAGGGATTGTCGAACCCGGTGACCGTGACTCGTGACGAAGCCGGGATACCTCAAATCACGGCGAAGACCGCGGCCGACCTGTTTCTGGCCGAGGGCTACGTGCACGCCCAGGACCGCTTCTGGGAGATGGATTTTCGCCGGCACGTGACCAGCGGCCGATTGTCGGAGCTGTTCGGCGAGAGCCAGGTGGGCACCGACACGTTTGTGCGGACGCTCGGCTGGCGAGCCGTCGCCGAACAGGAGGTAGCACTGCTCGACCCGGTCGCGCTCGGCTATTACCAGTCCTACGCCGACGGGGTGAACGCCTACCTCGACACCCACGACGGCGCCGATCTGTCGCTGGAGTATGCCGTTTTGGGCCTGCAGAACCCCGGGTATGAGGTCGAACCGTGGACTCCGGCGGATTCGGTCGCCTGGCTCAAGGCAATGGCCTGGGACCTGCGTTCCAACCTGGATGATGAGATCGACCGGGCACTGCTGTCGACGACGCTCACCCCGACCGAGGTGAACCAGCTGCACCCCGAGTACCCCGCGGGAGCACACCCGACCATCACCGGCAGCCAGACAGTCGTCGTTCCGTCGGCCGGGGCGCCGGAGGCTGCCGAGCCGGCCGAGCCGGCCGGTGAACCAACGGCTGAGCCGTCCGCCAGCACCGGCCTCGATTCGACCGTCGAGTCCGCGTCCGTCGACTCTTACGCGGGGGCGCTCACCGAGTTGCGCGCCGTACTCGGGGCAATTCCGGAGCTGCTCGGGCCGGCCGGCGGCGAGATCGGTTCCAACTCCTGGGTCGTCGCCGGCTCCCTCACCAACACCGGCATGCCACTGTTGGCCAACGACCCGCACCTCGGGCCGGCGCTGCCCTCGGTCTGGTACCAGGTCGGGCTGCGCTGCCAGTCGATCACCGCCGACTGCCCGTTCGACGTCGCCGGATACAGCTTCTCCGGTTTGCCCGGCGTCATCATCGGTCACACCGAGCGCATCGCCTGGGGTTTCACCAACCTCGGACCCGACGTCGCCGACCTCTACATTGAAAAAATCACCGGCGACAGCTACGAATTCGACGGCGCGGCGAAGCCGCTCCTGCTGCGCGACGAGAAGATCTCGGTGGCCGGCGGCGATGACGTGAAGATCGAGATTCGCTCGACCGAACACGGACCGTTACTCAGCGGATTCGACGGCACCACGTACCAACGCATCGCCAGCGACTATCCGAAAGCGGCTGGGCTGCCGACCGCTTCCTCCGGGGCAGAGTCCGACGCCGAGGCCAGCGGTGTTGACCTAACGACGTATGAGCTGTCCCTGCAGTGGACCGCGCTGACACCGGGGCGAACGGCATCCGCTATTTTCGCACTCAACCAGGCGACCGACTGGACCAGCTTTCGGGCGGCCGCTGAACTGTTTGAGGTTCCGGCGCAAAACCTGACCTACGCCGACGTCGAGGGCAATATCGGCTATCAGGCTCCCGGGCTCATCCCCATTCGAGCCAGCGGTAACGGCACCCTCCCGGTGCCGGGCTGGACCAGTGAATACGGCTGGACCGGCTACATCCCCTTTGATGCGCTGCCGAGTACGTTCAATCCGCCGAGCGGATACATCGTCACGGCCAATAACGCCGCCGCCGACCCGGGCTCCCCGAACCTGCTGACCGCCGACTGGGATCTCGGATACCGGGCAAACCAGATCACCGCTCGACTGCAAGAACTCATCGCGGTCGGAACTCCGCTCACCGCGGAGCTAATGAGCGACATTCAGGGCGACAACTACAGTGCGATCGCGGCTGCGCTGGTGCCTCGGCTACAGGAGGTGCGCCTTACCGGTTCAGCAGCTGAGGCGCAGCAGCTGCTCGATGGTTGGGACTACCAGGTGGATGCCGACAGCGCGGCGGCCGCCTACTTCAACGTGATCTGGCGCACGTTGCTGAAGGACATGTTCACCGGAAAGGTCGATGACGGCGCCCACCTCACCGGTGGTGACCGAGCGTTCTCCGTCGTGACGAGCCTGCTCGGCCAGCCTGACTCGCCGTGGTGGTCCAACCCCACCTATGGCACCGTCGGCCAGGAGAGCATGTTGCGGCGGGTCATGACGAGCGCCGCCGCCGAGAGTGCCGATCTGATGGGATCCGACCCGACCGACTGGCAGTGGGGCAGCATCCACACGCTCGACCTCAAGAACGCGAGCTTCGGTGAGTCGGGGATCGCCCCGCTGGAGTGGCTGTTCAACCGCGGACCCTACGAGTTGGCGGGCGGATCCGCCGTCGTGAACGCCGTCGGCTGGGATGCCACCCAGGGCTACCAGGTCGACTGGGTGCCGTCGATGCGGCAGGTGATCAGCCTGGAGAACTTCGACGACTCCACCTGGATCAATCTCACCGGGGCATCCGGTCACGCCTTTCATTCCAACTACACCGATCAAGCACCGCTCTGGCGCGACCATGAGACGCGCCCGTGGCTGTTCACCCCCGCCGCCATCAACGACGACGCGGCCGACACGCTCACCCTCGAGCCCGCCGCGTAGCCTGATTCTGGCCTGAACACCAGCCTGTGGAGAACTTTGACGGTGTTGTAGCAATCCGGTCTATGGTGACCCCATGCGTAACCCGCCGCGACGCCGCCCCGTGCACAGAGCTGTGCTCACCGCTGCCGTACTTTTCCTTGCCGGCACGCTGAACGGATGCCTGGCCGCTCCCGTCCCGCCCAACACGGCATCACCCGTCGCGAAAGCTACGGCCGCTCCCGCTGAAGCTCCCCCGATCTTCGCTTCGAACGACGAAGCCCTCGCTGCCGCGACTTCGTTCTATTCGTCGTATCAGGCAATGGCCAACACAATTTCGCGCGAAGGTGGTGCCGACCCGAATCGAATAGAGCCATTCGTTACCGAAGACATGCTTCCAGGAGAAATCGCGACTTATGAAAGATTGACGGCTCGCGGAGTCCACCTCGTCGGCGATATTGGTTTTGACTCCATGACTGTTCAATCCGCAAATCTCCAGGCAGGGTCAATAAACCTATACATGTGTTTAGACGTTTCCCATGGCGAAGTAGTTGGCGCCAATGGCAATTCGGTAGCGCCACCAGACAGGCCCACACGATATCCACTCGTCGTGACACTCGTTCAGAATAATGAAAATAGCCAACTTCTCCTCGAGAAATCGGAAATATGGTCCGGATCAGACTTCTGCTAATCCTGGCCAGCCTCTCGGCTATTGCCATGCCCCAAATGTTTGTTGCTCCGGCAACTGCTCAAGAGAAGGCCCGCCTGATCGCGACCGTGGAGCTCGGAGTTCCCCTCGAATCACCACCGGATTCCGACGGCATAGCGCATGGAAATGGGGTTGACCTCTTGGCGGGCTACACCAGCAAAACGGATGGCCAAAACGCAGGCGGCAAGCGCTCTGCCTCAGGCCGTGGGACTGGCTCGGCGCGCGACCTGAAACGACCGGCCATGTGCGTGAGCCACAAATCGACGACGGAACCCAGCCAATGGGTTCCCTGCAACACCGGCGGCCTCAGCGACATAGTGGAACGACACCCCCAGCTCCTACCCACCATCGCCGCACCCACGGCAGCCTGCCCACTCTGCTCCGCCGCGACCATCGTCCGCATCTCCGACCTGCAGAACTTCCCCGCGCCGACCGCCCCAACAGGCATGGAACCCAACGGCTGGGCCATCATCGGACTCGCCGCCAACTTCTGGACCGGCGCATCCACCCACATCAGCGAAGGAATCCTCCTCGGCCAACCCGCGCAAGTCATGTTCACCCCGATCAGCTACCACTGGAACTTCGGCGACGGAAACACCGCCATCTCCCCGAACGGAGGCGCCAGCTGGGAAGCCCTCGGACTTGCCGAATTCACCACCACCGACACCAGCCACAAGTACACGGCCAAGGGCACCTACTCCATCGTCCTCACCATCAACTACCACGCCGACTACAGCTTCGGCGACCAAGGCTGGCGCCCCGTCGACGGCACCATAACCATGCCCTCAGCCCCATTCACCGTCATGGCCGCAAACGAATCCACCGTACTCGTCGCCGAAGACTGCCTCACCAACCCCCACGGCCCCGGCTGCTGACCACAGCGGCGCGCCTCCCCCGCCTGACCGTGCAGCGGATGCTCGCCGAAACTGTCCCGGCCAACTCTGGCCGCACGAGACGCCCGAGACGCCCGAGACGCGAACTCTGGTCCCATCGTTCTTGCGACACGCCATCTTTTGCCCCATGGCGAGGTCGCAAGGGGCCAAAAGTGGCACCTCACCTTCGAACTCACCCGGTCAAGGGGCCAAAAGTGGCACCTCACGCACGTCGGGCGGTTAGGCAGGCGCACAGCGACGGCGAGAAGCCACCGCAACCCACTTGGTGACGACTTGAGATCGGACAGCGCGGCGGCAAACAGCCGACCCGCTAACGGCGCGGGTAGTCCCGGGCCGGGGAGCCCACGTAGAGCTGCTGCGGGCGACCGATCTTGGTGGCCGGATCCTCGTTCATTTCACGCCAGTGCGCGACCCAGCCAGGCAACCGACCGATCGCGAAGAGCACGGTGAACATGCGGGTCGGAAAGCCCATCGCCTTGTAGATGACGCCGGTGTAGAAGTCGACGTTGGGGTACAGACGACGTTCCTTGAAGTAGTCGTCGCTCAGCGCAATGTGCTCGAGTTCCTGCGCGATGTCGAGCAGGTCGTCCTTGACGCCGAGAGCCGCGAGCACCTCGTGGGCGCTCTCCTTGACCAGGGTGGCGCGCGGGTCGTAGTTCTTGTAGACCCGGTGGCCGAAGCCCATCAGCTTCACGCCGTGCTCTTTGTTCTTGACGCGTTCGACGTACTTCTCGACGCCCTGACCGGATGCCTGGATCTCGCCGAGCATCGCGAGCACTGCTTCGTTGGCGCCACCGTGCAGCGGACCGAACAGGGCGTTGATGCCGGCCGAAACGGACGCGAACAGGTTGGCCTCGGTCGAACCGACCAGGCGCACCGTCGAGGTGCTCGCGTTCTGCTCGTGGTCTTCGTGCAGCATGAGCAGGCGTTCAAGCGCCTTGCTGACGACCGGGTTGACCTCGTACGGTTCGGCCATATTGCCGAAGTTGAGCTTGAGAAAGTTGTCGACGAAGCTCAGCGAGTTATCGGGGTAGAGAAACGCCTGCCCAATGCTCTTCTTGTGCGCGTAGGCGGCCATGACCGGCAGCTTGGCCAGCAGACGGATGGTCGAGATCTCGAC
Source organism: Cryobacterium sp. Hh11 (assembly GCF_004404045.1). Classification (NCBI taxonomy): domain Bacteria; kingdom Bacillati; phylum Actinomycetota; class Actinomycetes; order Micrococcales; family Microbacteriaceae; genus Cryobacterium; species Cryobacterium sp. Hh11. The sequence continues at coordinate 94,095 of NZ_SOHF01000011.1, read as the reverse complement.
CTGCTCCGGATCCTTCGGGTCGAGCGAGTCCTGATAGAACGTCGACAGTGCCGAGACACCGGACGCGAGAACGCTCATCGGGTGGGCCTTGTGCGGCAGGGAGTCGAAGAAGCGGCGCATGTCTTCGTGCAGAAGAGTGTGGTGACGGATGCGATCGTCAAAGTTTGCGAGTTCACTCGCGCTGGGCAGCTCACCGTAGATGAGCAGCCAGGCCGTCTCGAGAAAGTTCGAGTTCTTGGCGATCTGTTCGATCGGATACCCGCGATAGCGCAGGATGCCGGCATCGCCGTCGATGTAGGTGATCGCGGAGCGGGTGGCCGCCGTGTTCACGAAGCCGTAGTCCAGCGTGGTGAGGCCGGTCTTCTTGGTCAGGGTTGAGATGTCGATGCTCGACACGCCGTCCACGCTGGTCAGGATCGGGAACTCTGCGCTGCCGCCGGGAAAGGTAAGCGTGACCTTGTTGGGGTCAGCGCTCATCGGTTCGCCGGTTGTAATGTGCTGCGCAACGTCGGTCACGGAACCTCCTCGGGTCTCACTGACGGATGAAATGTGGCGACGCGTCACTGAGTCGGCACTTTAACTTACTGCCGTGGTCGACTCCGCCGCGACTACAGCCTAATCCGCCCGGCCGCCTACTGTTGCATCAGCTAAGAGTTCGGGCGGTTCGTTGGTGATCATCCACAGGTCAGGCGCGCAAGCGAGCGGCAGCTGCGGCGATGCGTTCGTCGGTCGCGGTCAGCGAGAACCGTATGTGCTCCGGGTAGACGTCACCATAGAACGGGCCGGGGCCGGCGAGGATCCCGAGGGAGGCCATCCGTTCGATGGATTGCCAGGCTGGTCGGCCCTCGGTCGCCCACAGATACAGGCCGGCTTCGCTGCGGTCGATTCGAAAACCGGCCTGTTCGAGCGCCGGCCGGAGCACAGCGCGGCGCGCTCGATAGCGTTCCTTTTGCGCGGCGACGTGCTCGTCGTCGCCGAGGGCAGCGATCATGGCAGCCTGCAGCGGTGCCGGCAGCATGAGTCCGGCGTGCTTGCGCACGGTGAGCACCCGGCCCAGCACGTCGCTGTCACCGGCAGCGAAGGCCGCACGGTACCCGGCCATGTTGGACTGTTTGCTCAGGGAATAGATCGCGACGACCTTGCGCTGATCGCCCTCGATGACGCGGGGGTCGAGAATGCTCGGGATCGGTTCGGTGTCATACGGGGCGTCCCAGCCGAGTTCGGCGTAGCACTCATCGTTCACGATCACGGCGTCGAGTTCGCGCGCGCGGTCGACGGCGGCGCGCAGCTCGTCAACCGAGAGTACCCGCCCATCAGGGTTGCCCGGGCTGTTCAGCCAGATCAACTTGGTCGAGTCCGGCCATTCGGCAGGGTCGTCGGCGGCCAGGGGCGTGGCGCCCGCGATCGCGGCGCCGATCGCGTAGGTCGGGTAGGCGGCAAGCGGATGCACGATCGTGTCACCCTCGCCGACGCCGAGCATGAACGGCATGAGCGCGACGAGTTCCTTGGAACCGATCGTGGGCAGCACGTTGTTCGACTCCAGGCCGGTCACCCCGCGGCGCCGGGCATACCAGGCGATGATCGCCTGCTGCAGGGCAGGCGTGCCGACGGTCTGCGGGTAGGCGTGGGCATCCGTCGCCGCGCGCAGCGACTGCTGCACCACGTGGGGCGTTGCATCGACCGGCGAACCTATCGACAGGTCGACGATTCCATCGGGGTGTTGCCGGGCCTGAGCGGCAAACGGCACCATCTGGTCCCAGGGGTAATCCGGGAGCGGCTTCAGCACGAAGACCGCTTAGTGCTGAACCTGCGGCGGCAGCGCGGAGATGACGGGGTGGTCCTTGGCGAGCACGCCGACCTTGGCCGCGCCGCCCGGAGAGCCGATGTCGTCGAAGAATTCGACGTTGGCCTTGTAATAGTCGGCCCACTGTTCGGGCAAGTCGTCCTCGTAGTAAATGGCCTCGACCGGGCAGACCGGTTCGCAGGCACCACAGTCGACGCACTCATCCGGGTGAATATAGAGGGAGCGTTCGCCCTCATAAATGCAGTCCACCGGGCATTCGTCGATGCAGGCACGATCTTTCACATCGACGCACGGAAGAGCGATCACATACGTCACAGGCTTGGGATTCCCTTCGAGAGCGGACTCCTGATTCTACGCCCCACCGCCCTGGTGCGGCGCCCGGAGGCGCGGCGGCAGCTTCGGCCAGGCCAGCACAAAGGCCGCGATCAATGCCGGAACCACGGTCCACAAGGTTCCCGGCAAACCCGCAGGCACGAGCACCGACCCCCCGGAACCGCGCAGCGACAGCACGAAAATGGTCACCAGCAGCCCGGTAGCGGCCAGCCCGACGACGAACCGGTCGCCGATCACGAGGCGCAGGCCGAGCAACAGCGCAGCGATCGCCACGAACGCGATCGTCAGTCCGATCGGCAGCGCGATGCCGAACAGCGTGAGCGTGGCCTGGTGCGCGATGGTTCCCAACACACCAAAGAGGATGCCCACGAGCAGGCCGCCGAGGCCGGCCAGCGATCGGTTCGCCAGAGTGAGGCGAGCGGGCCGGGAGGCGAGCTGCGGCGGGGCGGGGTGAGGGGCATTCGTTTGCAGAAACGTTTCGGTGTCGGTGATCACGTCGGTCGTGCCGTCGACCAGGGCGCGCCTGTGGTCGGTGACGTTCCAGCGCGCGGGAAAATGCGCCAGCGCCCGCAGCTTCTGCTCGAGCTGAGCGCCCACGTCGATCGCCACGAGGCGCTGGCCGGGCGACTGTCGCACCGTGCGGGCCAGAAACACGGGCAGGCCGGCCGCGTGTGCGGCCACGGTCGCGGCGTCGCGCAGAACATCGTCAACGGCGCCGACGACCAGGGCGGTCGCACCGAGTTCATCGATTTCGTTGTGCAGAGCGCTGCTGGGCTCCAGCCCGCGCGGCAGCTCATGCCAGCTGCGCGCGCTAAGCGCGGCCAGCGCGGCCTGCACCGCTGCGGCATCCGTTTCGGTCAGCGTTGTGGCGTAGAGCACGACGACCCTCGCCCCGTCGGCGCGCAATCGGGCAATCGTGCCGCCGGTCAGCGCGGATTCGTCGCCCGGTCGGTCATGCACGAACAGGATCCGCTCACCGCTGCCGGACATGACCATGGGCGCACGCACCGTTTCTGCTCTGCTGGCTATTGATTACGGGCTCAGAATCCAATCGTAACTAGACACGGTCACGATCCACGGGCTAGAGTCAAATTCGGTAAGGTTAGCCTTACCAAAATCGACGCCCGAACCCGACGAGGAACCCCTGTGCTCGCAAACTACCTGATCGGCCTGCGCGAAGGCCTTGAGGCCGCGCTGATCGTGACAATTCTCATCGCCTACGTCGTGAAAATCGGTCGACGTGACGTGCTGCCGCGCATCTGGCTCGGTGTGGCCCTGGCCGTACTGCTCGCCCTTGGCATCGGCGCGCTGCTGACCTTCGGCACCTACGGCCTGTCGTTCACCGCACAGGAGACCATCGGCGGCGTGCTCTCGATCGTCGCGACCGGGCTGGTGACCTGGATGGTGTTCTGGATGCTGCGCACCGCACGCGATCTCAAGGGCCACCTGCAGGGCAACATCGACAAACACCTCGTCGGTGCAGGCCTCGGACTCGTGCTCGTGGCATTCCTTGCCGTCGGCCGGGAGGGCATCGAAACGGCCCTGTTCATCTGGGCGGCCGTGCAGGCCACCGGCGCCACGACCCTGCCGTTGTTCGGTGCGGCGCTCGGTATCCTGACGGCAATCGGCCTCGGCGCTCTGATCTACGCCGGCATGCTCAAGATCAACCTGGCGAAGTTCTTCACCTATACCGGCGCCATCCTCATCGTCGTGGCGGCTGGTGTGCTTTCCTACGGCGTGCACGACCTGCAGGAGGCCGGCCTACTGCCCGGGCTGCACGCCCTCGCCTTCAATGTGAGCGCCGCCGTGCCCCCGGACAGCTGGTACGGCACGCTGCTCAAGGGCACCCTGAACTTCTCCCCCGCCACCACCTGGCTGGAGATGTTCGCCTGGCTGGCCTATGCCGTGCCCACCCTGACGGTGTTCATCAGAAAGAGCCGTCACGGCCGCCCGAGCGCCCGCCCGGCCCTGGCTCTACCAACCGCACCGGCGACCACGCCCGTCGCCGCGCACTAACTCTTCTCGCCCAGCTCAAAGGATCTCCATGCCCCGTGTCTTACGTTCCGCCAGCCTGCTCGGCCTCGGCGTTCTCGGTATCGGCCTGCTGAGCGGCTGCGTCGCCAACAGCCCCGCGGCCACCCACACCGCGCTCACGGTGGACAGCAGCGCGACCGACTGCGCGGTGAGCGCGAACGAGGCGCCGGCCGGCAGCATCCGTTTCTCGGTTACCAATTCCGGTGACCAGGTGACCGAGTTCTACCTGCTGGCCGCAGACGGCCTGCGCATCGTGGGTGAGGCGGAGAATATCGGTCCAGGACTCACCCGCGACCTGGTCGTGCAGCTCACCGAGGGCAGCTACTTCACCGCCTGCAAACCGGGCATGACCGGCGACGGCGTCGGCAAGGCCGAGTTCACCGCCACCAAAACGGATGCCGCCGCCACCGACGACGTCGACCTCGTCACCCAGATCGACACCTCGAACACCAACTACGCCTCCTACGTCAGCGACCAGATCGACCAGCTCGTCACCGGCACCGACGCGTTCGCCGCCGCCTATTCAGCCGGGGACGACGACACCGCCCGCAGCCTGTACGCCTCCACCCGGGTGCACTAGGAACGCGTCGAAACCATCGCCGAATCGTTCGGCGACCTCGACCCCAAGCTCGACCTGCGCGAAGCTGACCTCGAAGCGGGCCAAAACTGGACCGGCTGGCACGCCATCGAGAAGGATCTCTGGCCGCACGACGCTGAGGCGGGTTTCGTGGCCTACACCGCCGAAAAGCGTGCGGCACTCACCGAACAGCTCGTCGCCGACACCGCCACCCTGCACGAGAAGGTGCAGGGCCTCACGTTCACCCTGTCGCAGCAGACCAACGGGGCCATCGGCCTGCTCGACGAGGTCGCCACCGGCAAGGTCACCGGCGAGGAAGAAGCCTGGTCGCACACCGACCTCTGGGATTTCCAGGCCAACGTCGACGGCGCCAAAGTGCTTTACGACGGGGTGCGACCGGTACTGCTCAAAACGGATGCCGACCTGGCCGCTTCGCTCGACACCGAGTTCGATTCGCTGCAGACACTGCTCGACGCCCAACGCATTGATGAGGGCTTCAGGCTCTACACCGACCTCACTCCGGCCGAGATTCGCGCCCTCGCCGACCAGGTCAACGCGCTCGGCGAGCCGCTCAACCAGCTCACGGCCGCGCTCGTGTTGTGACGGGCTGGACCCGTTCTAAGCGGGCAGAATCCAGCGAAGCCGGGTCCACCGAACCGGCCGGCACCGCACGAGGCCTCTCCCGGCGCGGGCTACTCGGCCTCGCCGGCGCCAGCGTCGCCGGCATCGGGCTGGGCGCAGCCGGGGACCGGGTAGCGCTGGCGGCGTCGGCGTCGCCGGGTGAGGCATCCGCTTCGGCGGTCTACCCGTTCTATGGCAACCACCAGGCCGGCATTGTCACGCCCGCCCAGGATCGCCTGCACTTTGCCGCGTTCGACGTCTCGGTGGGCGTGACGCGAGCCGAGCTGATCGAGCTGCTCCAGGACTGGACGGTCGCGGCGGCCGCGATGTGCGCCGGAGCGGATATCGGCGAGTACGGCGCCGTCAGCGGCCCCTACGATGCCCCACCCGAGGACACCGGTGAGGCGCAGGGGCTGCCCACGGCCGGCCTCACGATCACGTTCGGCTTCGGTCCGACCCTGTTTGAAACAGCGGATGGCGTCGATCGCTTCGGCATCGTCGCCCGCCGCCCGGCCAATCTGACGCCGCTTCCGCACTTTCCCGGGGACGACCTCGATGTCGGGCGCAGCGACGGAGACCTGTGCATCCAGGCCTGTTCCAATGATCCGCAGGTGGCCGTGCACGCCATTCGCAATCTGTCCCGCATCGCCTTCGGCCGGGCGGCCCTGCGCTGGTCCCAGCTCGGATTCGGACGCACCTCATCGACATCAACGGCCCAGGCCACCCCGCGCAACCTGTTCGGATTCAAGGACGGTACCGCCAACATTAAGGCCGAGGAGCCCGCGGTCGTCACCGACCAGGTCTGGGTGTCCGCGGACGACGGACCCGCCTGGCTGGCCGGCGGCTCCTACCTGGTGGCGCGGCGCATCCGGATGACCATTGAAACCTGGGATCGCACGATTCTTCGCGAGCAGGAGGCTGTGTTCGGCCGCACCAAGGGTGCCGGTGCTCCGCTGTCCGGCGGAACCGAGTTCAGCGAGCCAGATTTCACTCTGGCCGGCCGCGAGAATGAGCCGCTCATCGGTGCTGCAGCCCACGTGCGGCTCGCGCATCCGACCCAGAACCACGGCATGAAGCTGCTGCGTCGTGGCTACAACTTCGTCGACGGCAACGATGACCTGGGGCGGCTCGACGCCGGTCTTTTCTTCATCAGCTTTCAGCGCTCTCCGGCACAGTTCACCGCGGTGCAGCTCAACCTGGCCAAGCACGATGCGCTCAACGAGTACATTCGGCACGTCGGGAGCGCGCTGTTCGCGGTGCCGGCCGGGGCAAGCGCAAGGAGCTACGTGGGCGCGGCTCTGTTCGCCTAAAAGGACTCAAAGCCAAGAGATTCAAAGACGCAAAAATGCAATGACGCAAAGAGTGGGTTCTCAACCAAGCCGTGAGTTTCGGGGCCATTTGAGCGATTCTTGGGGCCGAGATTCACGCGTCGGCGAGGATTAATGCGGGAAGCCCCCGCAGCCGAGGCTGCGGGGGCTTCTGCGAGAAAGCAGGTGCGAGTTAGTTCGCGTCCATCTTCTTCACGCGCGAAACCTGGCGCGAGCGAGCGGATGCGGTGAGCTCGACCTTGCGAATACGCACGGCGGCGGGGGTGACCTCGACGCACTCGTCTTCACGGGCGAATTCGAGGCACTGCTCGAGCGAGAGCTGCTTGGGCGGTGTCATCGACTCGAACGTGTCGGAGCTGGACTGACGCATGTTGGTCAGTTTCTTTTCCTTGGTGATGTTCACGTCCATGTCGTCGGCGCGCGAGTTCTCACCGATGACCATGCCTTCGTAGACCTCGGAGGTCGGCTGCACGAAGAACGACATGCGCTCCTGCAGGTTGATGATCGCGAACGGGGTGACCGCTCCCGAACGGTCGGCCACGATGGAACCGTTCGTGCGGGTGTTGATGGTGCCAGCCCAGGGCTCGTAGCCGTGCAGGATCGCGTTGGCGATACCGGTACCGCGCGTGTCGGTGAGGAACTGCGTGCGGAAGCCGATCAGGCCGCGCGATGGAACGATGAATTCCATGCGAACCCAGCCGGTGCCGTGGTTCGCCATGTTCTCCATGCGACCCTTGCGGGCGGCGAGCAGCTGCGTGATGGCGCCGAGGTACTCTTCCGGAGCGTCAATGGTGAGGTGCTCGAAGGGCTCGTGTACCTTGCCGTCGACGCGCTTCACAACTACCTGCGGCTTGCCGACGGTGAGCTCGAAGCCCTCGCGACGCATCTGCTCGACCAGGATGGCGAGGGCCAGTTCTCCACGACCCTGCACCTCCCAGGCGTCCGGGCGTCCGATGTCGACGACCTTGAGCGAGACGTTACCGACGAGTTCGCGGTCGAGGCGGTCCTTGACCATGCGAGCGGTGAGCTTGTGGCCCTTGACCTTGCCCATGAGCGGCGAGGTGTTGGTTCCGATGGTCATCGAGATGGCCGGGTCGTCAACCGTAATGGTCGGCAACGGGCGCACGTCGTCGGGGTCGGCGAGGGTCTCACCAATGGTGATGTTCTCGATACCGGCCACGGCCACGATGTCGCCGGGGCCGGCGCTCTCGGTCGGGTAGCGGTCCAGCGCCTTGGTGATGAGCAGCTCGGTGATCTTCACGTTGCTGACGGTGCCGTCCTGCTGCACCCAGGCCACGGTCTGGCCCTTCTTAATGGTGCCCTGGAAGATGCGCAGCAGCGCGAGGCGGCCGAGGAACGGCGAGGCGTCGAGGTTGGTGACGTGCGCCTGAAGCGGGTGCGTGTCATCGTAGGTCGGTGCCGGAATGTGCTTGAGGATCGCATCGAACAGCGGCTCGAGGTCATCGTTGTCGGGCAGCGTACCGTCTTCGGGCTTGTTCCAGCTGGCAGCACCGTTACGACCGGACGCGTAGACGACGGGCACGTCGAGGACGGCGTCGAGGTCGAGGTCGGGAAAGTCGTCGGCCATGTCGCTCGCGAGGCCGATGAGCAGGTCCTGGCTTTCGGCCACGACCTCATCGATGCGCGCGTCGGGACGGTCGGTCTTGTTGACCAGGAGGATGACGGGAAGCTTGGCCTCCAGCGCCTTGCGGAGCACGAAGCGGGTCTGCGGCAGCGGGCCCTCGGAAGCGTCAACCAGCAGAACAACACCGTCGACCATGGACAGGCCACGTTCGACCTCACCACCGAAGTCAGCGTGGCCCGGGGTGTCGATCACGTTGATGGTGATGGGCCCCTCGGTGGCGTGGATGCCCTTGTACGAGACCGCCGTGTTCTTGGCGAGAATCGTGATGCCCTTTTCGCGCTCGAGTTCATTCGAGTCCATCGCGCGCTCTTCAACGTGTGAGTGGTCTGCAAAGGAGTCGGTCTGCTTGAGCATCGCGTCAACCAGCGTTGTCTTACCGTGGTCAACGTGAGCAACGATTGCAACATTTCGGAGGTTATTGCGTGTAGCAATCGCCATAAAAATAGATCCTTACGAAGAATGAGTGCCGCAGAGTCTCGCGCGCGACGAAGAATGGATACCAGGGGTCATAATGTGACCCAAAGTACTATCCTACCGTATTATTTGGCCCCAACTGGTGGGGCTCACACAGCTAGACGTCGTTGCCCGCGGCCAGCAACTCGCGGCGCAGCTCCCGCCGGGCACGCTGTTCGGTAGGATCCGGGATCGGCACGGCGGCCAGCAGACGCTGGGTATACGGGTCCTTCGGGTAGCGCAGAATCTCATCTCGCGTGCCGGTTTCCACGATGCGACCGTGGTGCATCACCGCGATGCGATCGGCGAGCACGTCGATGACGGCGAGGTCGTGCGTGATGAACAGGCAGGCGAAATTCATCTGCTTCTGCAGCGACTGAATCAAGTCGAGTACGCGCGCCTGCACCGACACGTCGAGGGCACTGGTCGGCTCATCGGCAATGAGCACCTTGGGTTCAAGCGAGAGTGCGCGGGCGATGCCGACGCGCTGCTTCTGCCCGCCGGAAAGTTCGTGCGGAAACCGGCTGCGGTAGGCGCGCGGAAGCTCAACGCTGTCGAGCAGCCGCTCGACCTGTGCGCTCAGGGCCGCCCCCTTGAGTCCCTTCGCCAGCTTGAGCGGTTCTCCGATGCTGTCACCGATAGGCATCCGCGGGTTCAGCGAGGAGGACGGGTCCTGAAATACGATTCCAACACTCTTATGCAGTCGGCGAATCTCGTCGCGGCTGGCCTTCGAGATATCCTGGCCGGCCACGTGCAGCTGGCCTTCCGTAATGGGCAGCAGTGCGATCGCTGCGCGGCCGAGCGTGGTCTTGCCGGAGCCGGACTCCCCCACCAGCCCGAGCACCTCCCCCTGACGCACGAACAGGTTGACCTTATCGACGGCGCGGAACGCCGCGACGCGACCGTGCTTGGGATACTCGATGACCACATCGTCGAACTTGACGACCACCTCGCGGCTGTCACGTCGCGCAGCGGTCGCCGCCTCATTCGCCAGACGCTCATTGACCTCGATGCGCGCGGCCAGGACCGCGTCGACGACGATGTCGGTGCCGATGGCGAGCGCCGCGGTCATATCGATCGCGTCGTCTCCGCGCTGCCCGAGGTGCGGAACGGCCTGGAGCAGGGCGATCGTGTACGGGTGGGTCGGTTCGTTGAAGATCTGGTCGACCGTGCCGCGCTCGACGATGACACCGCGACGCATGACGGCGATGTCGTCGGCCAGGTCGGCCACGACGCCCATGTCATGGGTGATCAGCAGGATGGCGCTGTCGAGGCGATCGCGCAGGCTGCGGAGGAGGTCGAGAATCTCGGCCTGCACCGTCACGTCGAGGGCGGTCGTTGGCTCATCGGCGATGAGCAGTTGCGGATCGCAGGAGATCGACTGGGCGATCATGGCCCGCTGGCGTTGCCCGCCAGACAGTTGGTGCGGATAGGAGTTGAAGGCTTTCAGCGGATCTGGCAGCTCGACCATGTCAAGCAGTTCCAGAGCGCGCGTCTTGGCCTGGGAGGGCGACATGCCGAAGTGGGCCCGCAGGGTTTCAATGATCTGAAATCCGATCGTATAGACCGGGTTGAGCGCCGTCATCGGCTCCTGGAAGATCATGGCGATCTGACCGCCGCGCACCTTGTGCATCTGCGCGGGCTTCAGCCCCATGAGTTCGCGGCCGCTGAGCTTGACACTGCCGGAAATGCGGCTGTTCTCGGGCAGCAGATCCAGAATGGCCATGGAGCTCGCACTCTTGCCCGAGCCAGACTCGCCGACAATGGCGAGCACCTTGCCACGCTCGATCGAGTAGTTCAGTTTGAGCGCGGCCGGTACCCAGACATTGTCCACGCCGAAGTGCACGGTGAGGTCGCTGACCTGCAGCACCGGACCGGAGGATGGGGGCGTCACCTGGTCGGTCATGAAGTCCTGCTTTCGTCGATCCTGCTGCTCGTACGGTGGCTGCCACCAAAATCTGGCAGCATGGCTGCATGCCAGACCCGGATGTCTTCTACTCGCGGTTCAATCGCGTCATCGCCGCCATCTTCGCCGCGGTGGCCGCACTGAGCGCGCTGAGCCTGTTCCTGCTGCCGACCGCGTCGAACCGCGCTCTGGTCGTTCCGGCCCTGTTCGTGATGCTGTTCGTCTGGGAGGTACTCTGGCGGCCCGACCTGCGGGTGAGTGATACCGCCGTGACCATTCGCAATCCGCTGCGCACCATCGTGGTGCCGTGGGCGGCTCTCGTGCACGTCGATACCAAGTTTGCACTCACCCTGTACACGCCCGGAAAGAAGTTCGCGGTCTTCTGCGCCCCGGCTCCTGGTCGGAGCCTGACCAGTGCCGGCCGCCGCAAAACCACCGACCCCGTGCCCTATGTCAGCGGCTCCCCGCGGCCCGGCGACCTGCCGGGGAGTGAGTCCGGCGAGGCGGCGCAACTGGTGCGCTCGCGCTGGGACGCGCTGAAAAAGAGTGGCCGGGTCGATGGCGGCCTCGCGGCCCGGACTCCCGTTACGGTCGTCTGGGCTTGGGGTCGTGCGGGCGTGCTTGCAGCCGTCACTGCGGCATCCATTGTGGCTCTTCTTCTGGCCTGAGCGCAGCACCGGTGTGCCCGTGATCGGCATCACGGTTCGCGCTCCAGTTCCGGTTCGGGCTGGGTTTCGCGCATCTTGCTGAGCTTGAACCTGCGGTGGCGCGGGTCGAAAGCATCGCGCAAACCATCGCCGACAAAGTTGACCAGCAGCGCCAGTGACACGATGAACGCACCGGGCCACCAGAACAGCCACGGCCGAGTCTGGAACGCCGACTGGTTGGAGCTGATCAGCAGTCCCAGCGATACGTCGGGAGAGCGGATGCCGTAGCCAAGAAAGCTCAGCGCTGTCTCGAGCAGAATGGCCGAGGCCATAATGAGCGTCGCCGACACGATGACCACGCCCATGGCATTAGGAAGGATGTGCTTGAAAATGATGCGCGCGTCGGACGCCCCGGCGACCCGGGCTGCCTCGACGAACTCACGTTCGCGCAGTGACAGGAACTCACCGCGCACCAGCCGGGCAATGCCCATCCAGGAGAAGAACCCCAGCATGATCGCCAGAACCGGGGCACCCAGGCTGCCGAACCATTGGCCCACGACCGAGCCGATCACGAGCGCGGGAATCACGATGAAGACGTCCGTGATGCGCATCAACACGGCATCGACCATGCCGCGGTAATAGCCGGCGACGGCCCCGACCACCACGCCCAGAACGGTCGCGATGAGGCCCAGAACGACCATGACGAGCGCGGAGTTCTGAATACCCCGCATGGTCATGGCGAAGTAGTCCTTGCCGATGCGGTCTTGACCGAACGGATGTTCCCCGAGGGAAACACCGTCGCCTCCGAGAAACTGCGGCACGAGCGAGAGCGTGGGGTCGCCCCCGTTCATCTGCGGGTTGAGTTCTTTAAACCCGAACTTCCACCAGCCGGAAATCGGACCAATGCCGATAGCAGAAAAGGAGAACAAGATGATGACGAGAAGAATGATGATCGACGCCACGGCGACCTTGTTGCCGATAAATCGGCGCCAAATCAGGCGGCCTTGACTCTCGGGTACCGAACTCGCCGCGGCGAGTTCGTCGGCAGGGATTTCGGTGGGCGACGGGGTAGGCCCCGAACCAATTGGTGTGGACATTTAACGGATCCTCACTCTCGGGTCGAGCCCGGCATAGGCCATGTCGGCCAGAAAATTGAAGGTGATCGCCATCGCGGCGACGATGAGAAAATAGCCCATCACCGGATTGAGGTCACCCCGAAACAAGCCGGCGTTGAACAGGCTGCCCATGCCGGGAATGGCGAAGATCCGTTCGGTGATGATTGCGCCACCGAGCAGGGCCCCGACATCAAAAGCGACGAGAGTCGTCAGCGGGATGAGCATGTTCCGGAACGCGTGCCGCACGATCACCGTGCGCTCCGGAAGCCCCTTGGCGCGCGCGGTACGGATGTAGTCGAGGCTGAGCACCTCGAGCATGCCCGCGCGGGAATACCGGGTGTACCCGGCGAAGGAAATCAGCAAGAGGGCAATAATTGGCAGGGTGAGGTGGACAAACGTGTCGAGGCCAGCGAGCCACACGTCCCCGGACAGTCCCGGAGTCTTTGAACCCACGGTGGCGATCGGGCGCCCGTTGGTCGCCGTCAGGAGGGCACCCCAGGACTGCATGAACCGGTCAACCAGCACGACCGCGCCGGAAAAGAGCGCGGTAACGAGACCGACGCGCATATTCTGGCCGCGATCATAGCCACCGGCCAGAAAGCCGCTGACCAACCCGAACGCGATCGTGGCGAGTGCGAGAATGAACAGCGTTCCGGCGCTCGAAACGTCGAATAGGGGCTGGAGCACAAAATACGCTGCGATAGCGACCGCAGCGTTGATACCGGCGGTAATCAGTGCCCGACGGTTGCGCAGTCCGGCCAGCAGGGTCGCAGCGCCGAGGGCGATCGCCGCGACCAGCAGGATGACCGGGATCGGCCCCAGGCCCGGATTCATAAACCAGCCCGTCGCGCTCATCAGGAGCAGCACCCCGGACGTAGCCAGCCCCGACACCAGGAAAACCACCAGTCGACGCCGGCGGTCACCGCCGAGCAGTGACTGCCAGATGGCACCGACGACGAGGCCGATCACCACCAGTGCTCCAGCGCCGATAACAGGATCACGGAGAAAGTCGTTGAAGCCGATGGCGATGAACTCTTTCAGGAGCACGGCGACCAGGAATACGGGCAACGAGTACAGGAAGAAGCTGACGAAGGTGACGGTGTTGTCGAGGCCACTGTACTGACGCAGCGCGGTGATGATGCCGATCGTGACACCGAGCAAAATAGCTAGCACAAGGGCGAAAGTGACCAGCTGCACGGTGGCGGCCAAAGCGTTGGGAAGAATATCGACGACCTGGGCGTTCGAGATCGTCGACCCCAGGTCGCAGGCATTGGCGAAGGGGATCGCGCACTTGGCGACGCCGCCGAGCCAGAGCACCCAGCGAAGAGGCGGCGGCACGTCGAGGTCGAGAAGCGCAACCCGGGCATCGATCAGCTGCTGTTTATTGGGAGAGTTGCTGCCTTCCAGATCTTGCAGCGGTTGCGCCGAATAGCCGACCATGACGTACATCAGAAACGATGCGGCGATCAAGATGAGAATGGAAACGAGAATTCGTCTCAGGATGAAGCTCACCATGCCGGGGCTACCTCACTGTAGGAGTTGGTTCGGACTGCTGGACTGCCACAATGTGACTCAGAACGGATGCCGCCAAACCCGCGAGTTGGGCTCCTGAGCAAACCCAGGAGCCCAACTCGCGATCGGGCTAGGACATTCGACCTAGCTATTTACTGACGGACCATTCCCAGAAGTTCCAGAACGGACCGGTCTGGTTGCCCATGTACTCCACGCCGCTCACGCGCTTGGAGACTCCGAACACGCCGGGCAGCTGGAACAGCGGCAGTCCATAGGCATCCGTGAACATCTGCTTGTCCATGCGCTTCTCGATGGCGATCAGTTCATCGGGATCGAGAGTCGTCTGGGACAGGATGGCGTCATCGTTGGTGCCCTCGTACTGGTTGTAGTTTCCACCGCCGTCGGTCGAGAAAATCTGTGCGATGCCGGCAGAGCCGACGCCGGGGCTGATCCAGCCGAAGATGGAGGCGTCATAGTCACCGCCCTCGAGCAGGGAACTCCAGTCGGGTGAACCCGCATCGACAACCGTGATCCCAGCCTTGGCGGCTGATTCCTGAATGGCCTGGAACTCATCGACCCGGTTGGGGTTGTTGGTGTTGTAAAGAATGCGCACCGAGGGGGTGGCACCGGCGAGGAGCTCCTTCGCGCCCTCAATGTCAACCTCGTCATAAGCGCTCGAGCCATTGTTGGCCACCGAATCGTCATAGGGCTCGTTGGCCGGAACCCAGATCTGCGAGTTCAGCACCTTGGCGTCGGCGTTGACCGGCGTCACGATGGAGTCGAGGATCTGCTGGCGCGGGACCGTTTTGAGGAATGCTTGGCGCACCTTGATGTCGGCGAAGACCGGCTGGTCGAAACGCAGGTCGAGGTGGTCATAAGAGACCTGGTCGCCGGTGAGGACGTCGGCACCGGTGTTCTCAAGGGCAGTCAGCGTGTCAGCGGATGCCTGCGGGTTGATGATGTCGACTTCACCGTTCTGCAATGCCGTCACCTGGGCGTTCGCGTCAGGAATGACGCGCAAGATCAGCTTGTCGATCTTCGGCAGCATCCCACCGACATAGAACTCGTTGCGCTCCATCGTGAACGACTGGCCGGGGGTCCAGCCCGTCGGCACCAGGGGACCGCTCGACACGAGGAGGTCGGGGTCGGTCGGGAACGCCGTCACGTCGTAGCCAGTGTTCACAAAGTCAGCCGCGGCCTTCAACGTGGCGTTGGGGTCGACCGGGGACGCCGGGTCGCCCTTCGGAAGGCCCTTGAGCAGTTCGGTCAGTTCGGTGGCCGAGCCGAGCCCGGCCTTCTTGGCCACAATGTGGGCGGGTTGGGCGATCGGGTTGACCAGCTCCCAGTCGACGTAGGGAGTGTCGTAGACCAGGGTCATCGAAAGGTTATCCTCGCTGACCTCGGGGAATGCCGTGGTGTCGAGGCCGGCGGTGCTGGCAGCGATCTCAAAATACGTGGTGCCGGTGGCGACTTCTCCGGTGGCCTCATCGACGGTCGAGTCGTTGTAGTAGCCGGCACCGATAGCCCAAGCGAGCACCATATCATCGGCGGTCACGGGCTCTCCGTCTGACCATTTGTTCTCAGGATTGAGCGTGTACGTGACCGTCTGCGGGTCGTCACTGGTCTTCTCAAAGGTGCCGAATTTCTCTTCGCGCACGATATTGAACTCGTTGTCAACGTAGGAGAAAGCCGACGCGTAGTTGCCCATGAGGTAACCGACTTGTCCGTTGGTGTCGAGGTTGGACTGTGGAGTCTGACCATTGAAGGACGTGAAGTCGTTGACCACCGCGACCGTGACGGTACCACCGCTAGCCGCGGCATCCGTGTTGGTGGCGGTGCTGCCGGTAGTGGTGCAGGCGGTCAAGACGAGGGCAGATACACCGAGAACGGCGACCCCGATGAGCTTTTTCCTGAACAGTTTTCCTCTAATGGACAAGATTCCTCCTGAGCGAAGTGATTGTCGGTCCACGGCGAGGGGCCGCGAGTCGATCGTGGTTTGACTCGACCCTAGAGAGGTATCAACGGCGGTGACAAGCAAATGCTCGAACTGTTATGAAAAGGAACCATTGTTTTTCGTCCAAGTCGGGAATTTTGCATGAAACCTGCGCTCACACGCCCGTCAAGCTAAGATTCACCCGTTTACGGTAAAAAATTCGCCGATTGGCAGTAACGGCGGGGACCGCTCTGGCCGATACGGCGCCCCCACAACACTGCGGGCCCGACGGGGATCGATCCCCGTCGGGCCCGCATCGTGCACACCGATCAGCTACCGCCCGAACTCGAAGTTTGCTCCGGGGATTGCCGCCAGCAGTTCCTGCGTGTACACCTCACGCGGGTTGTCGAACACGTCGTCGGTCGATGCCGCCTCGACGATGCGCCCTTTCTGCATGACGCAGACATTGTCGGCGACTAGGCGCACCACGGCGAGGTCGTGCGTAATGAACAGGTAGGTCAGGCCAAGCTCCGTCTGCAGCTCGGTGAGCAGGTTCAGGATCTGACCCTGCACGAGCACATCGAGCGCGGAGACGGCCTCGTCGAGCACGAGCACGTCGGGCTTCAACGCCAAGGCGCGGGCAATCGCGATGCGTTGGCGCTGGCCGCCAGAGAGTTCGCTCGGGTACCGAAACTGGGTCGACGCGGGCAGGGACACCTGATCGAGGAGCTGCAGCACGCGCTTCTGCCGTTCCCGTTTGGTGCCCACTTTGTGCGCGAGCAGCGGCTCGGCGATGGTGTTTCCCACGTTGTACTGCGGGTCGAGCGAACCGTACGGGTCCTGGAACACGGGCTGCACGCGGCGGCGGAAGTTCAGCAGCTCCTTGCCTTTCAACCCGGCAACGTCGCGCCCCTCGAATTCAATCCGCCCGCTGGTGAGGCTCTCCAGCTGCAGAATGAGCTTGGCCACGGTGGACTTGCCCGAACCGGACTCCCCCACGATCGCCGTGGTGGTGCCCTTCTTCACCCCGAACGACACCTCGTTCACGGCGAGCAGCTCGTCGAAACGCAGCCCGGACTTACGGATGCGGTACATCTTGGTGATGCCCTCGACCGAGATGAGGTCTTTGCCCGACGCTGCCAGTTCACGGTCGGTGGCGCGCCGAATCAGCGCGGTGTCCGTGCCGCCGGCCGAGAAGATTTCGGTCGCCGGGGCATCCTCATTCTTCTTCGCCTGAATGCGCCGCGAGGCGAGGCTCGGAGCGGCCGCCACCAGACGCTGGGTGTACGGATGCTGCGGGTTGGCGAGGATCTCCTGCGACGGCCCGGACTCGACGATCTTGCCCTTGTACATCACCACGAGCTGTTCGGCCCGCTCGGCCGCGAGGCCGAGGTCGTGGGTGATGAACAGAACGCTCGTGCCGTAGTCCCGGGTGAGGGTGGCGAGGTGGTCGAGGATCTGGCGCTGCACGGTGACATCCAGCGCACTGGTCGGCTCGTCGGCGATGAGCAGTTTCGGCCGAGCCGACAGCCCAATGCCGATGAGCACACGCTGACGCATGCCGCCGGAGAATTGGTGCGGATACTGCTTGAGCCGGTCAGCGGCATCCGCCAGACCCGCCTCCTGCAGCACTTCAATGGTGCGCGCCTTCAGTGGCTTGCCGCGTAGGCCGCTGTTGGCCTTGATGGCTTCGGACACCTGAAACCCGATGTTCCACACCGGGTTGAGGTTGCTCATCGGGTCCTGCGGAACGTAGCCGATCTCGCGGCCGCGCACGATTTGCATCTCGGTGGCGTTCAGGGTGGTCAGGTCGCGACCCTCGAACAGGATCTGGCCGCCGGTCACCTGGCCGGTGCCGGCCAGCAGCTTGATGATCGCCTGCGCCGTCGTGGTCTTGCCCGAACCGGACTCCCCCACGATCGCGAGGGTCTGGCCGGGGTAGAGCGTGAAGCTGACGCCGCGCACGGCGGGCACGATGCCGCGCTGGGTGCGGAAGCCGACCTCGAGATCGCGGATCTCCAGGAGCGGTTCGGAGTCGGCGGAAGGAGTCTGGTTCACGGTTTCGGTCACTAACTGGGTCATCGGCGTGCCCTCGCTTGGGGGTCGAGCGCGTCGCGGAGCACGTCACCGAGCATGAGGAACGCCAGCACGGTCAGGGAGAGCGCGATCGAGGGATACAGCAGCACCTGCGGGCTCGTACGAATGGATGTCTGCGCTTCGCCGATATCGCGTCCCCACGACATTGTGCCCGGCCCGAGGCCGATACCGAGGAACGAGAGCGTGGCTTCGGCAACGATGAACGTGCCGAGTGAGACCGTCGCGATGACGATCACGGGGGCGATGGCGTTGGGAACCACGTGGCGCACCAGAATCTTGAACTTGGACACGCCGAGTGCGACCGACGCCACCACGTAGTCCGAGTTTCGCGCGGTCAGCACGGCGCCGCGCATGATGCGGGCGACCTGCGGCCAGGCGAAGATCGAGATGACGAGCGCGATGACCACCGGGGTGCGGTCGGGCAGCACCGAGAGCAGCACGATGGCGCCGAGCACGGTCGGAACGGCGAAGAAGATGTCGCCGATGCGCGAGACGATGGCGTCGAGGAAACCGCCGTAGTAGCCGGCGAGGGCGCCGACGATGAGGCCGAACAGAGTCACGATCGCCGCAGCCAACATGCCGACGGTTACCGAGGCGCTGGTGCCGAAGATGATTCGGGCATAGACGTCGCAGCCCTGGAAGGTGAAGCCGAGCGGATGCCCCGACTGCGGTCCCCCGTTGCTGTCCGACAACTGGCACTGGGTCGGCGACACCGACGAGAACCATCCGGGAACCAGCGCCACCAGAACGATGAGCAGGATGAGTCCGGAGGAAATCCAGAAGGCGGGCCGACGACGCATCGCGTCCCAGGCATCCGCCCAGGTGCTGCGCGCTTTCGCGGTCTCGTCGAGGTGGTCGATGGCTACGAGCGGGGTGTCTTCGAGCGCTGCAACGAAGTGCGGCTGCGCGCCCTGGTTCTTACTTGGCATAACGGATCCTTGGGTCCAGAGCTGCGTACAGCAGATCGACGAGCAGGTTGGCGAGCACGAAGATCACTACCATGACGGCGATGAACGACACCACGGTCGGTCCTTCGCCGAGGCGAATGGCCTTGAAGACGGTTCCACCGACCCCGTTGATATTGAAGATTCCCTCGGTGACGATGGCACCGACCATGAGCGAGCCGATGTCGACACCGAGAAAGGTGATCACTGGTACGAGCGAGTTGCGCAGCACGTGCACGGTCACGACGCGGGGGCGGGACAGCCCCTTCGCTGTGGCGGTGCGCACAAAGTCGGCGTTGAGGTTGTCGGACACGCTCGCCCGGGTGAGGCGCACAATATAGGCAAACGAAACGGATGCCAGCACCAGCGCTGGCAAAATCAGTTCGCCGATCGGCGCAGCACCACTGACGGTCGTGCGGGCCCAGCCCAGTTGCACGCCGAAGACGAACTGCAGCACGAAGCCGATCACAAAGGTCGGCACGCTGATCAGCAGCAGACTCACGACGAGGGCGCTGGCATCGAAAAGCTTGCCCTTGCGGAGCCCGGCGATGAGGCCGACGAGGATGCCGAAGAAGGCTTCGAAGGCGAGAGCGAGCATGGCCAGTCGGGCCGTGATCGGGAACGCGGAGGCCATCACGTCGGAGACGGAGCGACCGGAATAGGTCGTTCCGAGGTCACCTTGGAAGAAGTTACCAATATAGAGCAGGTATTGCACGAAGAACGGCTTGTCGAGGTTGTACTCGGCGCGAATTTGGGCAATGACGGCGTCCGACGGGGGACGTTCGCCGTAGAGGGCAGCAATGGGATCTCCGGGGAGGGAGAACACCATGAAGTAGATGAGGAACGTGGCGCCGAAGAACACGGGGATCATCTGGAGCAGACGTTTGCCGGTATACCAGAGCATCAGCTACCCGTCGGCGCAGTTGACACGGTGCTGATTGGCACGGGTGAAGTCGAGTGCATGAAAGATTCGCAATCATTAAGGGGAACTCGAGAGGCCCGGGGAATGACCCCCGGGCCTCTCGTAACGACGAACTAGGAACGAACTATTAGTTCTTGGTGATCGCGTGGTAGAGCGGCACGGAATCCCAGCCGAACTCAACGTTGCTCACCGTGTCAGACCAGACGCCGGAGGTGTTCTGGTACCACAGCGGGATGGTCGGGAGGTCCTGCAGCAGGACTTCCTGAGCCTCGACGTACTTGGCGGTGGCTTCTTCAACGCTGGATGCCGCGGCGCCTTCCTTCAGGAGCGTGTCGAATGCCTCGCTGCTGTAGCCCTCGTAGTTCGAGCCGGCACCGGTCTGGTACAGCGGCGCAAGGAAGTTGTACAGCGACGGGTAGTCGGCCTGCCATCCGGCGCGAGTAGCGCCGGTCAGTGCCTGAGCGTCACGGTCTTCAAGTGCAGCGCCGAAGGTCGGGTACGGCTTGCCGACTGCGTCGATGCCGAGGGTGTTCTTGACGCTGTTGACGACGGCGTCGACCCAGACCTGGTGGGGTCCGTCGGCGTTGTACGCGATGTCAAAGGTGCCGGTGTACGGCGAGATGGCATCGGCTTCGGCCCAGAGTGCGACGGCCTCTTCGGGGTTGAATTCGAGCACTTCGGAACCCGCGAGGGAATCGGAGTAGCCATCGATAACCGGGGAGGTGAAGTCGGTGGCGGGGGTGCGGGTGTTCTGGAAGACGACGTCGGTGATCTCGGCGCGGTCAATGGCCATGGAGACGGCGGCGCGACGCAGCTTGCCCTCATCGCCGGACCAGTGCTCGAGGTAGTACGGCATGTTGAAGGCCTGGAATACCGCGGCGGGCTCATTGATGAAGGTATCCGGGAAGTCCGACTCGTAGCTCGCGAGGGCGGATTCGGGGATGGCATCGAGCACGTCGAGGTCGCCGCCCTGCACGGCCGCGTAAGCGGCATCGAAGGAGGCATAGAAGATGATGGTTAATCCATCATTGGCGGGGGTGCGCACACCCGCGTAGTCCGGGTTGGTGACGAGTTCGATCTGCACCTCGTGCTCCCAGGCGTTCTCGCTCGCGAGCTCGTACGGGCCGTTGCCGATCGGGTTCTGACCAAAGGCATCCATGTCTTCGAAAGCAACCTCGGGCAGCGGCGAGTAGGCCGTGTAGCCGAGGCGGAGCGGCCAGTCGGCCTCGGTTCCGGCGAGCTCCACGGTGAACGTGGTGTCGTCGACGACCGTCAGGCCGGACATGGTCTCGGCGAGCGGCGAGGCAACGCGAAGAACGTTGCCGTCCTCGTCGGTCGCGCCGGTCGGGTCGTCGATCATGTTGGAGACGTCGGAGTAGCCGACGATGTTGTCGAAGAAGTAGGAGGAACCCTGCGCGTTGGTGGACAGCGCGCCATAGTTCCAGGCATCAACGAAGGACGATGCCGTGACGGGCTCGTCGTTGGTGAAAGTCCAGTCATCTTTCAGCGTGACGGTCCAGGTCGTGGCGTCGTCGGACTCGATTGACTCGGCGACCTCGTTCTGAATCTCGCCGTCGGCCGAGTACGAGACCAGACCGGCGAAGATGGACGTGATGATCTTTCCGCCGCCCACCTCGGTGGTGTTGGTCGGGATCAGCGACATCTGCGGCTCGCTGCCGTTCGTCGTGATGATCGCGGTGCCGTCAGCCGATGTCGTCGATTCTCCAGCGCAACCCGAGAGCACGAGGGCTCCGGTCGAGGCGAGAGCGATGGCAACAATGCCCATTCTCCTGATTTTCAATTTTTGCTCCTATGCACAAAAGGGCGCCTGACACAGCTCTTGACCGGGTCACGCGCCAGTAGAGTCAACCTAATTTTGGCCGCGAAAGCACCGGCTCAATATTGGGGGGTTGTTACGACCCTAGTTTGTTACTTATCCAGATTGGGCAATACGGTGAAAAATTTTACAGACGCGCAATCTATCTGACAACTATTGAGCGTCACATACTGTCATTTTGCACATATGTTGCGGGGCGGGTTTCGAACGGATGCTTCCCCCGCGATCGTGACGCGAGCGTCTGCGGATGCCGGGGTGGCAGGATAGGGCCATGCCGCCAGCATCCGCCCCGCACCGTTCCCGGCTCGGAAATTCACCGTTGTATTGGGAGATCGGCATAGTGCTCGCGCTGTCGCTCGGGGCGTCGGCCGTTTACTCGATCGTGTCGATCGTGGCCCGGCTCACCGATGTGACACCGCTCGCCGACCAGTCAGCGACGATCAATGGCTCGCAGTCGCCGCGGGAGTGGCTCGACTTCACCTACCAGTTTCTCGGCATCGCGTTCGGTCTCGCAGCGGTAGCGCTGGTGCTGTTTCTGCTCTGGAAGCCCGGGCAGAACCCGTTCACCCGGCTCGGCTTCGACCTGACCCGGCCAGGTAAGGACGTACTCGGCGGGTTCGGGCTGCTGCTGGTGATCGGTATTCCGGGGCTCGCGCTCTACCTGGCCGGGCGCGCCTTCGGCTTCACCGTGGCCGTCGTGCCCTCACCGCTCGACACGTTCTGGTGGACCATCCCCATTCTCGTGTTCGCCGCACTGAAGGCGGCGCTGGTCGAGGAGATCATCGTGGTCGGCTACCTGTTCACCCGGCTGCGTGAGCTCGGCTGGTCGACCTGGACGATCATTCTGAGCTCAGCCGTGCTGCGTGGCAGCTACCACCTGTACCAGGGCGTCGGACCGTTCTTCGGCAACGTGGCCATGGGAGTCGTGTTCGGCTGGTGCTACACCCGCTGGGGGCGCACCATGCCGCTCGTGGTGACGCACTGGCTGCTCGACATTCTCTCGTTCGTCGGGTACCCGCTCGCGCTGGCCTGGTGGCCGGGACTGCTCGCCCCGGCCAGCTAGCCCCGTCCCCTACTCGAAGGCTTCGGGCGGCGGGCAGGCACAGACCAGGTTGCGGTCGCCGTAGGCGTTGTCGATGCGACGGACCGAAGGCCAGTATTTGTTGCGCACGAGCGACGCCAGCGGATACACCGCCGTTGCCCGGTCGTAGGGATGCTCCCACTCCCCCTCGATCACGGACTGCGCGGTGTGCGGAGCGTTGTGCAACGGGTTGTCGTCGGCGGGCCAGCGGCCGGCGGCGACGGCATCCGCTTCAGCCTTGATCGCGATCATGGCGTCGCAGAAGCGGTCGATTTCGCCGAGGTCTTCACTCTCGGTGGGCTCGACCATGAGCGTGCCGGCGACCGGAAAACTCATCGTCGGCGAGTGGAAGCCGTAGTCGACGAGGCGTTTGGCCACGTCGTCCACGCTGATCCCCGTGGCCGCGGTGAGCGGACGCAGGTCGAGGATGCACTCGTGCGCGACCAGGCCGTTTTCGCCGGAATAGAGCAGCGGGTAGCTGTTCTCCAGGCGCTTGGCGACGTAATTGGCCGCGAGCACTGCGGCGCCGGTAGCCTGCTTGAGGCCATCGATGCCCATCATGCGCACATACGCCCAGGAGATGGGCAGGATGCTCGGGCTGCCGTAGGGCGCGGCCGAGACCGGTCCGCCGGCGTGCACGACGGTGGCCGAGGCTCCCCCGCTGCCGAGCAGGTAATGCTCGTCACTCTGGGCAAGCGGATGCCCCGGCAGGAACGCCGCGAGGTGCGCCTTGGCCGCAACCGGGCCGACGCCCGGCCCACCGCCGCCGTGCGGGATGCAGAAGGTTTTGTGCAGGTTCAGGTGCGAGACATCGCCGCCGAAATCGCCGTACCGGGCGAATCCGAGCAGCGCGTTGAGGTTGGCTCCGTCGACATAAACCTGGCCACCGGCCGCGTGCACGGCCGCACAAATGGTGGCGACCTCGTGCTCATACACGCCGTGGGTGGACGGGTAGGTGATCATGAGCGCGGCCAGATCGGCGGCGTGCTCGGCGATCTTGGCGTGCAGATCGGCGAGGTCAACGTTGCCGAGCTCGTCGCAGGCCACGACCACGACACGCATGCCGGCCAGGGCAGCGGATGCCGCGTTGGTGCCGTGCGCGCTCGACGGGATCAGGCAGACTGTGCGGGCACTCTCCCCATTGGACTGGTGGTAGCCGCGAATGGCGAGCAGCCCGGCCAGTTCGCCCTGGCTGCCGGCGTTCGGCTGGAGCGACACAGAATCGTAACCGGTGACATCCGTCAGCCAGGTTTCGAGCTGGCGCACCAGGTGCAGGTAGCCCTCGACGTCGGCGCGCGGTGCGAACGGGTGGATCCCGGCGAATTCGGGCCAGCTGACGGCCTCCATCTCGCTCGCCGCGTTGAGCTTCATGGTGCAGGAGCCAAGCGGGATCATGCCGCGATCGAGCGCATAATCGTAGTCGGCGAGGCGCTTGAGGTAACGCATCATGCTGGTCTCGGAGCGGTGAGTGTTGAACACCGGGTGGGTGAGGAAATCGCTGGTGCGTTCGAGATCGGTCG
The DNA here is from genome assembly GCF_004404045.1 of Cryobacterium sp. Hh11. Classification (NCBI taxonomy): domain Bacteria; kingdom Bacillati; phylum Actinomycetota; class Actinomycetes; order Micrococcales; family Microbacteriaceae; genus Cryobacterium; species Cryobacterium sp. Hh11. Next base: position 69,786 of record NZ_SOHF01000011.1, on the reverse strand, counting down.
GCAGCCCGTGCTGCACGGCGTCGAAGTCGACGTGGCCGAATGCCGAGCGGCCGCCGAACGCTCCGACGATATAAGAGAGGTCGGCAAGCGTGGTGGTCTCATCCACCGACACGCTGATGATGTTCTCATCGACCTGGTGCAGGTTGTAGCCGCTCGCGGCTGCCTTCGCGACGACCTCGGCGGCGCCCGCCGGCACGTTGATCTGGAACGTGTCAAAGAACGCGTCGGTGAGCACGTCGACGTCGATCGCGCGCAGGGCGGCGACGAGGGCACCGGCTCGCTCGTGCACCCGGGTGGCGATCGTTTTCAGGCCCTCGGGCCCGTGATAGACGGCATACATGCCGGCCATGACGGCGAGCAGCACCTGGGCGGTGCAGATGTTCGAGGTGGCTTTGTCGCGGCGAATATGCTGTTCGCGTACCTGCAGGGCGAGGCGGTAGGCGGGGTGGCCGGTGGCGTCCACGCTCACTCCCACCAGGCGGCCGGGCAGCTGGCGTTCGAGTCCCTTGCGCACGGCCATGTAGCCGGCGTGCGGTCCGCCGAAGCCCATCGGCACACCGAAACGCTGGCTGGTGCCGACGGCGACGTCGGCGCCGAGGTCGCCGGGCGACTTCAGCAGGGTGAGGGCGAGCAGGTCAGCGGCCACAACGGCGAGCGCCTTCTGTTCGTGCGCCAGGTCGATGACGCCCTCGGGGTTCCAGATGCGACCGGAGCTGGACGGGTACTGCACGAAGACACCGAAATAGTCGCCGAGATCCTCGGCCGTGGTCTGCTCGCTCAGGTCAACCTGGACGAGTTCGATGCCGAGTACGGCGGCGCGATTGGCGAGCAGCGCGTGCGTCTGGGGGAAGGCATCCGTGTCAACGATGAAGCGGCGCGAGCCCGACTTGGACGCGCGCAGGGCGAGCAGCATGCCCTCGACGACGGCCGTTGACTCATCGAGCATCGACGCGTTGGCCGTGGTCAGCCCGGTGAGGTCGGCGATCATGGTCTGAAAGTTGATCAGGGCTTCGAGCCGGCCCTGCGAGATTTCCGGCTGGTACGGCGTGTAGGCGGTGTACCAGCTGGGGTTTTCGAACACGTTGCGCTTGATCACGGCGGGCGTGAACGTATCGTAGTAGCCCTGACCGATCATCGAGCGTTTGACCGTGTTGCGGCCGGCAAGGGCGCGCAACTCCGCGACGGCCTCGCTCTCGGTTGCGGCGGGCGGCAGGGCGCTGTCGCCGTCCTGCCGAAACAGGTCGGCGTGGATCGACGCGGGCATGGCGGCGGAGACGAGGTGTTCCACCGAGTCGTAGCCGAGCGTGGCGAGCATGTGGGACTGGGCGTCGGCATCCGTTCCGATGTGACGCTGAGTGAAAGCCTGGCTCATAGTGCGTCTACTCCCCGATCAGGGCGGAATACTCGGCAAAGCTGAGCAGCGTGGGGAGAGTCTCGAATTCGACCTTGATCAGCCAGCCCGCGCCGAAGGGGTCGCTGTTGACCAGTTCGGGGCTGTCCACGACGGCGTCGTTGGTTTCTGTGACGGTGCCGTTGACCGGAGCGAACAGTTCACCGACCGACTTGGTCGATTCGATTTCGCCGACGACCGTACCGCTGGCGACGGTGCTGCCGACGCCCGGCAGTTCGACGAAAACGACGTCACCGAGCTTTTCGGCGGCATACGCGGTGATGCCGACGGTCGCGACGCTGCCGTCGACTAAAACCCATTCGTGCTCGGCGGTGTATTGAAGTTCGGACGGCTGAAGCGAAGATGTGTTTGTCATGGGATTGCCTTTCGCAGGGTGAGGGTCTACTTGACGCGCTTATAGAAGGGGAGCGAGGTGACGGTCGCCGGAATGCGGGTACCCCGCACGTCGACATAGACCTCGGTGCCGAGACGGGCGAGGTCGGGGCTGACGTAGGCCATGGCGATCGGGTAACCGAGGGTCGGCGACAGGGCGCCGCTGGTGATGACGCCGTCGGCGTTTTCCGCGTCGACGCTGCGGAAGATCTCGTAGTCCGCGCGTCCGGCACGCTTGCCAGCGGCAATCAGACCGACCAAAACGGATGCCCCAGCCTCCGGCCCCGCAACGCTGGCCGCTCGGCCGACGAAGTCGTTCTCCTTCTTCAGGTTGACGACGCGGCCGAGTCCAGCCTGGACCGGGAAGGTGTTGAGGGTCAATTCGTGACCGTAAAGTGGCATGCCAGCCTCGAGGCGGAGGGTATCGCGGCTGGCCAGCCCAGCCGGCACCAGGCCTCGGTCGGCGCCGGCGACCACGAGTGCGTCCCAGAGTTCACGGGCCTGGTCGGCCGCGAGGTAGAGCTCGAAACCGTCTTCACCGGTGTACCCGGTGCGGGCGACCAGCAGCGGCTGGCCACGGAAGAAGGCATCCGTGATGCGGTAATACTTCATGAACAGCAGGTCGGTGCCGACGTCGGTGACGCCGCCGGTGGCGCGCAGAATGGCGAGGGCGTTCGGACCCTGCACGGCGATCAGCGCGTAGTCGTCGCTCTGGTCGACGACGCTCACGTCGAAGCCTTCGGCACGGGCGAGCAACGCGTCGAACGCGGCGAATCGGTTGCCCGCGTTGGCCACAACCAGAAACTTGGTTTCATCGAGGCTGTAGACGACGAGATCGTCGATGATGCCGCCGTTCTCGGCCAGCAGCAGGCTGTACTTGGCCTGCCAGAGTTCGATACCCGAGAGCTCGCCGGCCAGCGCGTAGTCGAGGTAGGCGGCGGCATCCGTGCCTTCGACCAGAATTTCGGCCATGTGGGACAGGTCGAACAGGCCGGCCGCGTTGCGCACGGCGTGGTGCTCGGCGAGATCGCTGGAGTAGCGCACCGGCATCTGCCAGCCGGCGAAGTCGGTGAAGCTGGCACCGGCATCGACGTGCGCCTGGTGCAGCGGGGAGAAGCGTTCGGTATTTCGTGAATCGGTGGAGTCGGGGGTGCTGGAATCGGCCGTGGTCATGAGTTCTCCGGGTCACAGGGTGGTGTGTACGGCTCGTTGAGCCGCGTGGGAACTCCCCCTCTGTCGCTCGTGCCTGAGAGCTTCACCAGCGCGCGGGCGCTGACTTTCACCGTGGGCGAGATTGCCAGGCACGCACAATCTACTTTTCAGAGTGGCCAGTTCGATGCGGTACGAGTACCTGAGAGATTGTCGGGGAGGATTGCTCCTTCGGTGTTCGCACGCTGTCGCGCCGAACTCTCCCGCACCGTCCATATAGCCCGATATTCAGTTGTGGTAGCGCTCAGCCTAGCCCCACACTCCGCTGCTTCCGCGTCGATGGCTGTCCAGCAGGTGGGTATCGATCATGCCGATCGCCTCCATCAGGGCGAACATCGTGGTCGGTCCGACGAAGACGAAGCCGACCTTCTTGAGGGCTTTCGCGAGCGAAACGGATGCCTCGGAGCTGGTCGGCACGTCGGCCTGCGTTCGCGGCTGCGGGGTTTCGTTCGGCTGGAACCCCCAGACGAAGTCGACCAGTCCGCCCTGCTCGCGCAGCGCGACGGTGGCCTGGGCGTTGCTGATCGTCGCGCGAATCTTGAGGCGGTTGCGTACGATCGCCGCGTCGCTCAGCAGGCGTTCGACGTCGTCCTCGTCGAAGGCAGCGACCCGGTCGGGGTCGAAGTCGGCGAATGCCGCACGAAAACCGGGGCGCTTGCGCAGAATGATCGCCCAGGACAGCCCGGATTGGAACGCCTCGAGGCTGATGCGCTCGAACAGGGCGTGTTCAAAGCGCACCGGAATACCCCACTCGGTGTCGTAGTAGTCGCGGAGCATCGGGTCGACCGCAGCCCACCGGGGTCGGGCGAGGCCGTCGGGACCGACGATGGCGCCGGAGGCTGGTGGGATTTCTGTCATCCAGTCCATTAGAACACCACTCGCCACAGGCTGCGGCCGAGGTGAGCGAGAGGACTAAAGTCGCAGCCAGAGCCAAGGAGACGTCTTCAATGCGCTCGGCAATCAGAGTGCGAACCTGGAGTGGCTGCACATCCTGAGTCCGTACTTCTGGGCGTTCGGTGACAGCCCGCTGAGCACCGGGGCGAACGTGACGACGATCGTCGTGTTCTACGCCGTCTCGCTCCTACTGGCGGCGGCGGCAGCCATCGCCCTGCGCCAACGCGACATCGGCGTGTGAGTCACTAGGCCCAGGTCGCAGCCGCGGCCTGGGTCAGCTCGATGATGTTGTCGAGCAATGCTTCCATGGTGGGCGAGCGCAGCAGCACGATCTGATCGAGCGGTCCGACCGGGGCGATCGCGGCGAGCTGCCAGGCGGCGGCGGTCGGGTCGTGCGAGAGCGCGACATCGGGCGACCACTCCTGGTCGCTGAACTCGCTCGCGAGTGACAGGGTGCGGCGCACAAGTTGCTCGGCCTGTTCGCGGCGCGGCAGCAGCGCATCGTCCCATTCCAGGTCGGGTAGTGCACGAACCGTCGCGAGCGGATGCGGGTCCTCCGGCATCCACTCGGTCACCTCGATTCTGCGCTCACCCTGCACCACCAGCCCGAGGTAACCCTCGGGGGCTTCGAGCTGAGTAACCCGGGCGACGGTGCCGACGCTGAACCGACGTTCGCCGCCGCCCACTTCCTGGCCGCGTTCGATCAGCACGATGCCGAACTCGGCCGGCTCGGCATCGAGCACCCGGGCCAGCATCACGAGGTAGCGTTCCTCGAACACGCGCAGTTGCAGCGGCATGTAGGGGAACAGCACGGATCCCAGAGGGAACATCGGCAGGGTCGTCATACACCCAGCGAACCACGTTGACGCCGCCGCGCCTAGCCCCAGGCACGTGTTCGCGGTGAACACTCGTTGGGTGCAGCGGTCGGACATCCGTGCGTGCAGCGGTGGGTTCGGTCGGTTTCGGCGCGTAGCCTAGAAGGGCTGCTCGCCTCCCGCGCAGCGGACGAGAGGCTTTACGTGGACATCACCCTGCTGGCACATTTCGTGGCCGCCGCTGAGGCACCCGATTTCGCTCGCGCCGCGCAGACACTCGGCGTCTCCCGCGACACCCTCAGCGCCTCGGTAAAGCGAGTCGAAGCCGAACTCGGCTATGCACTGTTCGATCGTGCCGCCGAGAGCACGACGCTCACTGAGATCGGGGCTGCCTTCCTGGACGACGCCCGCCTCGAGTTGACCGAGGCCGCCGGGCGCGGCGCGCAGGCTAGCGGCGGTTCGCGCCGGTCAGGCGGTTCAGGTGGCGGCGGTAAGGCCAAGGCCAACAAGGGCAAGGGCCGCGCCCCCGCGGTGAAGGGCCAGCCGAAGCTCGGGAAGAAGCGCCAGTCGCGCTGATTCGCGACGCTTGTTTAGCAATGCACGTGGCGGCCAAAACGGGACCCGCAGGACCGATTACCGGTCTGGCAGGTCCCGTTCATATCGACGGCTTCGTCGACTATTTCCGCCGATTCTGAACGATAGGCTGCTTGAGGCTAGTCGCCTCCTCCAGAGTCAGTTCGACCTCGGCAAAGGCCTGGTCGTCTGAGAAGGACTTCATCCGCGCGATCCGGAAGATGATCAGGCCGTACAGACATTTGGCCAGGATATCTGCTACGGAGTAGCCGATCTGGAGTCCGACCCATGCATCGGACCCGTCGATACCCAGTCCGGGCAGCAGATAGGCAATCGGGTAGACGCCCCACGTTGCCAGCAGGAGCAGTCGCAGCAGGCTGATGGTCTTACGCACCGTGGCGGGTTGGCGGTCGAGCGACTTGGTCAGTTCAACGAAGAGCACGTAGAGGATATACGCGAAGGGAAGAGAAGAAAGCAGACCGAAGATGCCACGGGTGAGGTTGTCCGACGCCATTTCGCCGGGGTAGCCCAAGGCAATCATCAGGGCAGCAGCAGGAATGAGCCGGGTGAGCAGGCTGCTCTGCACCTTCCGGGCCAGCGCCAGAACTGCCACGAGTTCAAGGAGAAGCAGCGGAACCGTCAGCAGCCAGTCAACGTAGCGGTATCCCTCGTTGAACGACGCTCCTGCGACCTGAACATAATCACCGCGGCCGCCGACCGCCTCGGTCACGAAAGCTTCCGTGAATGAATTGAAAATGCGGAAGTAGTGATACGCCGCGATGCCACAAACGATCGCCGCGACAGTCAATGCCTGGCGATACCTCGGCAATACGCGCGGAAGGCTGATGACCAGAAAGATAGAGGTGAAAAGCTGCGAGGCAATCACGAGGGAAAAAATATTGTAGATGGTGTCGTACTGCACTTGGGTTAGTGAATCAGGTATCAAAATAGCCTCTGATGCTCGAGAATCGCTGACGGTACGGGAGATAAAGCACGTACTTAGGTAACCTAGCTAGGTATATTAGGAAACCTACTCCAAATCGACGTTCAGAGGTAGTAGTGATTCATCCGTAGATTTCTTCAGCTGTTGCAGCCGACTCGATCGGTCCACAGAAGCACCACACCTCAGCATGTGGTTAAGAGAAATAGAGCACAAATGAACTCTCTCGAAGACGTTGACGTTGTGGTGCTTGGTGCGGGACTGGCCGGGCTCAGCCTGGCGGCCCGGCTGGCGCGCGCGCCAGCCGGGCCGCGCGTTGTCGTCGTCGAACCGCGCACCGCGTACCAGGACGACCGCAGCTGGTGCTTTTGGCAGCAAGAACAACACGAACTCTCGCACTTGGTTTCCCAACGCTGGCCGACGTGGACCTTTACTGATGCCGAAGGTAGCGCGGTTCGGCACGAGGTTCCGGCATTGTCATACCAGTACATTCGTGGCATCGACTTCTATTCCAGCGCGCAGACCGACATCGCTCAGTCGCCGCGTGTAGACCTGCGTCTCGGCGTACGCGCCGAAATGGTGAGCGCGGTGCCGGACGGTGTGCGGGTCGAAACCAGTGGCGGCACACTGCTGGCCCGTCAGGTGATCGATACGCGACCACGGCCCGCTGCGGCGATGCTCTATCAAAGTTTTGTGGGCGTTGAATTCGAGTGTGACGGGCCGCATCCGTTCGACCCGACCGAGGTGACATTGATGGGGTCGCTTGCCGCCAATGAGGAAGGCCTGAGCTTCGTTTACGCGCTGCCATTGGGTCCGAACCGGGCCATCGTGGAGTGGACCCGCTTCGGCACAACGCCGATCAAACGGGAACTTCTGGCCGGTGAGTTGGACCACGTTTTAACGGGCCTGGGTCTGGATGACGTTCGTCGGGTGCGCACCGAGGGTGGGGTGCTGGCCATGGGACGGGGCCGTCAGACCGCGCCGGAGATACCCGGGGTGGTGCTTGCCGGAAATGCGGGCGGTGCCTTGCGAGCCGCCTCAGGCTATGGATTCTTGCGCATTCAACGGTGGGCGCAAGTGTGCACGGATCGCCTCCTGGCGGGGCGGGAAGCGGTGGGGCATCCCGAAGAACCGTGGCTGCGTCGCACCTTCGACCGCATCTTTCTCCAGGCCGTTCGCGCGCATCCGGAACGTACTGCAGAGTATTTTCTCGCCCTGGCCCGCGGTGTGCCGCCGGCCACCCTGGTGCGTTTCCTCAGTGACGGCGCCCGGGCCGCAGACTATGCCAAAATCATATTCAGCCTGCCCTGGAGCCCGTTTATCGCCCAGGTAGCCGCACCCACAGCCTTCACGTCTGCATCGGCTGCACAGGCCTTACTCGTCGCCACGCCCACTGGGACCGTGTGCTCGGGCGAGACACAATGATGGAGCAGGTCGCCGCGCCCCGAGTCGGTACCGCCCGCGCAACGGCCCGGATCCGCCACGTCCCCATTGAAACGGTGGTGTTCTCCGGTCTGGCGCTGACCACGCTGGCCATGCTCGAGTTCGGCCTGCCGATGCTCTCACCTACGCTTCAGGTCGTACTTCTCGGCGTGCTCGTCGCCGTGCTGGGTCTGCCGCACGGTGCCCTCGATCCATTGATCGCGCGTCGCGTCGGCGTCTGGCGAACCCCGCTGGGTTTTGCTGCGTTCAACACGGTATACCTCGTGATTGTGGTCGGTGTCGTGCTGCTCTGGCTGGTCGCCCCGGTGCTGAGCTTGGTTGCGTTCCTGATCGTGTCGGCGCTGCATTTCGGGTCTGATTGGAACGCTGATCGTGGGTTGTGGCTACGCTTTCTCGCCGGATTCGGACTGCTGAGCGTACCGGCCTTCTCACATCCGGATCAGGTGGGCGCTGCCTACGTGGTGCTTGCCGGTGCCGACGGCGCGATGGTGTCGGGCGTGCAGGCAGAACTGGCACCGCTCGCTCTGGCCGGGCTGCTGGTGGCGGCCGTCGCCGCCATGCGGCATCGGCCGCATGAGAGCGTGGAAATCGTGCTCACGTCGGTGCTCGCATTGGCCTGCGAACCGCTGGTGTTCTTTTTGGTGTATTTCTGTGCGCTGCACAGCTTTCGGCATTTGAGGGCGGGGTTTGCCGAAGAACGTGGCGGAGGGCGACTACCGCTCCTGATCGTGGTCGTGTATACCGTGGTGCCGATCCTCGCGGCCGGTGCTTTGCTGTTCGTCATCGGCCCCAGCGGCGCTATGCCGGAGCAGATTCTGCAAGTGTTGTTCATCGGCCTGGCCGGCCTCACCGTGCCGCACATGATCGTGGTCACCCACGAAAAGCGGCACCAAAAGAAGTTGATGGCCCTGCCCGCGTGAGCTGTTCGGACGTGACCGTCAGCCCTCGAGAACCTGGCCCGCTTCGACGTTCCAGTGCCGGTCGGTGCGCACGTTGGCCAGCATGCGCCGGTCGTGGGTGACCAGAAGCAGCGTGCCTTCATAACTGTCGAGCGCCTGTTCCAGTTGCTCAATCGCCGCGAGGTCGAGGTGGTTGGTCGGCTCGTCGAGCACGAGCAGGTTCACACCACGCGCCTGCAGCAGCGCGAGCCCGGCCCGGGTGCGCTCCCCCGGCGACAGATCGTCGACCGGGCGGTTCACATGGTCGGCTTTCAGGCCGAACTTAGCCAGCAGGGTGCGCACTTCGGCCGGGGACAGATCGGGTACGAGTAGCTCGAAACTCGCGGCCAGGGGCCGGGCGCCGGCCAGGAGCGCCCGGGCCTGGTCGATTTCTCCGATCGCAACGCTGGCGCCGAGGTGAGCGCTGCCGGCATCCGCTTTCTGACGTCCCAGCAGAGCGCGCAGCAGGGTGGACTTACCGGCGCCGTTCGGGCCGGTGATGCCGATGCGTTCTCCGCCGTTGATCTGCAGGGATACCGGGCCGAGCACGAAGTCGCCCTGCCGGAATTCGGCGTTATTGAGGGTGGCCACGACGGCGCTCGAGCGCGGGGCGGCGCCGATGGTGAACTCGAGCTGCCATTCCTTGCGGGGTTCCTCGACTTCTTCCATGCGCGCAATACGGCTCTCCATCTGCCGCACCTTCTGGCCCTGCTTCTCGCTCGATTCGACCGAAGCCTTGCGGCGGATCTTGTCGTTGTCCGGTGCCTTCTTCATGGCATTGCGCACGCCCTGGCTCGACCATTCCCGCTGAGTTCTGGCCCGCCCGACAAGGTCGGCTTTCTTGGCGGCGAACTCGTCGTAGTTCTCACGGTTGTGCCGGCGCGCGGTTTCGCGTTCCTCGAGGTAGGAGTCGTAGCCGCCGCCGAACACCCGGTTCGCGCCCTGCGCGAGGTCGAGTTCGAGCACCCGGGTGACGCAGCGGGCGAGGAATTCGCGGTCGTGGCTGACCAGCACGACGCCGCCGCGCAGCCCGGTAACGAAGGTTTCGAGGCGTTCGAGCCCGTCGAGGTCGAGATCATTCGTCGGCTCATCGAGCAGCACGATGTCAAAGCGAGAGAGCAGCAGAGCGGCCAGGCCAACCCTGGCAGCCTGGCCGCCGGAAAGCGCGGTCATCAGGCTATCGGCGGTGAGTGTGCTGCCGAGGGTGAGGCCGAGGTCGGCGAGCACGATCGGCAGCCGCTCGTCGAGGTCGGCGGCACCGCTGGCCAGCCAACGCTCGAGCGCGCTCGAATAGGCGTCGGCCGGGTCGATCCCTCCGGCGCGCGGCTGAGCGGCTCCGAGAGCGGATGCCGCGGCATCCATTTCGCGGGTCGCCTCGGCGCAGCCTGTGCGCCGGCCGATGTAGCCGGCGATGGTTTCCCCGGGCACCCGTTCGTGTTCCTGCGGGAGCGCGCCGACGAAGGCATCCGCTGGGCTGAGCGCGATGGTGCCGGCTTGCGGCTCGGTAAGCCCCGCCAGCAGGTTCAACAGGGTGGATTTGCCCGCGCCGTTGGCGCCGACCACGCCGATCACATCACCGGGGGCGACGGTCAGGTCGAGCGATTCAAAGAGGGTGCGGTGCGCGTAGCCGCCGGCCAGGCCCTTGGCCACGAGTGTTCCGGTCATTACCCAATGTTCTCATTGCCGCAGGCGTAGGGCGACCGGCTCAGATCGAGTGGGTGCGACGGAGGGTCAGCACGCTGTCCACGAGGGTGGCGACCTGGCCGTCCGGGCCGATGGCTTCCCGCTCAACAGCAGCTTTGGTGACGATCTCCCAGTGCTCGGCGAGCAGCTCGAGCGAGGCGAGCACGTCGTCGGCGGTCGGCAACGGAACGCCGTCTGGCTTGTGCTTCGACCACGGCGGAAACTGGGCGTGGCCCACGACGAGCAGCACGCCGCCGGGGGCGACCGTTGCGGCGGCGCGGCGCAGGATGACCTCGCGGGGCAGCTCGACCGGTGATTGCAGAAAGTGTGCCGTGACGAGGTCGAACGGGCCGTCCGGCTGCCAGGTGGCCAGGTCGGCGGCGATCCAGCGGATGCGTTCCGCGAGGCCAGCCCCTTCGGCGGCGGCCTGGCCGCGGGCGAGCGCGGTCGGCGAGATGTCGACGGCGGTGACGGACCATCCGTTTTGGGCAAGCCAGAGGGCGTCGCCACCCTCCCCGCTGCCGAGGTCGAGCGCCGTGCCCGGCGCGAGGCCGGCGGCCTCGCGTTCGAGCGCCGCGTTCGCGCGCCCGCTCCAGGAACGATCGCTTTCGCGATAGCGGTTTTCCCAGAAGGTTGCGGGATCCTGTGAAGGCTCGTCGTGCAGTGCGGCAGTGTGCTCGCCGGGATTCGTCATGATCCCACGATGCCCGGTGTGGCGGCACGGCGCAACTTTCGCGGCCGGCGTCGATCAGACCGGTCGGCCGCTCGGTAGAGTGAGCCTCGCGAGCACTCGAGTCGCACGCCCGACGGTGCGACCAACTGGGGGAACAGACAGTGAAGCACGCCAGCACACGCACGACGACTTCGTCACCCGCACCGAACCTGCAGAAGCGCGTCGTGCGAGTGCTCATCGCCGGGCAGATTCTGGGCGGTATCGGCATGGGAGCAACCCTGTCGCTGGGCGCGCTACTCGCCGCCGAACTCTCGGGGTCCAGCGCCTGGTCGGGCATGGCCGCCACCATGAGCACCCTCGGGGCCGCGATCGTGGCCGTTCCGCTCGCCCGCCTGGCGCAGGCGCGCGGGCGTCGCGTGTCGCTCGCGACCGGTTCGCTTATGGCCGGCGCGGGTGCGGTGCTCGCGATCGTGTCGGTGTCCGTCGACAACTTCCCCCTGCTACTGCTGGCCCTGATGCTGCTCGGCGCCGGCTCAGCAACGAACCTCCAGGCCCGCTTTGCAGCGACCGACCTGGCCAGCCAGCGCTTTCGAGCGCGGGACCTGTCCATCGTGGTCTGGTCCACCACCATTGGCGCCGTGCTCGGCCCGAATCTGTTCGGACCGGGCGAGGCGCTCGGTGCCACCCTCGGGCTTCCGGCGATGACCGGGGCGTTCGCCTTTTCGCTCGGCGCCACGGTCGCCGCCGCCTTCGTCTACGCGCTTGGGCTGCGACCCGACCCGCTGCTGACCGCGCTGGCGGCGCGCACGACAAGCGTGGGCATCCGTCGGGCCAGGGGCGGTCTGGCGATTCTGCGCGGCAACACAGCGGCCAGGTATGCCGTTGTCGTGATCGCGCTCAGCCACGCGACCATGGTGGCCCTGATGTCCATGGCGCCGGTGCACCTGCGGGACCACGGCGCGACCCTGACCATCGTCGGGCTGACGATAAGCCTGCATGTGGCCGGCATGTACGCCCTCTCCCCGGCGTTCGGGGCGCTCGCCGACCGGTTCGGCCGGCTTCGGGTGATCCTCGGCGGGCAGGCCCTGCTGCTCGGGGCGCTGGGAGCGGCCTGGCTCAGTGACGGGTCGCAGGGCACGATGACGGTAAGTCTGGTGCTGTTGGGCCTGGGCTGGTCGGCATCCGTTGTCGCCGGCTCTGCGCTCGTCGCCGAGGCCGTCGAGATCGAGGATCGATCTTCGCTGCAGGGCTTCTCCGACCTCTCGATGAACGCGGCCGGAGCTCTCGGCGGCGCAATTGCCGGGCCGATCCTGGCGCTGGCCGGCTACTCCGGACTCGGACTGTGCGCCATGGCACTCGTCGCCGTCGTGGTCGTCTGGTCTGTGATTCGCCTGCGCGCCACACACCGCCAGTAAGCGGATGCCGCAGCCCGGCTACGAGTCGGTGACGGTGATACCGAAGGTTTTTAGCTTGCGGTAGAGGGAGGACCGAGCTATTCCCAGGGACTCGGCCGCGCGCATCCGATTGCCGTCGGCTTTGTGCAGGGCACCGACGATGAGGTCACGCTCCCCCGCTTCGATCGCCGACAACAGGCGCGGTGCACCGCCGTGGCAGTAGGCGGGCAGGTCTTCGGCCTGGATGGCGCCGACCGGTCGCGTGAGCAGGGCGGTGTCGAGCGCTTCTTCGAGCTGACGAATATTGCCCGGCCACGGATAGCGGGAGATCACCCGCATCGCTCCGGCGCTCACAGTGGCCGGACGTAAACCGGCCCGTCGCGCGAGCACCCGGGTGACGATGTCGGGCAGGTCTCCCTGGCGGTGCCGCAGCGGCGCAACCGTGACCGAGGTTGTGAAGTGCTGCAGTAGGGCCGTGTACGGGCGGGCAGCGGCCAGGTCAGCCTGAAGATCGGGTTGCGACACGGTGACGGCCAGGCCGCCAGGACCGGCTTCGCGGGTCACCAGAAACGCCTCAAGTTCGGCGGTCGCTGCCTCGGTGAACCGATCGATATTGCGAAAGACGTAAAGCGTTGGCCGGGCCAGGGCGCTGATCAGGTCGTTATTAATGGCCGAGTGTACGCCGTGCTGATTGAGCTGCTCGGCACCGAATACGACGCTTCGACCCAGCGGAACAATCTGGCGATATAGTTCGGCGAGCAGCGACACCTTGCCGCCGCCGGCCTCCCCCAGCACGAGCAGGGGCGCGCCGGCGGTGAGCGCGGTGACCACTCCGCTCGAGGCGCGTTTGCCGAGCAAGGATTCCGCATCGTGCAGAATCGCCGAAGAGTCAGCAGGAATGGGTTTCTTCAACCGGTGCCTCCGCAGCGGCGGCAGGGTCAGCCTCGATGCGGGCACCGGTACCGGTGCGGGCTCGGAGACGATTTCGACCACCACAACGATGCCGGCGACGTCCGGGCCCACCACGACACGTTTGCCCCGAACATGCACGACCTTGCCCGAGGACAGCTCGATCTGGTCGACCGGCTGACCAGGAGAAATCATCAGATAGCGAGCGTGCTCTTGAATGGTCCACTGTTCATCGGGAGAAAACGAACTTTGCGCGACCGCGTTGCCCATCACCACGGTGCCGCCGATGGCCATGACGGCGCCCCGGTTGCGGGAATCCACCCGCACATACTCCTCAAACAGTGCCTGCTGTCGCTGACTGCGATCGACGAGCAGGTTGCGCTCAATCTCATGGGCGGCCGACCGCACCAGGGAATGCATGAGCGGGCTGGCATCTTCGATGAGGCAGCTGATATCCAGCACCCCCTCCACCCGCCCGGTGATCGGGTCCCGAATGGGACTCCCGGCGCAGGCGAATGGCTGCAGGTGCTCGAGAAAATGCTCGGGCCCCACGATGTACAACGGCTGACCCGACTCGAGCACGGTGCCGATTCCGTTGGTTCCGACGCTCGCCTCGGCGTAGTTGAAGCCGGGCGCCAGCGACACGTCATCGAGCAGGGTTCCGATGGTCTTGTCGGTTTCGGAACGACTCAGAATTCGTGCCTTGTAGTCGGTGAGTACGATCGACAGCGGCATTTCGGCCATCTCATCGCTCAGCCGGGCGATGACCGGTTCCGAGCAGCGCATCAGACGGCCGGTCAGATCGAGGTCGTTGTGAAACACTGCCTGAGAAGTGGATGCATCCACTCCCGCTGAGAAGGAACGCTGCCAGGAGGCGGCCACCACGCCAGGAACCGATTGGGTTTCCGCGTGTCCGAATCGCAGAAAATCGGCGCGCGCAGCCGCTATTTTGATTCGCCGATCGGCGACTCTGTGCATATCGACTCCCTTGTGGACTCTGCAAGCATGCCCGCTGCGACCCCGCGAGCGCTAGTCGTGCGGTGTCCCAATCTGGGACACGCTGCACCTCGGACGCGGGGTCATTCTTGGTGACGTGGCTCCCCGAGAGCCTCGATCACTCACCACAAACCGCAAAGGAGCGCTCATGGAACGATTGATCAACATCGACAATGGTGGAACCCTCACCGACATTGTTGTCGCCAGTGGCACGGATTTCACGTTTACCAAGACCCTCACCACTCCGGTCGACCTGTCCCAGTGTCTCTTCGACGCGATGACAAAGGCATCCGCTCTACTGTTCGGCGAAGCGAATCTAGCCGACCTGCTGCATTCAACCCAGCACATCCGCTATTCATCGACCCAGGGCACCAACGCGCTGGTGCAGCGCAAGGGGCCCAAGATCGGGCTCATCACCGACGATCCCACCCTGCCGGACTCGCTCGGCCACTCGGACGACACCGCCGCGTTGTTCACCGACCTGATCGGTGCCCGGATCGGCATCATCACGGCCGACGGCAGTCCCGAGGAACTCTCCCGCCAGCTCGTCGCCGAGATCAACCGACTGACCACCGCCGGAGCGGAGCGTCTCGTCGTCGCCAGCCTGAGCGCCGAACGCGAACACCTGTTCAAGCGCACCATGCTCAAGAACTTTCCCCGACACCTGCTTGGTTCGGTGCCGATTCTGTTCTCCCGCGAGTTCGCCTCTGATACTTCCCGCCAGCGTCAGGTTTGGTCCGGCATCCTCAACTCCTTTCTGCACCCCACGGTCGAGCGTTTTCTGTACAGCGCCGAACACCGGCTGCGCGCCTACAAGGTGAAGAACCCGCTGCTGATCTACCGCAACGACGGCGCTTCCTCCCGCGTGGCCAAGTCGGTCGCGCTCAAGACCTACTCCTCCGGACCGCGCGGCGGCCTCGAGGGCACCCGTGCCCTGGCCGAGGCGTACGGGCTCGACAACGTGCTCATGATCGATGTCGGCGGCACCACAACGGATGTCGGCGCCGTCGCCAATTCCACGATCGCCGTCGACCGGCGCGGATCGATCCAGGGCGTCGACATCTCCTACGAGATGAGCGATGTGCGCTCGACCGGAGTCGGCGGCAGCTCGATCATTGCCGTGCACGACGGCGAGATCACCGTCGGGCCGGAAAGCGTCGGGGCAGCCCCCGGACCGGCCTGCTTCGGTTTCGGTGGCACGCAGGCCACGATCACCGACGTCAACCTGCTGCTCGGCGTGCTCGACCCCGCCACCTATCTGAACGGCGAGATGGCCCTCGACGCCGAACGGTCGCGCGCTGTCATCACCAAGACCGTCGCCGACCCGCTCGGAATCAGCCTCGACGAGGCCCTGATTCGCATGGAAGCCAGCTATTCCAGCCACCTGGCGCGGGCCTTCGCCGACCTCGTGAGCGCGACGGGCGACACGACGGTCGCCGCGTTCGGTGGCGGCGGACCGATGAACGCCTGCGCCGCCGCACGCATTGCCGGCGTGCACAACGTGCTCGTGCCGCGGCTCGCCGCGGTGTTCTCGGCCTACGGAA
Source organism: Cryobacterium sp. Hh11 (assembly GCF_004404045.1). Taxonomy (NCBI): domain Bacteria; kingdom Bacillati; phylum Actinomycetota; class Actinomycetes; order Micrococcales; family Microbacteriaceae; genus Cryobacterium; species Cryobacterium sp. Hh11. The sequence goes on along the minus strand of NZ_SOHF01000011.1, from coordinate 53,992 downwards.
TCAGCTTCTCCGACATCGCCCAGTCCTACGAAACGAGTGTCACCGGGTTCTCGGACGCCGAGATCACCGCGGTGCGCACGTCGATGCAAGCGGATGCCGGCAAGGATATGTTCCAGGAAGGGCACGACCTGAGCGAGTGCGAACTCGACTGGTCGACCATTGTCGAAGACGGCGAAGAGATTCTCTCGCTCAAGGCCACCTTCCGGCTGCCGCATCCGACCATCGCCAGCGGGGTACCCGCTGCGGCGAGCGCCGCCGTGGCCGCCGGAACCCGGCAGGTGCGCTCCACTCCCACCCAGATCGACAGCGTCTCGGTCTATCAACTCGACGACCAGAAGCCCGGCGCCACGGCGGCCGGACCGGCCATCGTCGAGGGACCGTTCTTCACCGCGCGCGTGCCGCTCGGCTGGACCCTGACGGTCTCCACGGCCGGCGATCTACAGCTCGCCGACACGCTTTAGCCCACTTTTTTGTTTCCCCAGGAAGGTACAAACACAATGCGCGTTCCCATGACCGAATACCTGCTCATCGACCTCGATACGGAGCGGTGGATCTGCCGCGTCTGCGCCCATGACTTCGGCGACGCCCGCGGCAACTACAAGGAAGGAACTCTGGTCTACGACCGGGACCCGCAGGAGATTCACCCCCCGGTGATCGACCCGGAAAAGTACGAGTTCACGTTCTCCCCCGACCCGACCTTTTGCCGCATCCTGGAGTTTTACTGCCCCACCTGCGGCACCCAGATCGAGGCCGAATACCTGCCGCCGGGGCATCCGCCGACCGTCGACATGCTCTGGGACATCGATTCCCTGCGCGAAAAGTGGGAAGCCCACGGCGGCAACCCCGAGGAGGTCGTCAACTACGGCCCCGGCGAGAACGCCGAGACCGACCTCAGCGCCCGGTTTGATTCCGTGTCCGCACATTCCCACTCCCACTCGCACGCCGACAACTCCGAAGGGCACTGACCGTGAAACGCATATCCGTAGACATCGGCGGCACATTCAGCGACTGCTTCTTCGTCTGGGACGACGTGTACATCGAATCCAAGGCGCTCACCACCCACCACAACCTCGCCCTTGGTTTCAACGAGGCCCTCGACCGGGCCTGCGAGCGCGCCGGCATCAGCCGCGAAACCGCGCTCAAGGAGGTCGACTCGGTGCGCTACGCCACCACCCTCGGCACCAACGCCCTGATCGAAGGTAAGGGGCCGCGGGTCGCGGCGATCGTCACCCACGGCTTCGAGGACACCATCCCGCTCTCCCGTGGCCGCGGCTACGGCGAAGGACTCGACGGGGTCAAGCAGGGCGATATGCCCGATGCCCAGCGACCAGACCCGCTCGTGCCGCGCCGCCTCATCCGCTCGGTTAAAGAACGCATCGACTCGGTCGGCGAGGTGCTGGTGCCCCTGATGTACGACGACGTGCGCACCCAGGTGCGCGAACTCGTCGACAACGGTGCAGAGGCCATCGTTATCGCGCTGACCAATGCGACCGAGAACTCGGTGCACGAGGATCGCATTCTGGAGATCATTCTCGACGAGTACCCCACGCACGAGCTCGGGTCGATTCCGGTGCTGCTGAGCAGCCAGGTCTCTGGCCGCAAGGGCGAATATGTGCGGGCAATGGCCACCGTCGTCGATGCTTTTCTGCACCAGACCATGTTTCACGCGCTCAATCAGCTCTCCAACAACCTGCGTGACTCCGGTTATGAGAAGCCGATGCTCGTCATTCACAATTCGGGCGGCATGGCGCAGCCCAATTCAACGGATGCCTTACAAACGATTCACTCCGGACCGATCGCCGGCGTCGGCGCGGCCCAGCACCTGTCGGAGTCGACCGGGCTCGGCGACGTCGTGTCAATGGACATGGGTGGCACCTCGTTCGATATCGGACTGGTTCCGGAGGGCGGAGTGCGGCACTACGATTTCCAGCCCACCATTGGTCGTTGGATGGTCTCCGCGCCGATGATCCACCTCAACACGCTCGGTGCCGGCGGCGGATCTATCGCCGCCTACAACCGCATTCACCACGCCATCCAGATCGGACCGGAATCGGCCGGAAGCGACCCGGGTCCGGCCTGCTATGACCGTGGCGGACTGCGCCCCACGGTCACCGACGCCGACCTGGTACTCGGCTACCTCGACCCGGACAATTACGCCAACGGGCACATCAATCTCAACAAGAAGCGTTCGATCTATGTCATCGATGAGACGCTCAGCGATGAACTCGACCTCGACGCGGTCGAGGTTGCCAAGGTCATCAAGAAGACTGTCGACGAACAGATGGCGATTGGCATCGAGAAGGAGCTGCGCTCGCGCGGCGGCCTGATCGAGGACTACACGATGCTCGCCTACGGTGGCAACGGCCCCCTGCACGCCTGTGGCATCGCGGCGAGCGCCGGCATCAGCCGCATCCTGTTTCCACCCTTCGCGTCGGTGTTCTCGGCGCTCGGCGCCGGCAATATGCGACCGCTGCACATTCACGAACGCAGCGCCTACGTCGTGCTCTACGAACCGATCAAGCGCAGCCTCTACGCTCAGTACGAAGCGCTCAACGGGTACATCGAGGAGCTGGAAGCGAAGGGCGCCGAAGACCTCGTGCGCCAGGGCTACGACCGCGCCGACGTGCGCTACCGCCTCGAAATGGACATGCGCTACGGCAACCAGCTCGTCACCACTGCCGTCGCCTTCAACATCAACCGGGTCAACGGGGTCGCCGACGTGCTGCACCTGATCAAGACGTTCTCCGAGATCTTTGGCGAACGATACGGCGAGGGAACCCAGGCGCCAGAGGCGGGCGTCCGGGCGCAGACCATTCGCGTAGCGTCCTATATCGAGGGCGAAGTCATTCAATTCGAGTCGATCAAAACCGGCGGCGAGAAGATTAAGCCGGCACCGGTCTCGCGGCGTTCGGTGCACTTCACGAGCATCGCCGGCGCAGTCGACACCCCTGTCTACGACGCCGACGCGCTCAAACACGAATACGTGATCCACGGACCGGCGATCGTCACGACCGAAAACACCACCTATCTGGTGGAACCAGGCTGGCGCCTGGAACCGACAGTGCAGGGGGCGGTATGGCTACTGAGCGACTGACCGACCTTCCCACTTTTTCTTCAGCGAACGCAAGCAAAGGAGCTTGAACACCATGACACTGACAACTGACCAGTTCGTGCCCACCAGCGGAGACGACGACGCATCCCAGCTACTGACCGACCAAGAACAGCAGTGGGTCGACAAATTCATGGACGAGACTACCCTCTTCCTCGGGCCAGACCCGGCCATCATGCGTACTCACGAGATCATGCCGCGCACCGCCTATGAGGAGGAGTGCATCGCGAAGGGCATTGACCCGCTCGAGGTCGACCGGATTCGCAAACGCCTGGCCGGTGCACTTGACGAGGCCTTCGAGATGTGCGAGAGCATGGGCGCGGCGCCCGGAGCGAAGTGGGCCGACCTCTCCTGCGCGGTCTACACCGCCGAGGGCGATGTCACGTATCTCTCCAACCGCGGCGTGATCGCCTTCTCCGCGGTGCTGCACCATCCCATCCGCTACATCATGAAGAACTGGAAGGATGAGCCCACCGTCGGCATCAACCCGGGTGACGGCTTCTTCCACAACGACTCCCGCTTCGGCATGGTGCACAACACCGACCAGTCGATGCTCGTACCGGTCATGCGCGACGGAATCATCATCGCCTGGGTGGGTGCGACCATCCACGAAGGCGAGAACGGAGCGTGCGAACCAGGTGGTATGCCGTCGGGTTCGGAGTCACCATTCGATGACGGTCTGCGTGCCTCGCCGATCAAGATTGTGGAGAAGGGGCACCTGCGGCGCGACCTGCTGACGTTCTTGCAACACTCCACGCGCGACCCGAAGCTCATGCTCGCCGACATCAAGGTGAAGATGGGCGCCACCCGGCGCATCATGGACACCGTCGACCGGCTCATCGACGAGGTTGGGCAGGAGACCTTCGTCGCGTCACTTCGCGTCACCGTCGAGGACGTCGAGACTGAGGTACGCCGCCGTATTGGCGAGCTGCCAGACGGCACCGTCACCTTCAATCAGTTCGTGGACTCCACGCTTAAGGAGAACATTCTGATCAAGTTCGCCTGCAAGATCACTGTCAAGGGCGAACGAATGATTATCGACCTCACCGGTACCGGCCCCGAGATTCTCAATCGGGCCCTCAACTCGCCGCTCGCGTCAACGAAATCTTTCATGTCCCAGGCAGTTCTCTCGTACTGGTGGCCTGACCTGCCTCGCAGCACCGGAGCGTTGTCGCCCATCGAAATTATCACGGAGGAACATACCTGGGCGGATGCCGGCTACGACGCGCCCGTCGGCCAGTCGCTGCAGGCATCCTTCCGCGGCTTCTCCGCCCTACAGTCGGCCTTCGCCAAGATGCAGTTCTCATCGCCACAGAAATACTCGAACGTCGTGGCGCCCTGGTTCAACCAGATCAACGATTTTCTCTGGGGCGGCACCACACAGAACGGTGAGCAGGTCGGTAATCTGTGTGCCGACCTCAACGGCATGGGCGGCGGGGCGAAGGCGTTCCGCGACGGTGAAGACGCCGTGGCGCCGTTGTTCTGCGCCATGGCCGACCTCGGCGAGCAGGAAGTCATGGAAGAAGAGGTACCGTTCTTGCAACTGGTCAGCAAGCGGCTGGTGCGCGACAATCAGGGCTTCGGCAAGTATCGCGGCGGTATGGGTTACGAGATGATGGTGGCCTCTCGCGGTACACCCAGCTGGGGTTTCATGACCGTCACCTCCGGATCGAAGTTCTCCTCGGTTCCCGGAATGTTCGGAGGGTACGGCTGCCCGGTCTATCCCCTGGCCATGGTCAAGGACATCAACATCTACGACATCATCAAGAAGGACCCGTCGCAGTTCAACCTTTCGATGGAACGTGTCATGAACGAGCAGCCCTTCGAGGGCGGCGATTACCAGACCGGACACATGGGGCTGCAGTTCGACGTGGCCAAGGAGGGCGAACTCTACATGATCGCCCAGGGCGCCGGCGGTGGCTACGGCGACGTACTAGAGCGCGACCCCGAACTCGTCGTGACCGACCTTGAGCTGGACAGAATCTCGGCCCAGGTCGCCACGAACGTTTACGGCGTCGTCTGGGAAGCTGACACTTTCGTGGTGCACGAGCAGGCAACGATCGAACTGCGGGCCCAGATGCGCCAGGATCGCATCAGTCGCGGCAAGCCGTACAAGGAGTTTGTTGCGGAGTTCGTTCAAGAAGAGCCGCCCAAGGACCTGCTTTACTACGGCTCGTGGGGCCAGGACAACAACGAGGAATTGCTGGCGACGCACTGGGGCAAAATTGAGCCCGAACGGGTCAAGGGCAAGATCGGAGATTTACCCCTCATCATGGTGCCCGACCGCCGAGTTCTGAAAATCAGCAAGCTCGAGGCGCGCGTGCGCGAACTCGAGCAGAAGTACGGCGAAGTGGCCCTGCACAAGTCCTAATTTTCACCAGCTGACCCGGGCTGCGGGACCGTCTCCTTACGGTCCCGCAGCCCGGGTCGATTTTCTTGATTGATCGATGGGAGACACCGTGACCGTTTCATTGAATGACCTGCTGGCCGAGCCAACGTCGGGCCGCCGTCGCGCGGTCGTGCTGGACAGCCACGACTATGCCCAATCCGTTTTTCTGCAGGGCAAGCCGGTACCGTGGCAGGAGCCGATGGCCTTCGCGAACTTCTTCGGCCAAGTGCAGGGCGTGCTGAAGTCCGACTTGGCCCTGCTCAGCCTCGACCGGTTCTACGCCCAGCGGGTCGCCGCCGACCCTGCGCTTCAGGCAGCGATGGGCGCCAAAACCCGCACCGGCTATGCCCTGCGTACCCTGCTCGGTGACGCCGAGACGACGGCGTACGTAATTGAACTGGCCACCCTCTTCAGCCAGACCCAGCGGGTACCGGTCGTGCTGCAGATTCCGTCGCCGATGCAGTGGCTGGCGCTCACGCATCCGTTTTCGGGGTCGAACGATGTGTCCGGGCTCGACGCCGACAACGCCGAAAACGCTTCAATGTATGTTGCCGACTGGCTGCGCGGGTTCGCCGCGCTGCCGCTGATCGCCGTGCTGCTCGACGACCGCGGCCCGGCTGTCGGCGGGGTACCTTTGTCGACCTATTCTCCAGTCGCCAACGTGACCGACCACTACCGGTGGGCGCTCGGCCAGCGACACGAGGACCACGTCGAGCTGCACGGCAGCCAGCTGAGCGGAGCGGTGATCGGCGCGGAGTTCTGGTCGTCCGACTCCGGCACACTGCTGCCCGACGGCGATTTTCTGGTGGGCGAGGTGCCGCGCCAGGCGGTTCCCGAGCAGGTGCTGAGCCGTATTACGGCGCTGGACTAGGCGGCGCCTTTATCGGGTGAGGCATCAGACATCCGTTGTCACCTCGATGTCATAGGCCCAGTGTGCAATGGGGGCCCGGCCGAGCAGACGTTCGCTCGGCTGGGCCGCGATGACGTTCGCCCTATTTCACGACGTCAGCGGGCTTGATCGACCGAGACAATTCCCCGGCGTCCTCGACGGACAGTTCCTCCAGCGCCAATTCCGGGTCGTCGGCAGAGGAATTCATCCACGCAATCTGGAAGATAATGCGCCCAACGACCGTCTTCGCCAGAATGTCGGCTATCAAGTATCCGAGTTGCTTGCCGACCCAGGCGTCTCCACCGCTCACACCGGTGGCCGGAAGCAGGTACGCGATCGGATAGACACCCCAGGTCAGAATTTTGCTGTGAGAAACGGCGCCCAGATTGTGCACCACCACAGGGACAAAGTGTGACCGGCACTTACCGGGGCCCTGGCCTGATACGGCGCGGGTCCAGGCTGGCTGTGGTCAGGCAGAGCGACGGCGGCCTACGGCTGCTTCCTGCTCGAGCGGGGTGGCCGCGGCCAGTGGAACGTTGAGAAAGTCGACTACCGGTTGAAACGCCCGAAACCGTTCAATGACCAGGTCGGTGAAATTCTCGTCGAGCGCGACGTCGCCGGGCAGGTGGCCGACCAGCGCCCAGCTGCGATTGAGCAATAGGTCAGCCGCCGAATGGTCGACCGGGAAGCCGCGCGGCGGGCGGATGAGCTTGTTGCCGCCGAACGGTTGCGCCAGTTGTGTGAGCGCGGGCGTGGCGAGCAGAGAGCGCAGCTCTCCGTGGTGGTCGAGCACGTAGTCGCGGATGGCCCGTAGCTGCGGCGGCGGCGGGCTGTAGGCGCCGCCGGCCACCATGACGCTGCGCACACCCACCTGCAGAAAGTATCCCGCTCCCCCGGCCTTCTCCAGTCCACGGGGTGGCCAGTGGGCAGCGAGATGAGTCTTATACGGCGACTTGTCGTTCGAGAATCGAACGTCACGATAGATGCGCATCATGGCCTTGTTCGGCGGGCGCACGCACTCGGCCGCGAAGTCGCCCAACGCGAGGTTGATTCGCTCGATGACCGCAAGCATCCGTTCTTTCAACTCGTGCTCGTAAATCGCTTTGTGCTCCTGGAACCAGTCGCGTTCGTTGCGATGCTCCAGTTCGTCGAGAAAGTCGAATGTCTGTTCGTTGAAGTGAGGGCCCACCACGCGAGACTACGCCTTCGCGGCTGCCTTAGCGGCGCGCTTGGTCTCGCGCACGCGAGTGAGCGATTCGGGGTCGACAATGTCAGCCACCGATCGGTATGACCCTTCCTCCCCATAGGGAGCGGATGCTTCGCGCCAGCCGGCCGCGTCGACTCCGAGTCGCTTACCGAGGAGTGCGAGAAAAATCCTCGCTTTCTGCTCGCCAAACCCGGGCAGTGACTTCAGCCGACGGAAGATTTCCTTGCCGTCGGGATCGCCCTCCGTCCAGATCGAGGCGGTGCAGCCGCTCCAGTTGCTCATGATGGCCCCGGCCACCGATTGGGTACGCGCCGCCATCGAACCCGGGTAGCGGTGCACGGCCGGTGACGCGCGGAACATCTCGGCGAAGGCCTCCGTGTCGAAGTCGGCGATCACTTTCGGATCGAGGGTGCCGATCCGTTCGCGAATCTTGGCCGGACCGGCAAAAGCCGTTTCCATCGCAACCTGCTGGTCGAGCAGCATTCCGATGAGCAGCGCGAACGGATTCTCGCTGAGGAGGGCGTCGGAGGTGTCATCACCGGTGATGTGCAGCGTCGTCATGGGAATCAGTCTGCCACCGCCACCCTGTGCAGCCGACCCGGCACGGGCCGGCTCACGGCGGACGGGGCTATCGGCGCCCACGCAGCGCCCGACGGAGTACTGTGCTCGCCCCGGTCGCCCACAGTGCCCACAGCACGAGAAGCGGCTGGAACAACAGTCGGATGAAGCGGCTTTGGTCGGTGTCGAGGCCGAACGCGTCGGTCTTCGTCAGGTACTGCGAGATGTTTCCGGGGAAGATGGCGATGAAGAAGGCCGCTACCACGAATCCGACCAGCACACGCTGCTTCGCGGCGACGAGGAGGGCCACGCCGAGGGTGATCTCCACCACCCCGGAGCCGAGCACGACGAGGTCGTCGTTCAGCGGTACCCACTCCGGCACCTGTGCCTGGAAATCGTCACGCGCGACCGTGAGGTGGGTGGTACCGGCACCGGCCAGGACCAGCCCGAGCGCGATCCGTGCCGCCGTTTGTGGGATCGACCCGGTGCGGGAGGTACGGGATCTCTGCTTGGCCGTCTCAGTCATGCCAGAACGCTAACACTCGACGCAGTCAACCGACGCAATTCCATCGGACGAGCGGTCGCTCGGGTGGCGGTGGACTTCTTTTGGGGGCGCTTCGTCCACGCGCAGACCGCGCCGAGCCTCACTTCGGCGTGCAGTCGGGCTGACCATCGTGCGACGGGGCAACGAGTTCGCTACTCCCGGCCGTCCTCGAGCGGGATGAGCATGGTGCGGAACGGACCGGCAACGGCGTGGAGGTCCCAGATACGATCAGCGACGCCATCGATGCCGTTGGCAAGCTGAAGCTGGGGGATGCCGCCGGGGATCACCAGTTGGTTAACCCGGATACCGTCACCCTCAAGGGCATCGTGCAGCATCTCGCCGTAGGCGCTCTCGGCCGGGAAGGCGATCGACGTGCCGGCGAAGCCGGCGCGCGCCTGCACCGAGGTCCCGCCGTTGATCAGGATGATGCTGCCGCTTCCTGCCAGACGCATTCCCGGCAGCACCGTGCGCACGGCGTGGATGAGCCCGAGGGCCGAGAACTGCAATGCCTCCAGCGCCAACTCAGGAGTCATCTCCAGCACCGGCTTCAGGTAGTCGCGCGACGGGAGCGGACTGTACTGCAGCGCAGTAATGGGCCCGAGCTCTGCCGCGGCACGTGCAAGGGCAGCTTCGAGCGACGCGGGCGTGCGGACATCCGCAGCGTAACCACTCGCGGTGAAGCCGGCATCGGTCAGCTCGGCTGCCATAGCGTCCAGCTTCGACTGGTTCCTGGATATCAGGGCAAGCGAGAAGCCCTCGCGCCCGAACCGGCGCGCAACCGCTGCGCCGAGTCCCGGTCCGGCTCCGATGATGGCGATGACAGGCACGATGGTCTCCTTCGATTGATGCTCTCGTGACGAATATCGCAAGAAACTTGAGCCTAAGCGTTGAACCTGAACTCGACCACGTTCCAACGGCTGCCTGCATGAAGTCCGGAGACTGCGGCACGCGCATTCAGGGGTGCATTGACGCGATGACTAGTCCGACGTCGCACTGGTACGGGGCCCGTCTTTCGAACAGCCGCCCCAGTTGGGCGAAGTCTCGCGCCCTCAACGCATTGTGCGCAACTACCTTGATCGAAGAATCTGTCACGCGACCTTCAGCGGTGTGATCGATGCAACCTTGTCCCGCAGCGCCCGGCGCTCGCGACGCAGCTCATAGTTGGACTGCAGGTTCATCCAGAACTCTTCCGATGTTCCGAAGTACCGCGCCAGGCGGATCGCCGTGTCGGCCGTGATGCCCCGCTTGCCGTGCACGATCTCATTGATCCGGCGCGGCGGCACCCCAATGCTGACCGCGAGCTTGTTCTGCGTGATCCCGAATCCATCGATGAAGTCCTCCATCAGGATCTCTCCCGGATGGATCGGCTCGATCGAGTCGTTCTCAGTGGTAGTCGACGAGTTCGACATGGTCTGCTCCTCCTTCTCTCCAGACGAAGCAGATGCGCCACTGGACGTTCACCCGGATGCTGTACTGACCTCGACGGTCCCCGACCAGCTGTTCCAAACGATTGCCCGGAGGGATCCGAAGGTCCTCAAGATCCTTGGCCGCATTGACCAACTCGAGTTTCCGCAGGGTCGCTCGCTGCACCGCGCGGTCGACACCCTTGACGTACTGCTCATGCCAGATCTTTCCAGTGTCCTTGCTACCGAACGACCTGATCACACGATCAGTCTATAACGCATCGCGTCAATAACGCTATACGTTAAACCTGAACTCCACCGGATTCCATGACAAAGCAACCTCACGCCTGGCGATCGAGGCGCTCGTCATCGTCCGGTGTGATGACCATTCCTTCATGCGTCACTGTCGCTCCGAGCACCTCGCCGTGCTTGTCGAGGAACACCACATCAACATCACCCAGCTCGGTCCAGGGCTCCGTGCTCGCAACATCAGGGAAGAAGCCTCCCAGACCGTCGAGCGCCTGAATGATTTCGCGGTCGTAGGCGAACCTACGCTTCACCGCGGTGAGGCGCTGTCGCGCGTAGCCGTTCCCAGGCTTAACACCGACAGTTCTCGTCGACTCCAGGTGCGCCAGTTGCGCGACCAGCGGGTGACCGTCGTCACCGTTGTTAAAGACCAGTTCGATATGGGCAATTCTGGCTCGCAGCGACTGCATCCATTCCCTCTGCGCATCACGCGAGATGGACTGTCCCAATCCAGAAACCATGGCCTTGTTCTCCTCTCGCGACCGGCGTTCGCGTCGCGGTCACGCAGGCACGGGACGACGATCAGCTATCTGCGCCTGTCACTCCTCGCAGGGAGTCAAATTGTATACGCCGGCCCAGTACGAGCTCAAACGTTGAAGCGGAACTCCACCGGATTGCGTCACCAGGCAACGTGACGACAGAAATCGCTGGCCAAGGCACAGCCATGGCCTCAGCGGCACGGCAAGCCTCTAGCCGCAGCCGGTGAAATTACGTCGATTATTGGTCCCAACCGGGAGGCGGAACGAGAATGAGCGACATCACTCTGGCACGCGATCTGGTTCCGGATCGATATACCACTCTCCCTATGCTGCGATTGTTCCTCCCGCTCATCGATACGAACGATCAGGCGCGTCGGTGGTCTCCTGTGACCTCACGATTCGACAATTGACGAGAGAGAGAGAGAGAGAGAGAGAGAGAGAGAGAGAGAGAGAGAGAGAGAGAGAGAGAGAGAGAGAGAGAGAGAGAGAGAGAGAGAGAGAGAGAGAGAGAGAGAGAGAGAGAGAGAGAGAGAGAGAGAGAGAGAGAGAGAGAGAGAGAGAGAGAGAGAGAGAGAGAGAGAGAGAGAGAGAGAGAGAGAGAGAGAGAGAGAGAGAGAGAGAGAGAGAGAGAGAGAGAGAGAGAGAGAGAGAGAGAGAGAGAGAGAGAGAGAGAGAGAGAGAGAGAGAGAGAGAGAGAGAGAGAGAGAGAGAGAGAGAGAGAGAGAGAGAGAGAGAGAGAGAGAGAGAGAGAGAGAGAGAGAGAGAGAGAGAGAGAGAGAGAGAGAGAGAGAGAGAGAGAGAGAGAGAGAGAGAGAGAGAGAGAGAGAGAGAGAGAGAGAGAGAGAGAGAGAGAGAGAGAGAGAGAGAGAGAGAGAGAGAGAGAGAGAGAGAGAGAGAGAGAGAGAGAGAGAGAGAGAGAGAGAGAGAGAGAGAGAGAGAGAGAGAGAGAGAGAGAGAGAGAGAGAGAGAGAGAGAGAGAGAGAGAGAGAGAGAGAGAGAGAGAGAGAGAGAGAGAGAGAGAGAGAGAGAGAGAGAGAGAGAGAGAGAGAGAGAGAGAGAGAGAGAGAGAGAGAGAGAGAGAGAGAGAGAGAGAGAGAGAGAGAGAGAGAGAGACAGAGAGAGAGGAAGAGAGGAGGCGCAACGACCGGCCCGGTGATTTTCGCCCGAGGCCGATCAGGCCTATTGACAGCGCCCGAGCCGGACTACTGTTATCGCCATGATCAGTCGCATCGTCGCACGCACACTGTCCGCCGCCGCATTGGGTGCTCTCTTCCTTGTTTCAGGGATACCCGCAGTCCACGCCGCACCGCAGCCACGGCCCGGTCATTTCGCGGATGTTATCGCGCTTCCCGACGGATTCCAGCCCGAGGGAATCGCGATCGGCCCACGCGGCATTGCCTACGTCGGCTCACTCGCCGACGGCGACGTCTACGTCTTCGACGTGCGCACCGGCGAGGAGATCACGACCCTCGAGGGCCCGGGCACTCCGTCGGTCGGCCTGAAGATCGACAACCGCGGTCGGCTTTTCATCGCGGGCGGGCCCACCGGCGAGGCGCGGGTCGTGGATGCCGCCACGGGCGACCTCCTGCAGAGCTACGCGCTCACCGATGCGCCAACGTTCGTGAACGACGTCGTTCTGACTCGCGACGCCGCATGGTTCACCGACAGCCAGCAGGCGCAGCTCTACAAGCTCTCCCTCGGGCCGGGCGGCGCGCTCCCTGGGGCGGATGCGATCGAAGTCGTCCCCCTCTCGGGCAGCTGGATGCAGCAGCCGGGCTTCAACGCGAACGGCATCGCGGAGACCCCCAACCATCAAGCGCTCCTGGTCATCCAGTCGTCCACGGGCATTCTGTTCCGCGTCGACCCCGAGACCGGCGTCGCCGCGGTCGTTGATCTGGGTGGGGTCCTGCTCCCCAACGGTGACGGGCTGCTCGTCGCCGGGCGCACCCTGTACGTCGTGCAGAATCAGTTGAACACCGTCGCCGTTATCCGCCTCAATGCAGCCGGGAGCAGCGGCGAACTCATCGACCGGTACACGGACCCCGACTTCCAGGTGCCCACGACGATCGCGAGGTTTGGCAACGGGCTCTACCTCCCGAACGCCCGCTTCGGCACTCCCCCGGCGCCCGACACTCCCTACTCGGTGGTGCGCATCGATCGGTGACCACCGCCTGCAGACGCACATCCCCAGCGTTCAGGTCACGAACCCAGAGGTGGCGCCAGAGAACCATGTGGCATATCGTCTCCAGCAGCCGATAGCCCGCTCTTCCCTGACGCTCGACTACCTGCAAGAGTGATTGCTGAACCAGACCCGTGACCAGATCCAGCACGGTGCTGTTGGCTGTCCCGGTGCGCGGCTCCTCGCAACGCTCCGATCAGCAGTCCGAACCGATCAGACAACCCCGCCGCGATCTGTCTCGGCGTGAGCACCCGCACACGCGCCGCCGCCAGGTCTCGTCCACGGCACGAACATTGCCATCATCGATTCGAAACTCCGAGTCCACGAGCCTGGCTCGCACCTCGACCAGCCGCACCGCCGCCGCTGAAGCAACCAGCGAGCCGGAGCGAACGCCCACGGCCTTAGCGACGGCCGGCGCCACCCGGCCGGGTTCGCTCACCGTCTGCAGATCGACCCAACGGACCCGTCGGTAAAGCGTGCCACTATATCCCCGCTGTCGGCCACCGCTACGGCTCGGGTGCAGGCTAGACGTTAAAGCGGAACTCCACCACGTCGCCGTCTTGCATGACGTATTCCTTGCCCTCGATCCGCGCCTTGCCCTTCGAGCGGGCCTCGGCGATCGAGCCGGCGGCCATGAGGTCTTCGAAGGAGAAGATCTCCGCCTTGATGAAGCCCTTCTGGAAGTCCGTGTGGATGACTCCGGCGGCCTGCGGTGCGGTCCAGCCCTTGTGAATGGTCCAGGCGCGGCACTCCTTCGGACCGGCCGTGAGGTAGGTCTGCAGGCCGAGGGTGTCGAAACCGATGCGGGCAAGCTGGTCGAGACCGCTCTCGGCCTGACCGGTCGATGCGAGCATCTCGGCAGCGTCTTCGGCGTCGAGCTCGCTCAGTTCGCTCTCGAGCTTGGCATCAAGGAACACGGCGTTCGCCGGTGCGACGAGGGCGGCGAGGGTGTCGAGCTTGGACTGGTCCTGCAGCACGGCCTCGTCGACGTTGAAGACATAGATGAACGGCTTCGCGGTGAGCAGGCCGAGTTCACGGATCGGCTCGATGTCGAGCGTGGCAGAGGACAGCGGCTGGCCACCGTCGAGGATGGCCTGCGCCTTGAGCGCGGTCTCCAAAACGAGCGGCGCCATCTTGCGGCCCTTGACCTCTTTCTCGAAGCGCAGCACGGCCTTCTCGAGGGTCTGCAGGTCGGCGAGGATCAGCTCGGTATTGATCGTTTCCATGTCACCGGCCGGGTTGACCTTCCCGTCGACGTGCACGACGTCGGGGTCGGAGAATCCGCGAATAACCTGAGCGATGGCATCCGCTTCGCGAATGTTGGCGAGGAACTTGTTGCCGAGCCCCTCTCCCTCGCTCGCACCACGCACAATGCCGGCGATGTCGACGAAGGACACGGGCGCCGGAAGCAGGGCCTTGCTGCCGTAGATGGTTGCCAGGTCGGCCAGGCGCGAATCGGGAAGGTTCACGATTCCAACGTTGGGCTCGATCGTGGCGAACGGGTAGTTCGCGGCGAGCACGTTGTTCTTGGTCAGGGCGTTGAACAGGGTTGACTTGCCCACATTGGGGAGTCCGACGATTGCAATAGTAAGAGCCACGAGAGACCATTCTACCGGCCAGGTCACCGCGGCCCTTGTCGGAGGCTCATGTCGGTGGCCAGTGAGACCATAAGGCGTGCTGAATTTCACCGCGATCGATTTCGAAACCGCCAACTCCTCGGGCGCCTCGGCGTGCTCGGTGGGCATGGTGAAAGTGCGTGACGGCCTGGTCGTCGATTCGGCCTACTGGCTCATCCAACCGCCGCCCGACCACGACGCTTTCTCCGAGTGGAACACCCGCATTCACGGCATTGTTGCAGCGGATGTCGTGGGCGCGGCTACCTGGGCCGAGCAGCTTCCGCAGCTGGTCACCTTCGTCGGTGACGACTATCTCGTTGCCCACAACGCCGGTTTCGACCTCGGAGTGATCAAGACGGCGTCGATCGTGACCGGCCAGCCGGTGCCGGACTTTCGCTACGTCTGCAGCCTGCAGGTAGCCCGGCGCACCTACCATCTCGAGTCCTATCGGCTGCCGGTCGCGGCCATGGCGGCTGGCTTCGAAGACTTCTCGCACCACAATGCGCTCGCAGACGCTGAAGCCTGCGCTGCCATCATGATCCACGCCGCAAAGCGTCACGAGGTCGATACGCTCGAGCAGCTTGCCCATATCACCCGGGTCAAGGTCGGCGTGATCGGGCCGGTGGCTACCCAGGAACACGCGTCGATGCACGGGCCAATGGCGCTCAACTAGCGTGCATTTAGCCTGATCCGAGTGTCATTCCGGCAATGTCGGTGGTCGCTGGCAAACTTCAAGCATGGAACCACTGCTGAGTTTGATCGTCGGTCTCGTCATCGGCGCCGCGTTGGGCGCCCTGCTGACCCTGGTGTTGGTGCAACGTCGCCGCAGCAACAGCGAGACTGAAGGCTCGATCGACCCCGACGTTCTCCAGGCCCGCCACCAGGTCGCCCTCGCCGAGGCGCGAGCCAGCGAGGCGACCGTGCGCGCGGCGCTGCAGAGCGAGCTGTCTGCCGCCCTCGCGACCGTTGACGGGCTCAGTTCGCAGATCGATCACGACCGGGCGTCGACGCGTGAGGCTGCGGAACGGGCACGGTCTGACCAGCAGTTGCAGTCCGAGCGGGAAAAACGCGAGCACCTCGTGCTCGAAGCCCTCAGCCCGGTGCGCGAGACCCTGCGCACTATGCAGGAGAAGGTCACCGAGCTCGAAACGCAACGCAGCGAACAATATGGATCGCTGTCGGAGCAGCTCAAGCAGGCGCAGATCTCCGACCAGCAGCTGCGGGTGACCACCGAATCGCTCGCGAGTGCCCTGCGCTCCAACAGCACCCGCGGTGTCTGGGGCGAGACGCAGCTGCGACGCGTGGTCGAAGCGGCCGGACTAGCCCAGTATGTCGATTTCAACACGCAGACCAATATCACGACGGATGCCGGGCTCGGCCGACCGGACATGGTCGTTCGCCTGCCCGGGAACAAGTCGATCGCCATCGATGCCAAGGTTCCGCTTGAGCACTACATCGAGGCGAGCACCATTCCGTTCACGGCCACCGGTGAGGAGGGCGCCCGCCGTAAGCTGCTGATCGACAAGCACGTAAAGGCCGTACGGGCCCACATCGACGCTCTGGCCAAGAAGACCTACTGGGAAGGTTTCGATGCCAGTCCGGAGTTCGTGATTGCCTTCATCCCGAGCGAATCCCTGCTGTCGGCAGCACTCGAAGCCGATCCGTCGATCCTCGACTACTCGTTCAGTAAACGAGTCGCCCTGGCGTCACCGGTGAACCTGTGGGCCGTGCTCAAGACCGTGGCGTTCACCTGGCAGCAGCAAGCGGTCACCGACGAGGCCCAGAAACTGTTCGACCTCGGCAACGCCCTCTATCAGCGGCTCGGTGCGCTGTCCGGCCACGCGGAGTCACTGCGCAAGGCGCTCGAACGCACGGTGGACAGCTACAACAAGTTCGCCAACTCGCTCGAATCCCGCGTGCTCGTGACCGCGCGGCAGTTTCCGGGAATCGACCAGACCAAGATCGGGCTGCTCACCGAACCAGCCATCATTCATGATTCACCGCGCAAACTAACCGCGCCCGAGTTGGAGACGCCGGCCGAAGAACTCGACACGCTGGATCTTCCCGTTGACCTGGACGGTGCCGAATTGAACGAGGCTCAGCACAGCGCCATCAAAGTTCGCCTGTACGGATTAGACGATCCAGCATGAGACGCTTCGCGAATCCGACCTGCGCGGGTAAATAACCGCAGGCGGCACAACAAGAAGCACGCCCCGAGCCTGAATGGACAGACCCGAGACGTGCAATTGTGTGAAGACCTAGTGCGAGGCGACTACAGCCATTTCGCCGCGAGGTGCTCCGCGATGACGCGACGGGCCGTGCCCGAACGGGAGCGCAGCACGATGCTCTCGGTGCGGATCATCGGGCCCTTGCGACGCACGCCGTCGACGAGTCCGCCATCGGTGACGCCGGTCGCCACGAAGAACGTGTTGTCGCCGCTGACCATGTCGTCGATCTCAAGCAGCTTGTCGATGTCGAGCCCGGCCGCGACGCCACGGGCACGTTCGGCGTCGTCCTTCGGGGCGAGGCGCCCCTGCATGTAGCCGTCGAGGGCCTTGAGCGCGCACGCCGTCGTGATGCCCTCCGGGCTACCGCCGATGCCGACGCACATATCGATGCGAGTCTCGTAGCGAGCAGCATTGATGCCGCCGGCCACATCGCCGTCGAGCATGAGGCGCGTGCCGGCACCGGCAGTGCGGATGGCGTCGATCAGGCCAGCATGGCGCGGACGGTCGAGCACGGCCACCGTCAGTTCACCGACCGGCTTCTTCAGTGCTTGGGCAAGGTCGCGAAGGTTGTCGCCGATGGACTGGTCGAGGCTGACTACGCCACGTCCGGCGCCACCGGTAACGATTTTGTCCATGTAGAAAATCGACGAGGCGTCGAGCATGGTGCCGCGGTCAGACACGGCGATGACGGAGACGGCGTTCTGACGGCCGGCGGCGGTGAGGCTGGTTCCGTCGATCGGGTCCACGGCGATGTCGCAGGCGGGGCCACGGCCGTTGCCGACGTGCTCACCGTTGAAGAGCATGGGGGCTTCGTCTTTTTCGCCCTCGCCGATGACAATGAGGCCATCGAAATTGACGGTGCCAAGGAAGGCGCGCATGGCGTCGACGGCGGCCTTGTCGGCGGCGTTCTTGTCGCCGCGGCCGATGAACGGCACGGCGCGGATGGCGGCGGCCTCGGTGGCGCGCACGAGCTCCATGGCGAGGTTACGGTCGGGGTGTTGAAACAGGGTGGCGGTCTCAGTGCTGTTCAAAAGGTCCTCCCGGACGTAAGTTCGACTTCGATTACGACGGATGCGCGGCGGGTCGCGCGGAGTGTCCGCCCGAGTCACCTTATCGCGACCGAACACCGGGGTCGGGCGTGGCTAGACTCGGTTCACACCCCCGCACACTTTCGAGGAGACGCAATGCCCATCGCAACCCCGGACCAGTACGCCGAAATGCTCGACAAAGCGAAGACGGGCGGGTTCGCTTACCCGGCATTCAACGTGTCTTCGTCGCAGAGCATCAACGCCGTACTTCAGGGCCTCACCGAGGCCGGATCTGACGGCATCATCCAGGTCACCACGGGAGGCGCCGACTACTTTGCCGGCCACACCGTGAAGAACCGGGCCTCCGGCGCTCTCGCCTTCGCACGTTTCGCGCACGCGGTCGCCGACAACTACCCCATCACGGTGGCGCTGCACACTGACCATTGCCCCAAGGGTGCACTCGACGACTTCGTCATTCCGCTGATCCAAGCCTCGGAGTCGGCGGTGGCCGACGGTGGCCACCCCATCTTCCAGTCGCACATGTGGGATGGTTCGGCCATTGCCCTCGACGCGAACCTTGAGATCGCCACCGACATTCTCAAGCGCACCCGCGCCATCAACGCCATTCTCGAGGTTGAGATCGGCGCCGTCGGCGGCGAAGAAGACGGCGTTCAGGCCGACGTCAACGAGAACCTGTACACGACGCTCGACGACGCGATCAAAATGGTCGAGGCTCTCGGCCTGGGCGAGCAGGGCCGCTATATGGCCGCGCTGACCTTCGGCAACGTGCACGGCGTCTACAAGCCCGGCAACGTCAAGCTGCGTCCGGAACTGCTCCAGGAGATCCAGTCCGGCCTCTCGGCCAAGTTCGGCCTCGCTGCCCTTCCGCTGGACCTCGTCTTTCACGGCGGCTCGGGCTCAACGGATGCCGAAATCGCCGAAGCCGTCGCCAACGGCGTCGTGAAGATGAACATCGACACCGACACGCAGTACGCCTTCACCCGCTCGATCGCCGACTACATGCTCAAGAACTACGACAGCGTGATCAAGGTCGACGGCGAGGTCGGCAACAAGAAGGTTTACGACCCGCGCGCGTGGGGCAAGGTGGCCGAGTCGGCCATGGCCGCTCGCGTCGTCGATGCCACCCGCCAGCTCGGCTCCGCCGGGCACTCAAACAGTTAGAGCACTGACAGCAGTTAGACCATGACAGCGGTTAAACCATGACAGAGAATCCGGACTCCATTCCCCCCGCGAAGGACCCTCGTCCCCGCCCCCAGTTCGGCGAACTCGCCCCTGAGGGCTGGACCTGGCAACCTCCGCAGGACCAGGACCGGGTTGACGCTCCCGCCCCCACCGTTGGGGCGGGAGCAGCCGTGCACCCGACCGCGCAGCCGCCCGCCGTGCCGGCACCCCCGTTGCAGACGGGTCAGCCGTTCCCGACGGGGCAGCCGCACCAGCCCTCCTCGCGCACCGTACCCCGCTGGGACCGGCCGCTGACTATCGGGCTACTGACCGTCGGTCTTTTGGCCACCCTGTATGGCGCGTTTTCGCTCGGCGCACTCCCCGATGCCATGCAGCTCATCTACACGCAGCAGGGCCTGGGCACCTACACTTCGGGTGCCAGCATTGGCCCGTTGACCTCGGTCGGAGCCATTGCGGTGGTGTTTATCTGGCTCGCCGCTGCCGCGGTGTCGGTGCGTCTGCTGCTGCGGCGCCGCCGTGCGTTCTACGTGTCGCTGATCGCCGGCGCAGTGTCGACCGTGACGATGTTCGCCTTCATGCTCGCCGCCATGCTGAATGACCCGACCCTGATCGAGTTCCTCAGCCGCCAGTAGCTTTCAGCGGCTGAACCGCCCCGGCCGTCTACTCGGCGGGGGCGGAGCGACCGCCGAAGGCACGGGCATCCGTTTCGCCGGAGACGTTGGTGCGCAGCTCCTTGGGAAGCGAGAAGACCAGGTCTTCTTCGGCGGTCTTGACCTGCTGAACGTCGGCATAGCCGGCATCAGCGAGGGCCTCGAGCAGCTCTTCGACCAGTTCTTCGGGAACGGATGCCCCGCTCGTCACCCCCACGGTCGTCGCGTTGTCGAGCCACTCCTGTTTGACCTCGCTCGCGAAGTCCACGCGGTAGGCGGCCTTCGCGCCGTATTCCAGCGCCACCTCGACGAGGCGCACGGAGTTGGACGAATTGGCTGAGCCGACCACAATCACCAGGTCGGAGTCGCGGGCGACCTTCTTAATGGCGACCTGACGGTTCTGAGTGGCGTAGCAAATGTCGTCGCTCGGCGGATCCTGCAGGTTCGGAAACCGTGCCCGCAGCCGGCGCACAGTTTCCATGGTCTCGTCGACGCTCAGCGTGGTCTGCGACAGCCAGACCACCTTGTCGGGATCGCGCACGACGACCGTGTCGGCGGCATCCGGGCTGCCGACGAGCGTTGTGTGCTCCGGCGCCTCACCGGCGGTGCCCTCGACCTCTTCATGGCCTTCGTGGCCGATCAGCAGAATCTGAAAGTCGTCACGGGCGAAGCGCACAGCTTCGCGGTGCACCTTGGTCACGAGCGGGCAGGTGGCGTCGATGGCCTGCAGGCCGCGCTCGGCGGCGGCGTTGACGACGGCCGGAGAGACGCCGTGCGCGCTGAACACGATGTGCGCGCCGCGTGGAACCTCGTCGACCTCGTCCACAAAGATGGCACCGAGATTTTCGAGTTCGGAGACCACGTGAATGTTGTGCACGATCTGCTTGCGCACGTACACCGGCGCGCCGTAGTGCGTAAGCGCCTTCTCGACGGCGATGACCGCACGGTCGACTCCGGCGCAGTAGCCGCGGGGGGCGGCGAGCAGCACCCGCTTGTGTCCGACCACCGGGGTATCCTTGAGCCTGTTGCGGGCGCTTGGAATGCGTGGCATGCCCAAGCCGATAACGGGCGGAGTGCTCTTCGTTTGCGCTGTATTCACCGCCTCAGTCTACGCACGCACGACCGAAGAACTCTGGGAGGACCAGCCTGTGCCCCACGCCAGCGCAACGCCAAGGACAGCCGCATGACGGATGCCCCCGCCACAGTCGAAACGCCGTGGCCGGTCGCCCTGCTCTCGGGCAAGATTCGCGGCTACATCGAGCGCCTCGGCATGGTCTGGGTCGAGGGGGAAATCACCCAGTGGGGTGCCAGCGGCGGCAACGTCTACGGCAAGCTCAAAGACCTCACCGAAGACGCCACCGTGAGTTTCACAATCTGGTCCTCGGTGCGGGCCAAACTGACCGCTGATTTCAAGGCCGGCGACCGCGTCGTCGCACTGGTCAAACCCAACTTCTGGGTCAAGGGCGGCACGCTCACCATGCAGGCCTTTGAAATGCGTCACGTCGGGCTCGGCGACCTGCTGGAACGGCTCGAACGGCTGCGCAAGCAGCTCGCGAGCGAGGGGCTGTTCGATGCCTCCCACAAGAAGCGTCTGCCGTTTCTGCCGCACTGCATCGGCCTCGTGACCGGCAAGGACTCCGACGCCGAGAAGGACGTCATTCGCAACGCGCAATTGCGCTGGCCGGCCGTGAACTTTCGGGTTGCGCACGCCGCCGTGCAGGGAGACCGTGCCGTCGGCGAGGTCACGAGCGCCATCCAACGCCTCGACGCCGACCCGGAGGTCGATGTCATCATCGTCGCCCGCGGCGGCGGTGACTTTCAAAACCTGCTCACCTTCAGCGACGAGAGTCTCGTGCGCGCCGCGGCAGCCTGCGTGACGCCGCTGGTCAGCGCGATCGGGCATGAGGCCGACCGGCCGCTGCTCGACGAGGTGGCCGACCTGCGAGCGTCCACACCAACGGATGCCGCCAAGCGCGTCGTTCCCGACGTCAGCGACGAACTGAACCGGGTGCAGCAGGCCCGGGCACGCCTCAGCAGCCGGCTCACCGGCATCCTCTCGTCGGAGATCGACCGAATCTCTCAGCTGCGCAGCCGCCCGGCGCTCGTCGACCCGCGCTGGATCATCGATTCCCGCAGCGAAGACCTCACCCGCTACGTCGCCCGCGGCGCTGAGTTGACGGGGCGCGTTCTGGAGCGCGCCGGCAGCGTCGTCGTCGACCTGCGCTCACGGCTGCGCGCGCTCTCGCCGCAGGGCACCCTGGATCGCGGCTATGCGATCGCCCAGCTGCCGGGCGGCCACGTGCTGCGCCGAGCCGAGGATGCCCCCGAGGGCACCGAGCTGCTGCTCACCCTGGCTAATGGCACCGTGCCCGTCACCACAAACGCCGCCGCGCCGAAATAATTAGAATGGATGCCATGACCTCGCCTGCCCCCACCATCAGTGAACTCAGCTACGAACAGGCCCGCGACGAGCTCATTCGCGTCGTCAACGAACTCGAACAGGGGTCGAGCACCCTGGAGCAGTCGCTCGCGCTGTGGGAACGCGGCGAAGCTCTGGCCCGTCGCTGCGAGGAATGGCTGATCGGTGCCAAGGCCCGCCTCGACGCGGCCCGCCTCGACGCGGCCCGCCTGGCCGCCACCACACCTTCCGAAGACGCCACACCCACCAGATGAGCCGCGCCCCCAAGCCGCCGCGCGTCGTCGCCGAACTCGGCCGACCGGAGACTCCGCAGGAGACCGCCGATCGCCTCGCCGAGAATTCGCGCAAGTACCGGTCGCACAAGACCGTGAACAACCTCGTGCTGTCGCTGCTGGTGACGGTGGGAGCCGTGCTCGTGCTCGTGTTGCTGGTGCCGCGCAACGATAATCCGATCACCCGCGACGCCGACTATCCCAGCATCGCCGCCCAGCTGGCTCCGGTCGTCGACCACACCCTGGCCAGCCCGGAGCTGCCAGACGGCTGGAGCGCCAACGACGCCGAGTGGCGGGCCGGAGCGAACGACCAGGTTCCGTCCTGGTACATCGGCCTGATCACGCCCGAAAACCAGTTCATCGGCTTCAACCAGGCCTTCGACGCCAACCCCACCTGGCTGGCCCAAAAGCTGCCCGGCTCCCCCGTCGTCGACACGGTCAGTATCTCTGGCGTCACCTGGGACGTCTATCGCAACAGCGCGCCGGCCGCTGACCGGGGAAATTTCGACTACGCGCTCGTGACAACAGCCGGCCCGAGCACCTATCTGCTGATCGGAACGGCGCCCACCGACGACTTCGAGACCCTCGCCACCGCGCTGGTCGCCAACATCGCACAAAATGGAGCAGAATGAACCGGTCATCGACGGCCGTCCCTTCTCCGGCGCAGGCCTGGAACGAACTATGCGAGGGCAATGCGCGCTTTGTCGCCGGCACCCCCCGGCACCGCGAGGACGTTGACCGGCGGGCCGAACTCGTCGGAGCGCAGACACCGCACGCTGCACTGTTTGGCTGCAGCGACTCCCGGCTCGCCGCCGAGATCATCTTCGACCAGGGGCTCGGCGACCTCTTCGTCGTGCGCAACGCCGGCCAGGTCATCTCGTCGTCCGTGCTCGGTTCGCTGGAATACGCGGTCGCCGTGCTGCGCGTTCCGCTCATTCTCGTGCTCGGCCACGACGAGTGCGGAGCGGTACGTGCTGCGATCGATTCTCAGACAGCGGATGCCCCGGCTTTGCCCGTGCATATCGCGAGCATTATCGAGAAGATCGTGCCGGCCGTGCGTCGGGTCAGCGGGCAGGCGGCATCCACTCAGCTGGACCCGGCCCGGGTCGACGCCGGCCAGGTCGGCCGGGAACACCTCAAGGACACGGTCACCGAACTGCTCGAACAGTCCGAGGTGATCAGCGCGGCCATCGCAGCCGGTACATTGGCTATCGTCGGTGCGAACTACGTTCTTTTCGAAGGGCACGCCGACCCCAACATCGTGGTGGGCGATATTTAGCTCACCGGCGCACCCGTTGCGCACAGCACGACTCTCATACAGCACCGAAAGGGAACGCACACAGTGGTGGACACCTCCGCACAAACCGGCTACCGGATCGAACACGACACGATGGGTGAGGTCCGCGTTCCGACGGACGCTCTCTACGGTGCCCAAACCCAGCGCGCGGTCGAGAATTTTCCGATCTCCGGCTCCACACTTGAGTCCGCGCAGATCGCGGCTCTCGCCCGCATTAAGAAGTCGGCGGCTCTCGCCAACGCTCAGCTCGGCGTGCTCGATGCGGACATCGCCGACGCGATCGCCTCGGCCGCTGACGAGGTCATCACCGGGCAGTTCGACTCCGAGTTTCCGATCGATGTATATCAGACCGGCAGCGGCACCTCCTCGAATATGAACATGAACGAGGTCATCGCGACCTTGGCGACCCGCGCGCTCGGCCGTTCGGTGCACCCGAATGACCACGTCAACGCGAGCCAGTCCTCCAACGACGTGTTTCCGACCTCGGTGCACATCGCCGTCACGAGCGCCCTGATCGACGAGCTCATCCCCTCGCTCGACCACCTCGCCGTCTCCTTCGAGGCCAAGGCCGAACTGTGGAAAGAGGCCGTCAAGGCCGGCCGCACCCACCTGATGGATGCCACGCCGGTCACCCTCGGCCAGGAATTCGGCGGCTACGCCCGCCAGATGCGCCTCGGCATCGAGCGCATCCGCACCGCCCTGCCCCGCATCGCCGAGGTTCCGCTCGGCGGCACCGCGGTCGGCACCGGCATCAACACGCCCTATGGCTTTCCGCAGCTGGTCATCGAGTTGCTGGTGCAGGAAACCGAACTGCCGATCACCGAGGCACGCGACCACTTCGAAGCCCAGGCCAACCGCGACGGCCTCGTCGACGCATCCGGGGCATTGCGCACCATCGCCGTTTCGCTTACCAAGATCTGCAACGACCTGCGCTGGATGGGCTCCGGCCCAAACACGGGTTTCGGCGAGATCAATATCCCCGATCTGCAGCCCGGCTCGTCGATCATGCCCGGCAAGGTCAACCCGGTTATCCCCGAGGCCGTGCTCATGGTCTGCTCACGCGTCATCGGCAACGATGCCACGATCGCCTGGTCCGGTGCGTCGGGCTCGTTCGAGCTCAACGTCGGAATCCCGGTGATGGGAACCGCCCTGCTGGAGTCGATCCGCCTGCTCACCAACGCCACCCGGGTACTCGCCGACAAGACCGTCGACGGCCTCGAAGCCAACCTTGAGCACGCCCGCGCCCTGGCCGAGAAGTCGCCGTCGATCGTAACGCCGCTCAACCGCGTCATCGGCTACGAAGCCGCAGCCAAGGTGGCCAAGAAGGCTGTCGCCGAGGGCCTCACCGTGCGTGAGTCTGTCATCGCGCTCGGCCACGTCGAACGCGGCGACCTCACGCTCGCCGAGCTCGACACCGCGCTCGACGTGCTGAGCATGACGCGCCCCCCGCAAAAGAAGTAACCGCACGACCGACAGCGAGTGTTGCCGATGCGCCTCAGGCGTTATCGGCAACACTCGCTGTCCTTAACCGCTCACGCCGCGGGCATCGCGACTCACTTTCTTCACCGCCACCAATAGAACGATCGTCGCTGTCGTCCCGATACGGGAATCCCCTGCGGGACGCATCGGGATCAGGGCGGAGTTCACGTTCAGCGGGGATCGGCCAACAGCTGATACATGAGATGGTCTTGCCACCGGCCCGCTATTTTGAGGTATGCGGGCGCCAATCCATAACGCACGAAGCCCACACGTTGAAGCACCCGTTGGGAGCGCACGTTCGGAATCAGCGTCTCGGCTTGCACCCTGTGCAGCCCCAACTCTTCGAATGCCCGCGTGGTCATTGCTCGAACTGCGTCAGTGGCGTAGCCGCGTCCGTTGTTCTCTTCAGCGACCCAGTAACCCATGTTGCACGCCTGAAATGCCCCATAGGTGATCCCGCTGAACGTGATCCGACCCACGACCTGGGCGTCCTCGTCGAGAATCACGTGTGGCAGAGCCTCGCCTCGGCTGTGCCGAGCGAGAACATTTTCGACCTCTGCCTGCTGACCTGCGACCGTGAAGTAGGGATCCTGGCGCACTGGTTCCCACGGAGCGAAGAAGATCCGACCAGTTCGCTGGAGGACGGCAAGGCGCTCCGCATCATCGGCGGAAATGAGTCGAGTAGTAGCAGGCATCACAGAATGCTCCCACATGAGCCGCAAATCAAACGACCTGCCGCGTGGGCTGCCGCCAACGGCGACCAGCGACCACAGACATCCACTCCCCCGCCGAAACTACATGACCTCGTTGCCCTCCAGCATCTCGGTCACGAGCGCCGCGATCGCGCTGCGCTCCGACCGGGTCAGGGTCATGTGCGCGAACAGCGGATGCCCCTTCAGCGTTTCAATCACGCTGGCCACGCCGTCGAAGCGGCCGACCCGCAAATTGTCGCGCTGGGCGACGTCGTGGGTGAGTACAACGCGCGAGTTCTGACCGATGCGGCTCAGCACGGTCAGCAGCACGTTGCGTTCGAGGGACTGCGCTTCGTCGACGATCACGAAGGCGTCGTGCAGGGACCGGCCGCGAATGTGAGTGAGCGGGAGTACCTCGAGGATGCCGCGCTCGATCACCTCCTCGACCACGTTCTCCGACACGATCGCGCCGAGGGTGTCGAATACCGCTTGCGCCCAGGGCCCCATTTTCTCGCCCTGGTCCCCCGGCAGAAAGCCGAGGTCCTGGCCGCCGACCGCATACAACGGCCGGAAGACCATGATCTTGCGGTACTGCTGACGCTCCAGTACCGCTTCCAGACCGGCGCACAGGGCGAGCGCCGACTTCCCCGTTCCGGCTCGACCTCCCAGCGACAGAATGCCGATCTCCGGGTCGAGCAGCAGGTCAATGGCGAGTCGCTGCTCCGCCGACCGTCCGTGCAGCCCAAAGACGTCCCGGTCGCCGCGCACCAGCTTGAGCGTGCCTCGGCTGGTCACCCGGCCGAGAGCAGAGCCCCGATCGGAGTGTATGACCAGCCCGGTGTTGATCGGCATGTCCTGCACCGTGCGCGAATCGAGCGTTTCCTTGTCGTAGAGCACGCTCATCTGCTCGGCGCTGAGGGTGATCTCGTCCATGCCGGTCCATCCGGAATCAACGGCGAGTTCGTGCCGGTACTCGTCAGCGGCGAGGCCGAGCGACGCGGCCTTCACGCGCAGCGGCAGGTCTTTGGAGACGACCGTCACGGCCATTCCTTCATTGGCGAGGTTGAGCGCCACAGCCAGAATGCGCGAGTCGTTGTCACCCAGCTGCAGGCCAGACGGCAGCACCGACATGTTGGAATGGTTCAACTCCACCCGCAGGCTGCCGCCCTCGCCGACCGGAATTGGAAAGTCCAGGCGCTCATGCTTGAGCCGCAACTCGTCAAGGTTGCGCAGCGCCTGCCGGGCGAAATAGCCGATCTCCGGGTCGTTTCGCTTGGACTCCAGTTCGCTGATCACCACCACGGGCAACACCACGGCGTGCTCGGCAAACCGGAAAATCGCCTTCGGATCGGACAGAAGCACCGAGGTGTCCAGCACGTAGGTGCGCTCGGTTTGCGAAGCGGATGTCTCCACCCGGTCAGTCGCCTTGCGATCGGTTCGATTAGCGGTCATGGCCACTCCCACCCTGCGTCACGAGGACGCGGATCACTTTGGCGAGCTGGCCATCAAGCAATTCTCGAGCCGTACTTATATGGCCGTCTCGATCAGGTGCCGTACCTGATGAAAGCGACGCTACGACCTACGGGAGAAAAAAGAAACCCGACACGCCCACCGAAATTTGTCGTTCACCTGACGTTGAGGCAGACGACGGGTACGCCGGCGCCGACTCCTAGTAGGTTGCTGAGAGTGCGTACGCCGTGAGCGCACCCCTCAGCATGGTTACCGTGTCGGGGTCGAGGGCCGCGTGCACACACAGTCGCACGGTCCGGCCGCGGGTGGTTGCGGTGATTCCGTGGTTGTGCAGGTTGGCTACCAGGGTGGTCAGGAGTTCGGCTGGCGGCTCCAGGACCACGATGCCGGCCCGTGAGACGACATCCCGCGGCGACACGATATCGACGACGAACTCATCGACCAGCTCGATGATCTCCGACACATTCTCGTTCATAGCCTTCTGGATCACGTCGACACCGACGTCGAAACTCTGCTCGAGCGCAGCAGCGAACCGCGCCTGCGCGATGGCGTCCCCGTTGGTCACCCGAAAGGCTCGGGCAGCGTGACTGGGCGGGGTGACCTCGTCCCAGGGATCGTCCGTGTCGGTACCGACGTAACCGGAAATCACGGGCACCAGGCGCTCGAGTGCCCGTTCGCTGAGGGCGAGAAACCCGGTGCCCCAGCCGGCCCGCGTCCATTTCTGACCACCGGAAGCGACGACATCCGCTGCCTCATAGGCGGCATCGACGACGCCGAAGCCCTGAATCGCGTCGACGATGAGCAGGCGATCGCCGATGACCTGGCGGATGCCCTCGAGGTCGGTGCGATACCCGGTGCGCGAATCGACCAGGCAGACGGCGACGGCAGCGACGGCCGGGGTCAGCTGGTCGCGAATCTGTCCGGGGGTGACGCGGCCGTGATCCGTCTCCAACCAGAGCGGAGTCACCACGTGCAGGGCTTCGGCGGCGCGCACTGCGGCGAACGGAACGCTCGGAAAGTCACCGGCCGAGAGCAGCACGGATCCGGTGAGACCAAACATGGCCTGCATGAGTCCGGAGCTCGTGTTGGGCTGCAGCACGATCTGATCGGCGGCAAAGCCGGTGAGCTCTGACACGGCGGTGCGAGCACGCAGATCCTGGTCGACCAGATGGTCGAGGCTGCCGTGGCGGGCGCGGGACAATACCTCGGTCTGGCCGAGGGTCTCAGCCACCACGGCCTCGGAGAGCGGGCCGACCCGACCGAAGTCGAGGTAGCCGGGTTCCTCACGAAAACCGTCGGTGAAGCTGAGCAGTGAATTCATGCGCGCAATTCCAATCGGTTGTCAAACACAGGGTGGCTACCCCCCGAAGCGCCGCTGCCGGCGGGAAAAGTCGCGCAGAGCCCGCAGAAAGTCGATCTGCCGCAGGTCCGGCCCCAGCGCTTCAACGAAGTAGAACTCGCTGTGCGCGCTCTGCCAGAGCATGAAGTCGCTCAGCCGCTGCTCGCCCGAGGTACGGATGACGAGGTCGGGGTCGGGCTGACCGCCGGTGTACAGGTGCTGACCGATGAGTTCGGGCGTGAGGGTCTCTACGAGGTCTTCCAGGGTGCCGCCGTGCGCGTGGTGGGTGGCGACGATGCTCCGCATGGCGTCGGTGATCTCGGTGCGGCCGCCGTAGCCGACCGCGAGGTTGACGTGCAGTCCCTTATGGCCGCTGGTGCGGGCATCCGCTGCATCGAGAGCCGCGACCAACGGCTCGGGCAGGCCGGCCTTGGACCCCACCTGCTGCACCCGCCAGTTGCGGTAGTGCGAGAGCTCCTCAGCGAGATCGGCGATGATTTCGATCAGATCGGCGAGTTCATCGCTCGGGCGCTGGGTGAGGTTGTCGGAGGAGAGCAGGTACAGGGTAACGACCGAAATGCCGAGGTCGTCGCACCATTCCAGAAACTCGCGCATTTTGGCGGCGCCAGCTCGATGACCGTGCGCGGCGGTTTGAAACCCCAATTGCCGGGCCCAACGCCGGTTGCCGTCGATGATCATGGCAACGTGGTGAGGCATATGTGCCGGAGTGAGCCCACGCCTCAGCCGGCGCTGATACAGCCCATAGAGGATGCCACGCGGCGAGGGTACCTGGGGTTTCTGCACACAGTTACGCTAGTCCACTCCCCTGGCGTTCGCGGCACCCGGCCAGGCGCTGTCGTATCCTTGCAGCATGGCCACCGAGCACGATATCCCTAATCTGCCACTGATCGAGGCGGCTGACGCCCACCCTGAAGACGTCAAACCGACCTGGCGCGGCTGGATTCACGCTGGCACATTTCCGGTGACGATCGCTGCCGGCATCGTGCTGCTCGTGCTCGCTGAGGGCGCGGCGGCGAAGATCAGCTCGGCCGTGTTCGTGCTCAGTTCGATGCTGCTGTTTGGCAATTCAGCGCTGTACCACCGCTTCAACTGGCAGCCGCGCACCCGCATCATTCTCAAGCGCATCGACCACGCGAATATTTTTCTGCTCATCGCCGGGTCGTACACGCCCATCACGGTGCTCGCGCTGCCGCCGGAAAAAGCGACTCTGCTGCTCTGGCTGGTTTGGGGCGGAGCCGGGCTGGGCATCCTCTTTCGAGTGTTTTGGATTCACGCCCCGCGCTGGCTGTACGTGCCGCTCTACCTGGTGCTCGGCTATGGCGCGCTGCTGTTCATCGTGGATTTCTTCCAGGCCAACGCGGCCATGATGACGCTCATCCTCGTCGGTGGGCTCTGCTACACGGTCGGCGCGGTCGTCTACGGGCTGAAGAAGCCCAACCCGGTTCCCGGTGTGTTCGGCTTTCACGAGATCTTCCACACCTTGACGGTCGTGGCGTTTCTATGTCATTTCGCGGCGATATTGCTGATCGCCACGCATCCGCTCTACCCGTAACGGCTTATTCGGGCTTGTCGCTCGGCGTCGGCGGTGCGCTTGGGTCGGCATCGCGGGCGGCGACCTCGGCATCGAGGCGTGCCTTGATCTCGGCGCGATAGGTCGTACGACGGATGCGACGCACCACATCCAGGCAGAGCAGCAGGGTTGCCGACGCGATCAAGAAGAAGACCAGAAAACCGACAACGCCCGGGGTGACGGTGTTGGGGTCGAAGTCGGGGTCGGGAGTTGCGGCGAGCACGACGGTCAGCAGCGAGGTCATGCGGCGTCCTGGATTCCGGCGAACAGATCGGATTCGGGCATTGCGGTGTCTACTTTCGATTCGACGAGTTGGAAGTCTTCGTAGGGCCAGGCCTCGCGGACAAGATCGTTGGGCCAGAAGAAGAAGCTGCTGTCGGGTGTGACCTGGCTCGCGTGCGAGCGCAGGGCGGCATCTCGAGCTTCAAGAAAATCACCGGCAGGAACGTGCGTGGTGGCCAGCTTGGGGTAATTCTCCATGCGCTCGCGGGCCGCGCCGAGCGGCTCCAGCAGCGGAGAGTCCGGCTCAGTCACGCTCAGCGCGAGGTACATGGCATCGATACGTTCAAGGTTGAAGATGCGGTCGTAGTACACCTTGTCGATCTGCCACGGCTGCCCGGTGTGCGGGTAGCGACTCGGGTCGGCGGCGGCACGATAGGCCTCCATCGAGACCTCGTGGCAGCGGATATGATCCGGGTGCGGGTAGCCGCCGTTTTCGTCGTAGGTGATCAGCACCTGCGGACGGAACTCCCGAATCAAATTTACCAGCGGCTCAGCCGAGTAGTCGAGCGGAATGGCCGCGAAGCTGTTCGGTGGCGCCTCCTGGCCCTCGTCCATCCCGGAATCCTCGTAGCCGAGCCAGCGATGCTGCACGTTCAGCGCCTCCTGGGCACCCTGCATCTCCAGGCGGCGCAGCCCGGGCAGGTCACGCTCGGCCATGGCATGGCCGGTCAGGGACGGGTTCAGGATGCTGCCGCGTTCGCCGCCGGTGCAGCTCACGATCATCACCTCAACGCCGAGGCTGCGGTAGTAGGCATACGTTGCCGCGCCCTTGCTCGATTCGTCGTCGGGATGGGCGTGCACAGCCATCAATCGCAGCGTCACCATACTCCTCAGGAATGCCAGATAACCTTAGGCCAGATAACCTAGATACCAGCCTAATCGCTCCATCGGAAGTGTGAAATCGCCAGTGCCCCTCAACAGCACGCCCAGCGGAGTTCAGTCGAGCCGCCAGCCCGAGCGCCTCGACGAATCTGACGTCGCCGCGGCACCGGCACCCGAGAGCGCCGCGATCCAATCGCGCTACGGGCGCACCCCGGCCCGCCGGGTTCGCGACCGCCGCATCCTGTGGGGGCTCGGTGGCGTTTTCGTGTTGGTGCTGGGAGCGTGGGTTCTGTGGACCGGCCTGGACGGGGCATCCACTCAGATAGAAGCGCGCGATATCGGGCACACCATCATCGATGAGCACAGCGTGAGCGTCACCTTCGAGGTAGCGCTGCCGGTGAACCGAACGGCGAGTTGCGCGGTTCAGGCTCTCAACGAGAGCTATTCGGTCGTCGGCTGGAAGATCATCGATCTACCGCCCTCCAGCCTGTACAACCGGTCGTTCACCGAGGTTCTGCGCACCACCGATCTGAGCAACACGGGTTTGATTTACCAGTGCTGGCTGACCTAAACTGACGTATTCGCCTCGGCAATCGCCCGGGCGACGACTATATCTGCGCGGCCCTCAACCGGCCTTTCTGCGCTTGAGCGTATTGAAGGAGATCACTCGTGATTACCGACACAACGGTCACCTGGCTAACTCAGGAGGCCCACGACCGCCTCGCCGCGGAACTGGCGACACTGAGCAACTTTGGCCGGGGCGACATCGCGAAGAAGATCGAGTCCGCGCGAGAAGAGGGTGACCTCAAGGAGAACTCGGGCTACCACGCGGCGAAAGAAGAGCAGGGCAAGATGGAGGCGCGCATTCGCACGCTCACCCTGTTGCTGCGCACCGCCGAGGTCGGCCACGCCCCAGAGAGCAACGGCACCGTCATGCCGGGCACCGTCATCACCGCCACCATCGCCGGCGACGAGAGCCGCTTTCTGATCGGCAGCCGCGAGATCGCCGCCAACAGCGACCTGGACGTGTACAGCGAGCAGAGTCCGCTCGGCGCGGCGATCATCGGCCTCAAGGTCGGCGCCAAGACCAGCTACACCACGCCCACCGGCAAGGAGATCACCGTGCAGATCTCGAACGTGGAGACGTTCACCGGCGCCTGACTCCCCCCGCCGAGGCTCGGCTGCCGATTCGCGCCGATATTGGGGCTCAGGTTGTCCACTCGCTGCTCGTGGCCTTCCACTGCACGCGAGGTGCCATCTTTAGTCCCTTGAGAGCTCGCCAAGGGGCCAGAAGTGGCACCTCGCGCGCAATGCACAACGGATGAGGCTGCCCCGCTTACAATGCTGCACAGCCAGCAGCAATCAACTAGCAGCCAACGGCCGACAGCGCCGGCGGCAGCTGGCGCGCGGCCTGTCTGCCTAGTCGACCGGGCTAGTCGATCTGGGGGTCGTAGCCGGCGGCGCGCAACGTGTCCACGACGTGCTGGCGGTGCTCTGGCCCGCGAGTTTCAACGCTGACGTCGAGTTCGACTTCGCTGATCCGCAGGCCGACGCCGTGCCGGGTGTGCAGCACCTCGATCACGTTGGCCGTCGCCTCCGCGAGCAGCTCGGAGATTCGAGCCAGCTGACCCGGACGGTCCGGCAGCATGATGCGCAGCGTCAGGTACCGTCCCGACGCGGCGAGGCCGTGGCTGATCACGCGTTGCATCAGCAGCGGGTCGATGTTTCCGCCCGAGAGGATGGCGACGGTCGGCCCGGTAGGGGTGATCTTGCCGGCCAGGATGGCGGCGACCGCCACTGCCCCGGCCGGTTCAACCACGAGCTTGGCGCGTTCCAGCAGCACCAGGAGCGCGCGGGCGGTGTCGTCTTCGGTGACGGTGACGATCTCGTCGACGGCGTCCCGAACGATCTCGAGATTAAGCAACCCGGGCCTGGCCACCGCGATGCCATCGGCGATGGTTGGGAGCATGTTGATCGTCACTGCTTCGCCGGCGGCGAGTGAGGGCGGATAAGCGGCCGCGTTCTCGGCCTGCACCCCAATCACCCGGATGTGTCGCCCCTCCCGGGCGGAACGCTGCTTGAGCGCGCTGGCAACTCCGGAGATGAGTCCACCACCGCCGATGGGAACAATGACTGTCTCCAGGTCGGGAACCTGATCGAGAATTTCGAGTCCGAGCGTGCCCTGCCCGGTGACCACATCGGCATGGTCGAACGGCGGGATCAGGATCGCGCCGGTCTCCCGGGCGTATTCGGCTGCGGCGAGCAGCGGTTCGCTCACGGTCGTTCCGCGCAGAATGACCTCTGCTCCGTAGTCCCGCGTCGCTGACAGCTTCGGCAGCGCGACTCCGACGGGCATGAAGATGGTCGCTTTGATGCCGAGCTCGCGCGCGGCGAAGGCCACGCCCTGGGCGTGGTTTCCGGCCGAGGCCGCCACGACGCCACGGGCTTTCTCCGCCTCGGTCAGTTTCGACAGTCGGTTGTAGGCACCGCGAATCTTGTAGGAGCCGGTGCGCTGCAGATTTTCACACTTGAGGTAGACCGGCGCGCCCAACACATCGGCAAGGTAGCGCGAGCTCTCCATCGGGGTCACATCCGCAACCCGGGCGACGACCGCGCGAGCGGCCTCGAATTCGGCGAGGGTCGGTCCGACGAGGGTGGTCTCTGGCATGTTCTAGTTCTCCGAACTATCGTGCGGGGCGCCGGGTGCGCTCGAATCTGTAGGGGTGACGCGCGCGGATGCCCCACGCGACGTGAGGAGAGTCCGCGGGCGCAGCCGTGCTGTGCGCGCCGGTGCGCCGGACGTGCGATATCCCGGTCGGCTTTGCGGCACGGTCTGCCAGAGCACCGATCCGGTCGTCGGCACCGTCGGCGGGCTCGACCGCCACGTGCCCCCGGCAATGTAACTGATCATCGCGTTCAAAACCGCGGCCACCGGAACGGCGAACAGTGCCCCCGGAATTCCGGCGAGTAAGGCGCCGGCTGCCACCACGAGCACCACGGCAAGCGGATGCACCTTCACCGCGGTTCCCATAATGAGCGGCTGCAGTACGTGGCCTTCGACCTGCTGCACGAGCAGGACGACGCCGAGCATGGCCAGGGCGATGGCCCAGTTGTTGAAGATGAGCGCGATCACAATCGCCACCGATCCGGTCGCGACCGCGCCGACGATGGGGATGAATGAGCCGAGAAAGACCAGAATTCCAATCGGGATGGCCATCGGCACCCCGAGCAGGGCCGCGCCCACTCCAATGCCGACCGCGTCGATCGAAGCGACCAGAATTTGCACCTTGGCGAAGTTGCCCAGGGTGGTCCAGCCTGCGATTCCCGCACCGTCCACAGCGGCCTGGGCCCGCAGCGGGAAGAACCGTACGATCCAGCTCCAGATGGCTTTACCGTCGATGAGGATAAAGAGCAGGCTGAACAGTGCCAGCAGAAGCCCGGTCAACAAGTGACCGAGCGTGGTTCCCACCGACAGGGCGCCGCTGATGAAGACGGCACTATCATTCTGGATCGCTTCCCAGGCCTGCTGCACGTACGTGTTGATATCAGTCTCGGAAACCTGCAGCGGTGAGCCGGCCAGGAACGCCTTGAACGAGTCGAGTGATCGGGTGAGCCGTTCGCTCAGCCCAACGGTGCCCTCGGCGATCTGCGTCGAGGCGAGGGTGACCAGACCGGCAACGAGCACCAGCGTGCCCACCATCGCCAGCGCCACAGCGACGCCCTTAGGCCAGTGATGCCGCACCAGGAATGCCACAAACGGAACCAGGAGCGCGGAAACCAGCACGGCCACGAGCAGCGGAATGACAATCAACCGCAACTGAATAACCAGGAAGACCAGAATGGCGATAGCGGCGGCGATCACAATCAGACGCCAGGACCAGGCCCCAGCCAAACGGATGCCGGCCGGCAGGTTCTCGTCGACGCCGTTGGCGGCGGGGGCCCCGGTCACAACCTCGATCGGCGTGACAACGAGCTCGGATCCGGCGAGATCAGCGCTCTCCCGCACGCGCTCCCGCGCGCGCTCGGCCGAACGCC
This sequence comes from Cryobacterium sp. Hh11, assembly GCF_004404045.1. Lineage (NCBI taxonomy): Bacteria > Bacillati > Actinomycetota > Actinomycetes > Micrococcales > Microbacteriaceae > Cryobacterium > Cryobacterium sp. Hh11. Next base: position 18,506 of record NZ_SOHF01000011.1, on the reverse strand, counting down.
TGCGACGCAGCCGTAGCAGCGCGCGTGCACCTGGATTGCCCGTGGATTCGCTCACTCAAACAGTCTAGGACTGCCGTCAGGGCTGTTGCTGCGCCACACTGGCGGTCTCCACCCGCTCGGTCGAGACCGGTGCCCCGGTGAAGTTGACAAACACGTTCTCGCCCGCTTTCGGGTGCACGCGCACGCCGTGCTGAAGAAACAGAATGGTGCCGTCGGCCAGGCGCAGGGTCGTGCGGCGGAGCGACCCAAGAAAGCTGGAGGTGACCACGGTCGCCGCGAGGCCCTCGGCTGCGAACTCGATGTCTTCCGGGCGGATCGAGACCGTCACGGGTCCGTCGGGCGTCGCCGGGTCGATCAGGGGCAGGCTCGTTCCATAGACCTCGGCTCGAGCCGAGCGTACGAGACCGTCGATGCGGTTGCTGAGTCCGACGAAGTCGGCGATGAACGGGGTGGCCGGACGGGAATAGAGTTCTTCGGGCGTGCCGACCTGCTCGATATTGCCGGCGCGCATCACGGCGACGCGGTCGGCGACCGCGAGGGCCTCGTCCTGATCGTGGGTGACGAACAGGGTCGTGATGCCGAGTTCGGTTTGAATGCGTCGAATCTCGTCGCGCAGCTGCACGCGCACCTTGGCGTCGAGCGCCGAGAGCGGTTCGTCGAGCAGCAGCACACGCGGTTCGGTCACGAGTGCGCGCGCGAGTGCGACCCGCTGCTGCTGGCCGCCGGAGAGCTGGTGTGCAAAGCGATCGAAGTGGTCGTCGAGGCCGACCATGGCCAGGGACGCTGCCGCCCTGCGGCGCCGCTCGGCCGGCTTGATCTTTCGCATCCGCAGCCCGAATTCGACGTTTTCGCCGGCACTGAGGTGCGGAAACAGCGAGTACGACTGAAACACCATACCCATGTCGCGTTTGCTGGTGGAGAGTGCTGATACGTCGATGCCGTCAATGGTGATACTGCCGGCATCGGTGGATTCCAGCCCTGCCAGCACGCGCAACGCCGTGGTCTTGCCGCTGCCACTCGGGCCGAGCAACGCGACACATTCGCCCGCGTGCAGGGTGAGGTTGAAGCCGTCCAGGGCGCGCATTCCGGAGAATTCTTTGACGACGCCGGTGAATTCGACGACGGTTCCCGGTCGGGTCGGTGCGGTTGGCTGCTGGGCTGTCAGCTGCTGTGAATTCATGCTGGACCTTTCACGGTGGTACGGCGGCGCGATGTTCGGGTGCGCGGGGCACCGAGTCGTCCGATAACGAGGAGCAGCAGGAAAGCGAAGGCGAGGGCCAGCAGCGAGAGGATCACGGCCGTGTACGGGTCGACCTTGCTCACGACGACGAGAGCGGTTTGCAGGTTGACCCGGTTCAGCAAGGACGCGATGGTGAATTCGCCGAGCACGACGGCCACGGCGATGAAGGCACCGGCCAGGATGCCCCGGCGCAGGTTGGGTACGAGCACCCGCAGGAGCACACTGCCCCAGCCGGCCCCGAGAGTGCGCGCAGCTTCGGTGAGCGTTTTCACGTCGACGCCGTCGAGGTTGGATTGAATGGCCCGATAGGCGAAGGGCAACACCGTAATGCCGTAGGCGAAGGCCAGGGTCCACACGCCGCTGCCCAGCATTCGAGCCACAATGGCGTAGACCGGCGCGAGCCCGACCACAAGCACAATGGCCGGAATGGTGATGGGCAGAATACAGATGAATTCCAATACTCGGCGCAGCCGGGGAAAACGGATGTGCACGAGCAGCATGGTGGGTACGAGCAGCAGCAGCACGATCAGGACGGTGCCAATGGCCAAAGCCACCGAGTTGCCGAGCGCTACCAGCACCGGTCGGTACACCCCGGTGAATCCGCTCTGAAACAGGGCGACCCAGCGGTCGACGTTGTAGCCGCCGACCAGCCCGGCACGCAGGGTGAATTCGATCATGGCCACGATCGGCACGGCGAAGATGACCCCGACCACGCCGAGAATGATGGTGCGAACCGTGCGGGAGGGCGCGTGAGCCACACCGTTGGTGGTCAGTCCGGTCATTGCTGCCACCGCGCGGCCCGTGACTGCAGCGCTGAATAGCCGACCATGACGACGGCCATCACCACGATCATGCCGAGGGCCAGCGCGCCGGCCAGGTTTTCCCGACCGAGCAGCGTCTCGCTGGTGAGTGCGGCGCGAATTTGCAGGGGCACAATCTGCGAGCCCTGACTCACCAGCGCCGCCGCGGTGGCGTAAGAGGAGAACGCGTTGGCGAACAGCAGCAGCAGGCTGCCGATGAAGGACGGCGCGAGCACCGGAAAGGCGATACGGAACCAGTAGCTGGCTGTGCTTCCGCCGAGAGTGGCGTTCGCCTCGGCCCACTGCGGTTTCAAGGCTTGCAGGGCGGGCATAAAGGTGATGATCATAAGCGGAACCTGAAAGTAGATGTAGGGCAGGATAAGGCCGGTCGTCGAATACAGCCAGACGCCGTTCTCAAAAATATCCAGGCCGAAGGTGTCGCGCAGATACAGGGTGACCATGCCCTGAATGCCAATGGTCGCGACGAAGGCGAAGGCGAGCATGACGCCACCGAACTGGGCCAGCACACCGCTGAGCGAGTCGATGGTGGTGCGCAGCGGGCCGTCGGGGCGCGCGCCGAGCAGGGCGTAGCAGACCACAGCACCGACAACGGCACCGACAACGGCGGTCAGCGCCGACAGCCAGAAGGAGTTGAAGAAGGTGGTGAGCACGACGGGGTCGCCGAGGGCCGCGACCGTGGCCAGGGTGAAGGCGCCGGTATTGTCGAAAAAGCCCGTGCCGATGGCAATCAGGGTCGGCACAGCCAGGAACAACAACACATACACCGCGAAGGGCAGCAGCCCGAAGGCTGCTGCCCGACCACGGATGTTACTGGACAGCGGCAGCCCACTTCTCGCCGAGCAGCGTTGCCGCTGCGGTGCTCTGGTCTTCGGTCGGAACGACGGTGTCGCTCGGCGCCTTCGGCAGCGCATCGAACAGCTCGCTGTCGATGGTGCCGGCCTCGGCCATGGCCTCGGCGCGCGCCGGGCGGGCGCCGCCCGCAAGCCACAGGTTCTGTGCTTCATCGCTGTACAGGAATTCCTGCCAGAGCCGCGCTGCGGCGGGGTTGGGAGCATCCTTGTTGATCGCCTGGTTGTAGTAGCCGGCGTAACCGGTGCCGTCGAAGACGACGACCTTCCAGTTGCGCTGGCCCTCCAGCTGGGCGCCGTAGCCAACGTTGAGGTAGTCCCAGTCGAAGACCACCGGGGTCTCACCGGAGGCGACGGTCGCCGTCGTCGGGTTGACCTTCAGAAAGTTACCGGCCGCATTGAGATCGGAGAAAAAGTCAATGCCGGGCTGAAAGTCAGCGACCGTTCCGCCGCTCTGCACGGTGGCGAGGCCGACAGCGGCAAACGCTGCACCGGCCTGGGTCGGGTCACCATTGATGGCCACCTTTCCCTTGTAGTCGGCGCCGAGCAGGTCGGTCAACTCCTTGGGCTCCGGAACAGCGTCGGGGTCGTAGCCCACCGACAGGTATCCGCCGTAGTCGCCGACGTAGAGGCCGGAGGCTTCCTTGAGCGCGTCGGGAATGTCGGCCCAGTTGGCAACCTGGTACGGCGCAAAGCGGTCGGTACTGGACAGGGCGACTGCCAGGCCGAGGTCGAAGACATCCGGTGCCGTGTCCTGGCCCTTGAGGTTGTCGGCGGCCTGGATCTCCTCGGCGCTGGACCCGTCTGGGGACGCTTCGTTGATCGTGATGTCCGGGTATTTCTCGGCGAACAGGTCGAGAACGGCGCCGTAGTTCGCCCAGTCACGCGGCAGCGCGATGACGTTCAGCTGACCTTCCGCGATGGCGGCTTCTTCGAGGCCGGCCAGGTCGCCGAAGGCGCTCAAGCTGGTGGCGGTCGCTGCGTCGACGCCCGAGGCCGGAGCCTCGGCGGCCGGTGAACAGCCGCTGAGCGTGAGGGTGAGGGCCGCTGCGGCGGCCAGGGACACCATCAGAGTGCGTTTGAGTGACAATTTTCCTCCATTGTGACCGGGTCCGGAGCGTTGGATTACTGTGCAAACGCTACGGGTGAACAGGATATGGGGCAGGGTGTGCCGGTCGCCCGACAATACGAAGGCTACATGGCTGCCACATGTTTTCCGGGTAAACACCAGGTGAACGGGGGTGCAGCTAGAGTGAGACGAATGGTCACGACAGTTTCCCCCGCACTGGCGCGGCGGATTGCGCTCGCCGCGCAGGGCTTCGGCGCGCGACCTGGAGCGGCCGTCGGCATCCGTCAGCTCACGGCCCTAGTGAATCGACTCGAGCTGCTGCAGATCGACTCGGTCAACGTGTTCGAGCGCAGCCACTACCTGCCGGCCTTCAGCCGACTCGGCGCCTATGACAAGGCCCAGCTTGATCGGTTGACCACGGGTCGCGAGGCCCGCTTCACCGAGTATTGGGCACACGAGGCCTCCTTTCTACCGGTCGAGGTCTGGCCGCTATTCCACTGGCGCATGCAGAACTATCGCGACCGTTCAGCGCGCACGCCCGACGATTGGTCGAACGCCAACCGGCCGATGCTCGATTGGCTCCTGGCCGAGCTCGCCGCCAACGGCCCGATGCGGGCCAGCGCAATCGAACACGACGCCAACAAGCGCAGCGGGCCCTGGTGGGGCTGGTCCGAGGTGAAGACCGGACTGGAAATTCTGTTCCGCTGGGGTGATGTGGTCAGTGCCGGGCGCATCCGTTTTGAGCGGGTCTATGCCCTGCCAGAGCAGGTCTTCTCCCCCGAGCTGCTCGGCACCGAAATTTCTGAAGCGGATGCCCACCGCGAGTTGGTGCGCCGCTCGGCGCGCGCACACGGGATCGGCACCGTCAAGGACTTCGCCGACTACTTTCGGCTGAAGTCGGCGCCGGCACTCTCAGCCATCCTTGAGTTGGAGGAGGCCGGCGAGTTGCTCCCGGTGGAGCTTGCGGGCTGGGGCGCGCGCGCGTGGCTGCACCGCGACGCCCGGCTGCCGCGGGCCATGGACGCGCAGGCGGTCTTGTCGCCGTTCGACCCGGTGGTCTGGGAGCGTGCCCGCGCCCTGCGGCTGTTCAATTTTCATTACCGCATCGAGATCTACACGCCGCAACCAAAGCGCGTGTTCGGCTACTACTCACTGCCGATTCTGCTGGGCGACATGATCGTCGGCCGGGTCGATCTGAAGAACGACCGGCAGGCCGGCGTGCTCCGGGTGCAGTCGGCCTGGGCTGAGCCGGCGGCGCCGACGGATGCCGCGGGTCGGCTCGCGCAGGTGCTGCGGGAAGCCGCACTCTGGCAGGGACTTGAGGAGATCGTCGTCGCGCCGCGGGGAAACCTGGCTGGGGGTCTGGCCACCGAACTGCGGTAGATCTCGCCGCCGGGTTACGCCGCCGATGTGCGGGAAAACTAATTTAGAACTTACGGCCCATGGCGGTCAGGCGCTCTATGCGGTCGGCGATCGGCGGGTGCGTCGCGAACAGCTTGCCCATGGCGCCCTTCTTCAGCGGGTCCGAGATCCAGAGGTGAGCCATCGAGCTGTTCTGCTTCTGCATGGGGCGACCGTATTCGCCCAGTTTGGCCAGGGCAGAGGCGAGCGCATCCGGGTGGCGCGTCGTCAACGCGCTGGTGGCATCCGCTAAATATTCGCGCTGGCGAGAGATGGCGAGCTGCACGACGGTCGCGATGAGCGGGGCCACGATCATGGCCACGAGCCCGAAGACCATGACGACGGGGTTGCCGTTGCTGTTGTTGCTGCGGCCGAAGAACGCCATGCGCAGGAACATGTCCGAAATGAAGCCGATCGCGACAACGAGGCCGAACACGACCATCGACACGCGAATGTCGTAATTGCGCACGTGGCCGATCTCGTGGGCCATGACGCCTTCAAGTTCGGAGTCGTCCATGATGTCGAGCAGGCCGGTGGTGGCGGCGACGATCGCGTGCTGGGGGTCGCGACCGGTGGCGAAAGCGTTCGGCGCCGGATCATTGATGATGTAGACCTCGGGCATCGGTGTGCCGGTCGTAATCGACAGGTTCTCCACGATGCGCCAGAGGCGCGGGTGGTCGGCCTTGCTGTTGACCCTGATGCCGCCGCTCATCGAGATGGCCTGGCGACCGGCGGCGTAGTACTGAATGATCACGTAGAGCGCCGTGATGACGACGGTGGCGATGAGGATGCCGTAGCCGCCGGCACCATAGACGGCGTTGGCCAGCCAGCCGAGCCCCGCAATGATCACGAAAAACAGGATCATAATGAAAACGGTGTTGCGTTTGTTCTTAGCTATCGCGCTGTACATCGGCTAAGTCCCGTTAGAACTGCACGCGGGGCGGCTCCGCAATCGCTGCGGAATCGGCCACCTCAAAGAACTCGCGCTCGGTGAATCCGAGGTTAACGGCGAACAAGTGGTTCGGGAACACCTTGATCTTGGTGTTCATTTCACGCACGCCACCGTTGTAGAAACGACGCGCGGCCTGGATCTTGTCTTCGGTGTCGACGAGTTCGCCCTGCAACTGCAGGTAGTTCTGGCTGGCCTGCAGCTGCGGGTACGCCTCGGCGACGGCGAAGATGCTCTTCAGCGCGGTCTGCATGTGATTCTCAGCAGCGGATGCGTCGGCCGGGCCTTGGGCAGACAGCGTCTCGGCCCGAGCCTTGGTCACGTTTTCAAACACGCTCTTCTCGTGTGCTGCGTAGCCCTTGACCGTTTCGATCAGGTTGGGCAGCAGGTCAGCACGACGCTTGAGCATCACCGTGATGTCGCTCCACGCTTCGTCGACGCGCACATTGAGCGTCACGAGCGAGTTGTACGTCGACCACAGGTAGATACCAGCGATGGCGACGAGTGCGACAACGATCAGAACCGGGATGAGCCATTCCATGGCAGCGTCTCCTTGCAAATTGGCTTTCTAGGGTGGCACGGAGACATGAACTAGCGACAACGACCCCCGTGCGTACCTGCCAATACTAACCGCGACCCCGGAGGCTCCCACCCGCTTCCCATCACACTCCAAGCAACCTCAAGGCGTGCGGGGATTTCCCAAGGCGGCAGGGAGAGCGCGGTCAGCCGGGCTCTTCGACGTCGACCAACACCTCGTTGCGACGCAGAAACCACGGTTTGAACGGCGGGTCGAATCGGGCGAATCTCGGTGACCCCAGGGCGGTGAGCCCGGCGGCGGCAAGCGCCGCGCGCAACTCCTCGACATGCTGTTCGTAACGAGTCTCACGCCAGCGTCCACCGAACCGCAGTGCAGCGACCAGTGCGGACGGTACCGTTCTCAGTTGCACGTTGGGGTCGGTGGGTTGCGGCGCCGTTTGCGCCGTCAGCTCCTCGGGCAGCACGAAGGCAACCTGGAACTGCGCACTGCCCACTCGATTTGACGGGTGCGTCACAGGCTGTTGCAGCACGGGCGCGGTCATCGCGATCTTTTCTGCCGCACCGGTCTGCACCACTGGCGCGGTCATGGCCACCTTCCGGCGGGACTGGTTTGCCCCGCTGATGTAGGCAAACAGGTATCGGAAAGCACGGTTGCCGGCGTCTTCGAAAGGGCCATCCGTGGTGACTTCGGCCAAGAGATGTGCTGGGTATCGGCGAAGTTCGAAATCGTCGTAGGAGTGCAGGACGCGGTAGGGCTGCTGCTTGCTCACGCCCCGAAATTACTGCAGGTAGCTGGGTACCCGCTTTCAACGTGAAGCACCGCGGAATCGCCCATTGTGGGCTTGACAGGGAGTGTGCAGCGGCGGAGAGTTCGGACATGGTGAACACATCCGCCCCCGCGGTCGACGTGACCGATTTACACGTGCGACGGGGAAAGCATCCGGTGCTGCGTGGGCTTACCGTCACTGTTCCCCGCGGAGTCGTGGTGGGGCTGCTCGGCCCGAGCGGATGCGGCAAAACCACGCTCCTGAGAGCGATCGTCGGCGTGCAGGTGGTGCAGTCCGGCACAGTCACGGTGCTCGGCCTGCCAGCTGGCGCCGCCCAGCTTCGGCACCGCGTGGGCTATGTGACACAGGATGCGAGCGTCTACGACGACCTCACCGTGCGGCAGAATCTGCACTATTTTCGCGCCGTGCTCGGTGCCCCGCGCCGGGACGTCGACCGAGTGTTGGCCCTGACCGATCTCACGGCACAGGCCGGCCAGCTCGTCGGATCGCTCTCCGGCGGACAGCGCAGCCGGGTCTCGCTGGCCGGAGCGCTGCTCGGCTCCCCCGATCTGCTCGTGCTCGACGAACCGACCGTCGGACTCGACCCCGTGCTGCGGGTCGAGCTGTGGACCCTGTTCCATCAACTCGCCGCCGTCGGAACGAGTCTGCTGGTCTCCAGCCACGTGATGGACGAGGCCAGCCGGTGCGACCGGCTGCTGCTCATGCGAGACGGCGAGATTCTGGCCGATGACACCCCGGCGGGGCTGCTCGCCGCGACCGGAACCAGCGATACCGAGGGGGCGTTTCTGGCGCTGATCGCGCAGCATCCGCTCGGCGAAGCCACTGGGAGCGTCTCATGACGCCGCAACGCACCCTCGCGACGGCCGGCCGCGTGCTCAGCCAGGTGCGACATGACCCGCGCACGATCGTGCTGCTACTCGTGGTGCCGAGCCTGCTGATCGGGCTGCTGGCCTGGATCTTCTCGGACACTCCCGTGTTCGCCACGATCGGACCGGGCATGATCGCCCTGTTTCCGTTCATCGTGATGTTTCTCGTGACCAGCATCACAACCCTGCGCGAACGCCGCACCGGCACGCTCGAGCGCCTGCTGTCGATGCCGCTCGGGAAGGGCGACCTGATTCTCGGCTACACGCTCGCGTTCGGCCTGCTCGCCGTGGCCCAATCGGCCGTCGCGGTCGGATTCGCGGTCTGGGTGTGCGGGCTCGAGATCAGCGGATCGATCTGGCTGCTGCTCGCCGTCGCGGTGGCCGATGCGGTGCTCGGCACGTCGCTCGGCCTGCTGGCGAGCGCGTTCGCCCGAACGGAGTTTCAGGTCGTGCAGTTCATGCCGGCGCTGGTGTTTCCGCAGATTCTGCTCGGCGGCATTTTTCTGCCGCGCGAGCAGCTGCCCGATGTGCTGCGAATGATCAGCGATTGGTTGCCGCTGTCGCACGCGATCGATGCGCTGCAGGCGGTCGCGGCCGATTCGCAGGACGCCGCCTATGTCGGCGGGGAACTGCTCATCATCGGAGCGTGGGTTGTGGGCGCCGTCGTGCTCGGGTCGGTGACGCTGCGGCGGCGCACGCCGTAGTTGGCCGCCTCAGCGATTGGTCAGCGCGTGTTGCAGCCAGCGGTAGCTCGACTTGGGCGTGCGCGTGCGGCGGTCGTCGGCGAAGTCGACGTGTACCAGACCGGTCGGCTGGGTGTAGCCGTCATCCCACTCGAACCCGTCGAGCAGCGACCAGAACGCCACACCGGCGAGGTCGACGGCAGCGGCCGGGGCTCCGACCGCGGTGGCGTCGAGGGCGGCCACGAGGTGTTCGGCCAGGTAGTCGATGCGGGCGGGATCGTGCACCTGGTGGCGGGCATCCGCCTGGTCCCAGAAGGCGCCGCCGGTCAGTGAGAGGTAGACGGGCGGCAGGTCGGGGTAGCGTTCGGCCAGTTCGGCGAGCGCCACCGCGACGTACTCGGGAGCGTTGACGTTGCCGGTGGAGGTCGTGGGGTGTTCGCGGAACGGCTCGAGGTGGAACGGCCATGAGGTGACGGGGATCGGCTGGCCATCGGGGGCCTTCAGCACCGTCGCACCGGCGGCGATTCGGGCCGGCCCCGTGTAGCTCAGCCCGTAGAAGTCGAGCGGCTGCTGGATCGTGCGCAGGTCTGCGGGGTCGGCTTCGAGCAGGGTGCGTAGTTCGACCGCGAACGGTTCGAGCGGGTCTGGATAGTGGCCAAGCAGCACCGGGTCGGCGAACAAGCGGTTCTGCAGCAGGTCGTAGAGGGCCGCATAGGAGCGGTCCTGGTCGCGGTCGGTCGCTGATTGCACCGGGGTGTGGGAGTTGACCAGACCGATGCGTCCGCGCACGTCGGCGGCGCGCAGGCCCTGCACGGCAAGACCGTGCGCGAGCAGCTGATGGTGCGCACTGGGAAGCGCGTCGAACAGCAGGGTGCGACCGGGTGCGTGGGTGCCGAGCGCGTAGCCCCTGGTGGTGACCGTGGCTGGCTCATTGAGGGTGACCCAGGCGTCGACGCGGTCGCCGAACGCCTCCCCCACAGCATGGGCGTAGTCGGCGAAACGGCCGGCGGTGTCGCGGTTCAGCCAGCCGCCCCGCAGGGCAGCCGGCAGATCCCAGTGCGAGAGAGTGGCGGTAGAACGGATGCCGTCGGCCAGCAACGCGTCCAGCAACCGATCGTAGAACGCGAGTCCGTTGCGGTTGAGGGGGCCGCGGCCCTCGGGCTGCAATCTGGTCCAGCCCAGCGAGAAGCGGTAGGCGTCGACGCCGAGGTCGCGCAGAATGGCGGCATCCGCTTCGTAATTCTTGATGTGGTCAGCCGAAACGGAGGCGTTCGAGCCATCGCGGATGCGTCCGGATCTTTGACTGAAGGAATCCCAGACGCTGTCGCCACGGCCGCCGTCGCGAGCGGCTCCCTCGATCTGAAAGGCGGACGTGGCGACGGCCACCTCGAACCCGGTCGGCAGGCCATCGCCGAGCTCGCCGGCGCGGTGTTCCCAGTCCCGGGCGGCGACGGCGCGTGTGGAGGCGGGGGTGCGGGGCGTGGGATTCATCAGGGTGCGGCTCTCTTCGGCGGTCTCATGCTGGGCATCCGCTTCGTATAAAGGGTGTCATGTTTACCGGCGGGCGGCGGCAGCGCGAAGAATTCCCTCGGTTTGTTACATTCTGCGGGCGCGGGAGGTTGACTTTACCGCCCTCTGCCCCTCAAATTGGGGCAGGGGGTGAGTCATGTCCGAATCGACTCGGGTCGAAGCATCGGGCGCAACGGCGCGTCCGCGACGCTCCCGCAGTTTAGCGGCCGTCGCCGCCCTTCTACTCGGGTGTGCGATCGTCCTCGCCGGGCCCGTGCTGGCGACGGCGCAGGCGACGCCGGAATCGACACCGGAATCGACCGCTCCGGCCACCGAAGAACCCATCCCAAACACCACGACCGATCCAGCTACGACGAGGCCGCTGATCGAGAGTCCCGGCAACGGGCAGTTCATCGGCAGTAACCGTACAACTGTGTCTGGGTCGAAAGCGCTCGATCAGGAGATTCAGTTGTTGTCGCCGCGCGGCGGGGACCCGCTGTGCATCGTCGATGACAAATCAACCTCCTGGAGCTGCAGCAACCTCTACCTGCAGAACGGTCCGACGATCAAACTGCGCGTCGTTGTAACCGGCGATTCCACCCTGAGCGACGAGATCACGGTTGCCGTTCTGGGTGCACCGACCGTGCAGGGCGGCCGCAGCGGCTCCGAGTCCGACGGCTGGGTTCGCGGAACCGGGCATCCCCAGGCCACTGTGACGGCGTCCCTGGGGACCGAAGACTCCTGCTCAAGTGACGTCGACAACTCGGGTGCTTGGGCGTGCCTGTTCGAGGGCACGCTCAAGAGCGGAAGCCGGGAGGTGACAGCGAGCCAGCGTTCGACCTTCAGCAGCCCGTCGTCGTCGAATTCGAGCGAGCCGGTCACGATTGTCTTTGACCTTCAGGGCCCAGCGGCTCCGGTCGTGACGACTCCTCGCGAGGGCGCCCAGGTGCCCGTCGCGGGAACGGAATACACCGGCACCGGCGAGACCGGCGCAACGGTCACCGTGTTCGCCGGCGCCTACTCGGTCTGCACCGCCGAGGTGACCGACGGGGCCTGGACCTGCTTCGCCGGGGGCGTGGCTGCGGGTTCGTACTCCGTCATCGCCGTGCAGCAGGATTCCGCCGGCAATGTCGGACCGGGCAGCACCCCCGTGACGGTCCGCTATGCCGCCCCGAACACCGCCACACCGACCCAGTCCGCCTCGGAGACGCCAGCGGTCACGCCGGCTCCGAGCGCATCGGCTTCGCCGTCGCCTGACGGTGCGGTTGGCATACCGGGTGACACAGCGGAGCCGACGCCTTCCGCGGCGCCCCAAACGCAGGAACCAGCGCCGGAAGCCGCTGAGGAGGAGTCGGCGGACGACTCGGCGGGGGCATCCACTTTCACCGGCCGGTGGGATGACCCGACCCGCTTCGCACTGCCGATCGGGCCAAGCGGCACCAGTTCGCCATTCCCCTGGTTGCAGGCCGGGCTGCTCGCCCTGGGCGCCCTGGTGCTGATCGCTCTGCCGCTGCGGATGCTCGCGGGCACCATCTCGCGTACGCGCGGCGGCCGTCCGCTCTGGTCACGGCCCACCCTGGCGGGTCGCAATCGGGTGCGCGAAGAGTACGAGGTGGCACCGACCGTGCGACTCAATCGGTGGCTGCGCGGTGGCGCCGCGCTCGTCGCCGCCGCAACCTTCGTCATGCTGTCCGGACCGGTGGTGGATCAGCCGGCCTACCTGCGTCTGCTGGTCGCGGTGACTATCGGGCTGGTCTTGGTCAACGGGGTCGCCATTCTGGTGCCGCTGTGGTGGAGTTCCCGCGTGCTGGAGCTGCGCGGGGCGGTCAGATTTCTGCCGCGCTACCTGTTGCTGGTCGCGGCCGCGGCGACCGCCTCGCGCGTCTTCGACGTGCACCCGGCCCTGCTGTTCGGCCTGCTCGGCAGCGTGAGCCTGTTAGCCAAACCGGATGCTGGCAGCGCGCAGCCGACGCCGGCGCAGCGCGGCCAGCTTGCGGCAGTGCGGGTCGGCGCCCTCTCCCTGTTTGCCGTGCTCGCCTGGTCACTCGGAGCACTTCTGCCCGCCGCCAGTGATTTCACGACCTCGCTCGTGGCGGAGACGGTCAACACGATCGTGCTCGCTTCAGTCGGCTCGGCCGTGCTCATCCTGGTGCCGATCGGTCACACCAGTGGGCGCAGCATTCTCGCCTGGTCACCGCCGATCTGGACCGGCCTGACCGTGGTCGCCTATGGAATTTTGTTCGCCGCGCTGGCCCCGGCGATCGATCAGCTGCAGAGCAGCGGCTCTGGCACGGTGTTGTGGATCGTCGCCGCGAGCTTCGCGGCCCTGTGCGCGAGCGGCTGGGTCTGGCAGCGCTTCGTCGCTCCCGCGCAACGTTGACCCGGCGGAGGCAGTATCGTACAAATGTGCGCCTTGGAGTCCTCGATGTCGGTTCGAATACCGTCCACCTGTTAGTTGTCGACGCGCACGAAGGCGCCCCGCCGGTGCCGATGGCCTCCGACAAGAGCGTTCTGCGCCTCATGCGGTACATCACGCCAGAGGGTGCCATCAACGACGAGGGTGTCGCGGCGGTGCTCTCTGCGGTGCAGCATGCAGCGGATGTTGCCCAGCAGCACAATATCGACGAGTTGTTGCCGTTCGCCACCTCGGCCCTGCGCGACGCGACCAACGGTCCGGAACTGCTCGACCGGGTCGAACGGGAAACCGGTGTCGCCCTGCAGGTGCTGTCGGGCGAGGACGAAGCCCGGCTGACCTTCCTTGCCGTGCGGCGCTGGTATGGCTGGTCGGCCGGCAACATTCTGCTGTTCGACATTGGCGGTGGATCGCTCGAGATCGCGGCCGGCGGGGCTGAGTTTCCCGAGGTAGCGCTGTCGCTGCCGCTCGGCGCCGGGCGCAGCACGATCGGTTTTCTGCACCACGATCCTCCCCTGCCGGAGGAGGTGTCTGCGCTGCGCAGGCATGCGGCATCCGTTTTGCGCGATGCGGTTGGTGCCTTTGCGCAGCTGCCGGCACCGCACCACATCGTCGGGTCGTCGAAGGCGATTCGATCACTGGCCCGACTGGCCGGAACCACCTCGGACGGCGTCGGCGCCGCCGATCGCTTGCGGTTGGGTCGCGCGGAGCTCGATGACTGGGTGCCGCGTCTCGCGCGTATTCCTGCCGAAGCCCGCCCGGCGCTGCCCGGTATCACCGCCGACCGCACCTTTCAGATCGTGGCCGGCGGCATCGTGCTCGGTGCGGCAATGGCCGCGTTCGGGGCGGCGGAACTTGAAGTGTCACCGTGGGCGCTGCGCGAGGGTGTCATCCTGCGCTATCTCGACCGACTGAGGTAGCATTTTCGCTCACCGACCCCTGGAGCGATTCGCATACGAAAACTGACCGCCGGCTTGTTCATGTCCCTGGATGGCGTCGTGGAGTCGCCGAACCTGTGGCCGGAAGATGTCAACCGAGGTGACCGGCGCGGAACGACACCGTGCGGCGACTCCCAACGCAGCCTGTGCCCACAAGTGGAACCGAGCCCGCTCGGGTATTTCTGCAGAAGCAGGCCAGAATAGGGCGCATGCCGTTGCCAGTTGCTCCACCGGATCGCTTAGCGGCCGGCCCGTTCGATTTGCGAGTGATGGTGGAAGCGGACTGGGCCCTCGAAGTGGCCCTCTCAATGGATCCTGACGTGCTCCGGTGGACTCACTATCGCCCTCAAATGACCGAGGAGACAGCGAGAGCGCGATTGCGCCCGACCCATTCGGAGTGCGCCTCCGCTGACACCTATCGTTACTTGATTACAGACGGCCAGACCAACTTGGGTGTCGCCGGTGTGTTCGCGGATCCCGGCGAGGTTCCGGAGATCTACTATGCGCTCCTCCGAACAGGTCGCGGTCGCGGTCGCGGTGCAGCCTCACTCGCAACCCGGGCCCTCACCGACTGGCTGCTCGACAACGGGAGCCGAGTGGTGACCTTGGTGATCTTTGAAGGGAATACCGCGAGTGAGGCGGTCGCTTTGCGCACCGGGTACTCCTTTCAGCGACGGGCGACAGCGAATCATCAAGGAGGCCCCACGGAGACAACGGTGTGGGAGCGGACGATCTGAGGCAAGGATCAGACCCCGGACGCTGTCCGCGCTGGTTCTGTCAGTCGATTACCGCCGCGACAGCTTCGATCTCGACCAGTTGATCCGTGTAGCCCAGAACGGTGACGCCAAGGAGTGTGCTCGGCACGTCATGCTCCCCGAAAGCCTCACGAATGACCGTCCACGCCTCGACCAGGTCACTCTGAGTGGAAGACGCGACGAGAACCCGTGTGCTCAATACGTTCTCGAGTTGGACTCCCGCCGCCTTCAGAGCTAACGCGAGGTTCTCCATCGCCTTGCCGGCCTGGGCTGCATAGTCTCCGACGCCAACGGTGCTGCCGTCGAGGTCTAACGGGCAGGCGCCAGCGAAAAAGATGAGGCGCGCCCCTGCGGGGGCGGTGTCGCTGATGCTGTGTAAAGCAGCGCGCGGCGGCGCTCTTTCTGACATGAGGGCTGCGCACATACCCGACCGCGGAACGAGGACGTCCTCGCCCCCGGCCGCGTCAGCCGGAGCCGCGCCGGTGGTCCGGTTGGCGGTCTGGCCAGCGCTGTCGAGCGTCGAGAGCAGGAGTGGGTACCGCCGTTAGCGTCCGAGCAGCCGGGACCAGAATGATCCGGTCGATTTTTCTTTCACGTGCCCGGCGCATTGCTGATTGCGAGGCACGCCGCGCATTACCTGATCAACGTGCTGACCACAGCCCGCCCACGTTGTTTTTTGACACACTTTGCAGGTGACGGAACGACACATAATAGATCTCCATTCAATAAGGTGAGCTGCGAAAAGAATTATACCCCTGGGAGTATTTTATTTACTGGGGGGCAGGGACGTGCTCATGTGACCCTGCCGTGAAGCGGTCATGCGGTTTCTCACAGGGCGCGAGGTTTAGCGGGCGGCGATGCTGGCGCGCACGTCGTCCATATTGAGGTTCTCGACGCCGGCAATGAGCTCTTCCAGGCTGGCTGCGTTGAGGGCGCCTGGCTGGGAAAAGACGAGTACGGAGTCCCGAAATGCCATCAGCGTGGGGATGGAGCGGATGCCCGCGGCTGCGGCCAGTCCCTGTTCGGCTTCGGTGTCGACTTTTCCAAAGGTGATTGCGGGGTGTTTTTCAGACGCCGCGCGGAATGTCGGGGCGAAACTGCGACAAGGGCCGCACCATGCGGCCCAGAAATCAACCAACACGATGGGACTCTGGGCAATGGTCGCGTCAAAGGTGGTCTCGGTGAGATCGGTAATAGCCATACACGCAGACTATACCCTTAGGGGTATCTTGCATACCGTGCGGGGTATGTGTGAGACTGGGGCGCATACCCACTACACGCCCCAATTCGTGTCGGCGTGGTGGGCCCCGACCTTTGGAGGCCACGATGATTTTGACCCAGTACTACCTCAACTGCCTGTCCCATGGCTCGTACCTCGTCGGTGATCCGACGAGCGGTCAAGCCGTCGTCGTGGACCCCCGCCGCGACATCGACGAATACCTCGCCGACGCGCAGGCGAACAACCTGACCATTATCGGCGTGATCAACACGCATTTCCACGCTGACTTCGTCGCCGGTCACCTCGAGCTGGCCGCAGCCACTGGCGCCTGGATCGGCTACGGTGCCCGCGCCGAGACCGAGTATGAGATCCGTCACCTCGCCAATGGCGAGAAGATCTCGCTCGGAGAGGTGGAACTAGAAATTCTCGACACCCCCGGGCACACTTGGGAGTCCATCAGCATCGTCGTTCGTGAACACGCCAGCGATGCCGTGGCCCATGCCGTCCTCACCGGCGATACCCTCTTCATCGGTGACGTGGGCCGTCCCGACCTGGCCGCATCCGTCGGCGCAGATCCCGACCAACTGGCCCGCGCCCTATACGCGTCGATCCACACGACGCTTCTCGCCTTGCCCGATGCGGTGCGTGTTCTCCCCGCCCACGGCGCTGGTTCCGCCTGTGGCAAGAACCTCTCCGACGAGCTTGAATCCACCATCGGCAACCAGCGCCTGACGAACGCGTCTGTGCAGCCGATGAGTGAAGACGACTTCGTGACGATGATCCGCAGCGGTCAGCCCGCAATCCCCGGCTATTTCGCCGTCGACGCGATGATCAACCGTAGCGCGCACGAAGTCATAGGTTCCACCCGCGAACTGGCACCGCTGAATCTGACGGATGTTCGCGCATCCGTTGAGCGCGGGGCCCGTGTTCTTGACACCCGCAGCCCCGAAGACTTCGCCCTCGGGCACTTGGCCGGGTCCATTAACGTGGGACTGGACGGACGCTTCTCCGAGACGGCCGGAATGGTCATCGCGCACGACGACAGCATCGTGATCATCGCCGACTCCGGCCGCGAAGCCGAGGCCGGAATGCGGCTGGCCCGCATCGGCTTCGACCGGGTCGCCGGATATCTGACAAACCCGGCGCAGGCGTTCACCGACCTCGGCCCGCTGGTGCAGGTCGGTGCGCGGGTCGAGCTTGACGACTTCGAGGCTCTTCGCCGGGACACCGCCGCAACGATCCTCGACGTACGCAATCCCGGCGAGGTCGAGCAGGGCGCGATCCCGGGCTCCCTGCGCATTCCCCTGGCCGAGCTGAGCCAGCGCCACGCCGAAGTGCACGCCGGACCCGTAATCATCCACTGTGCCAGCGGCTGGCGTTCGAGCGTCGCCGCGAGTGCGCTGCGGGGCCTTGGCCATTCGGACGTCACCGACCTCATCGGCGGCTATACCGCATGGGCTGCCCAATATTCAGTGAAAGCCTGATGGCGATGACCCACGGCTGAACACCTAACCAACGTTGGCTTCACGGCAGACACGATCGCCAGCGGCCTGCCTCAGCGGCAGGCCTCAGGGCTGCCGGCATTGTTCCGCTCCCGCACCAAACT
The DNA here is from genome assembly GCF_004404045.1 of Cryobacterium sp. Hh11. Lineage (NCBI taxonomy): Bacteria > Bacillati > Actinomycetota > Actinomycetes > Micrococcales > Microbacteriaceae > Cryobacterium > Cryobacterium sp. Hh11. The sequence continues at coordinate 864 of NZ_SOHF01000011.1, read as the reverse complement.
GAAACGGATTTACTATCTCTCACACCACGCACACCGTCAACCCCTCCCCGTCACCAATTGGGGCAGACGAATTCCATCAGTGGGTTCTCCATCATGGCGACCTGATGATCATCGATGTGAGGGACGGCTCGGAGTTTGAAACCCGGCATATCCGGGGTTCGTATCACGTGCCGCTCCACCTGCTCAAAGAACACACTGAAGAGATTGCGGCGCAGCTGGCCCCCCGGGTTGTGCTGGTCTGCCAGTCGGGTCGACGCGCGGAAGAAGCGCGAAAGAATCTTGACGCAGGTGGCCTGAGCGGTGCTCGTGTATTAACCGGTGGTGTGGCGGGCTATGCCGCCGCCGGCGGCGATATCACCAGCGGTCGCTCCACGTGGGCCATGGATCGACAGGTACGTATGACGGCCGGATCCCTGGTGTTGGCGAGCGTGCTGGCGGGAAGGTTCATCCATCCGCAGTTCCGTCTTCTCGCCGGCGTCATCGGTGCCGGCCTCACGGTATCGGCCGCCACCAACAGTTGCACGCTGGGGCGAATCCTGTCCTGGATGCCCTGGAACCGCCCGGTTTCCGAACCCACGAAGAGTGACGTCCTCGCTCAGCTGGCGCCGCACGCATGATCCTGGCCGCGCTGCTTCTGGGAGTGATCGTGGGTGCGCTGCTCGGCCTGGTCGGCGGGGGCGGGTCAATCCTGGCCGTTCCGGCCTTGGTCTACGGTGTCGGGTTACCCCTCGAGGAGGCGATACCAACCTCGCTGATCGTCGTGGGAGCGGCGTCGGCGGTCGCCGTGCTTCCGCGGCTGCGCACCGGCGTGAACTGGCGTCTGGCCGGCATCATCGGCGCCGCCGGCATTCCCACCGCCTACCT